>CALMPG010000073.1 GCA_937871915.1 uncultured Phycisphaerales bacterium
GAGAACTACCTCGGCTTCCTGCACCTCTCCTGCGCCCTCATCGCCTACAGGGCCGCGGGTCTACTGAGATAGGCTCTTAGTTGCTCGCCGTCAGCAGAACGGGAAACACGCGGCTCGCGAAGGTCCCCTGTCTGAAGAGCACCACGAACACGCGCGTCGGCGCGCTCGGGAACCAGTCGGGGACCGTGAACGTGGCCGCCCAGGTGGAGCCCGACTGCGTCGCCGAGGCAAGGGAGCGGTCGTAGTCCGGATTGCCGGGGCTCGGGATGATGAACGGTTGCCGTTGATAGAGGCCGTCGAGGTTGGTGTCGAAGTACAACTCCACGCTGCGGGCGTTCGACGACACGCCCGAGACCGTGAGTGTTGCCGACTGTCCGCGAATGAGCGGCGCTGGCGTGAACGAGATTGACCCGACGGTCGGCCCCGCGTTCCGTCCCTCTATCTTCTGCGAGACTGTCGAGTAGCTTGTGCCTCCGTTCTTCTCAGCAGAGGCGACAAAGTAGTTGTCGTCGTACACCCGGGCGCCGTCCGCCGTGAACGTGAGCGTGTAGTCATTGCCCGACCGTGTGCCGATGCCCAGAAGCACCGGCGGATTGCTGTAGATCTGGATCGCATCGGGCTGGATGTAGAACTTGACCACCCCCGCGTCGGGATCCATGTTCGTGACGTTGCGTGCGGTGAGCGTGACAATGCTGCCGGGGCGAACGTACCGCTTGCTCACCTCGATGGAGTCGATGTGGGGCTGGAACGTGACGCCGAGCGTGCCGTTGGAGGGGAGCACGTTGTTGGACTCATCGGACTCCGCGATGCGGTTGTTGGGGTCAACCTGCATGAGCAGGCGGTAGTTTCCGGAGTCGATGCCCAACGGCAGCTTGATGAACTTGCTGTAGGACACCCGCTCCCCCGCCGGAATGGCATCCGGGAGGACCGATGTACGGAGCGGTCGGTCGGCGGAGTCGAGCACGGCGTCGCGGGAGAGGTAGTACCGCACCTGGACTCCAGCAGGGACGCCGGTCGAGCCGGCGTTGGCGACGCTCAGCGCGAAAGGACGAACAACGGCGCCCGAGCCGGCGGCGCCCGTCGAGAGCATGGAGAGCCCGCCCGCCACGAGGTCTGCCGCGCAGAGAATGCGGTTTTCGAGGGGATGGAGTCCAAACGAGTCGAACGGAGTCTCTCGCGCGTGCGGCATGGTGGGGCTTCCTGTATGTGAGACACCATCGGCGGCGCGGCGTACGACGCTGCAAAGACTGGGGCCGATCCTGCCGTGGGCACGTCGCGGATAAACTGGTCCTCTCTGGGAGCGGTACACCATGCGACTCGACGACCTCCAAACCTACATGCACGACCAGCGCATCGGCGGCTGGCTCATCTGGGATTTCCGCGGCTCCAACTCCACGCTCGCTCGCCTGCTCCCGCTGCCGAAGGGCCACCCCACGGGACGCCGTCACCTCACCCGGCGCGCGGCGCTGTGGATTCCTGCCCGCGGCGAGCCGGTCCTGCTCTCCCACGGAATCGACAGCGTCGCCTTCCATGATGCCGCGCTCATCGGCGGTGGCAAGGTCAAGACCGATCTCTACCTCACCTGGCAGCAACTCTGGGCCTGGGTCAACGCCCGTGTCGGCGAGAGCGGCGGGCGTGTTGCGATGGAGTACGCCGCGGGCGGTGCGCTCCCCGTGGTCTCCGTTGTTGACGCAGGAACGGTCGAGATGGTGCGATCCTGCGGTGCCGAGGTGGTCTCCAGCGCGAACCTCATCCAGGTCTGCATCGCCCGGTGGAGCGCGGCCGCGCTTGAGAGTCACGAGTGGGCCTCCAAGGAGGTCGCCCGTATCAAGGATTCGGCGTTCGACCTGATCCGCACGCGACTGGCCGCGAATCAGCGTGTCACCGAGTGGGATGTCCACCAGCACATCCACACGCTCTTCAAGCAGGCCAATCTCGAGACCCCCGACGGCCCCATCGTCGCCGCCAACGCCCACGGGGCCGACCCGCACTTCGAGGTCTCCGAGACGAGCCCCGCCGAGATCAAGCGCGGCGACTTCATCCTGCTCGACCTGTGGGCCAGAAGGCCCGGCGACGAGCACATCTTCAGCGATATCACCTGGGTTGCGTGGGCGGCGTCGATGCCAGGCGCACCGGTGCCCGAGCGGCATCGTAAAGTCTTCGAAGCCGTGAAGGCCGGGCGCGACGCGGCCGTCGCCCTGGCCCAAGCCCGCTGGAACGCCAAACAGCCCGTGCAGGGATGGGAACTCGACGACGCCGCGCGAACCGTGATTGAAAAGGCCGGGTATGGCCAGTACATCAAGCACCGCACCGGGCACTCTTTGAGCGCCGGCCCGATGGTCCACGGCGTGGGCGTGAACATCGACAACCTCGAAACCCACGACACCCGCGAGCTCCTCCCCGGCGTCGGCTTCACCGTCGAGCCGGGGGTCTACATCCCCGACGGCCCGGATGGTCCGGGCTTCGGCGTCCGCCTTGAAATCAACGTCTACGCGGACCCGACGGCCGGACCTCGCGTCACCAGTTGCATCCAGAACGAGATTGTCATTGTCTGAATCGGATCAGAACCCTCACCACAGAGACACAGAGGCACAGAGAGAACTTGTTCCGATTTCTTCTCAGTGCCTCTGTGTCTCTGTGGTGAACCGCCTTGGTTTGGAGACCCCATGAAGACCATCCCCATCCTGCTCCTCCTCGCCCTCACGCTCCTCTCCGGCTGCGCCTCCGCCGGGATCGCCCTGCGCGAGTCCTTCGGGATCGAGAAGCGTGAGCAGCTCGTCGATCGCGTGCAGGAGGCCCGCGACTCGCAGGAGGCCGCGAAGCAACAGTTCGAGTCCGCGCTGGATGAGTTCCTCGTCGTGACGGGGCAGAAGGGCCAACCCGGAAAGGTCGGCGATCTGGAGTCGCAGTACTCGCGCTTCAAGAAGGAGCGCGAGCGGTGCGAGTCGCGGGCCGAGACCGTGAGCGGCCGCATCTCCAGCGTCGAGACCGTCGCCGACAAGCTTTTCGCCGAGTGGAAGGGGGAACTCAAGCAGTACTCCAATGACGATCTTCGCCGCCGGAGCGAGCGGATGTACGACGACACCAAGTCGCAGTACGAGCAGTTGTTGCGTGCGATGAAGGCGGCCGAGAGCAAGGTGAAGCCGGTGCTGGCCGCGTTCAAGGACCAGGAACTCTTCCTGAAGCACAACCTCAACGCCCAGGCCATCGCCAGCCTCTCGGGGACGGCCCAGCAGATCCAGTCGGATGTGGGCAACCTGATCCGCGACATGGAGACCTCGATCGCGGAGGCGAACAGGTTCATCGAGCAGATGGGGGCGAAGTAGCTCGCCGGAAACGACGGATGCTCGATCGGCCCGAAGAAGCGCCAGTCTCCATATGATTGTTCATGCGTCAGTCGGTCTACATCGAAACGACGATCCCGTCGTATTATGCGACCACCCGCCCCGGGCTGGACGCCGATGTCGCGCGCACGCGTGAGTGGTGGGACGTGGAGCGGGGCGGCTACGAGTGCTACGCGTCGCCCGTGGTGATCGACGAACTCTCCGAAGGCGAGTATCCCTCGCGGGCACGCTGTCTGGAACTCGTTCAAGCGCTGCCGCTTCTGGCCGTGAACGAGGATGTGCTTCGGATTGCGGAGGCGTACCAGGCGTCGAAGGTCATGCCCGGTCCGCCCGTCCGTGACGCCCTCCACGTCGCGCTGGCCTGCCATTACCGGATGGACTTTCTGCTCACGTGGAACTGCGTCCACATCGCCAACGCGAACAAGATGCGACACCTGCGGACGATCAATGCACGCCTGGGCCTCTCCACTCCGCTCATCACCACCCCGCACCTGCTCCGCCCGTTGGAGGAACTGCCATGAACAGCGACAGTCCGATCGTTGATGAGGTGCGAGCCCGCGCGATGGCGATCAGCGCCCGATACGCCCATGACCTGCGCGCCTACGCCGCGCATCTGGCCGAGGTGCAGCGTGGGCACGCGGAACGGGTCGTGGATCAGCCGCGCGTGGTGGTGGGGGGCACGAAGGGCGAGGAAGGCGCGGCGTCCGAGGCGGAGGTCCGTCGCACCAAGCCCGCCGCGTAGCGCCGAGCCGCCGGTGTATCCGTGTCATTTCTGTTCGCCGATGCAGGAAGGAGGACTCCGCAAAGCCTCCGCCCTCCTTCCCGCACCCATCCTCCCGGCCGGATGCCAAGCCCATGCCGACGCGATTGCACCGCCCCCGCCAAACACCACCAAGTTCGAGCCAGAATGGTGGTGGTACGCGAAGGGCCGGGCCACCCCTCGTCCTAGCGTCGTTTTTCAGGTTGTCCGCCCCGTGCGACAAGAAGTACGATCAGTACAACACCTAGGCCAGCCGCGCCGAGCAATCCCCCGGCGGCCTTTCCTGCGGAGGAAGCCAGCCCCAAGAGTGCCAGGCACACTCCAAAGAACAAGACTGACAGCACGACAGCCACCGGAATGCTCAGCCAACGCCTGCCCCCAGCAAGTCGATCCGCAATCGAAGTCGCGAGCGCGATCAGACTCCTCGGAAGGGCGATCAAGCTGCTCTGTCGCGGTGGCGGGTCGTCTAACGCCGGATGTACGGGAACGCTTTCCTGAAGTCTTTCAACAGCAACCTCGCGCGTCGATCCAACGGCGAAGTTGCCCAGCGAGGCCGCAAAGCGAGTAGCCTCCGATTCATCCTGTGCTGGAACGACAATGTGGCGGTGCTCACCACTGTCCCGGTCAAGCACCGAGACTTCAAACGCACGATCGCCCGAACTCGAACCGCCGGTTTGCATTTCGCACTGGATCCAGTGTACCAACCTACTGCGACTACGTCCGCACACTGGCAGAGGGGATGCGGGCGTTGTCCCTGCGACCCCTCGGGCGGCGGGGGGTGCCAAAGCTGCTCGCCGAACGCGCTTCCTTCCTGCCTTTGTGAATCGTTCGACCGCCCGGCGATGCTCTTCGGCGGCTTTGCCGAACTCCTCGACCGCGCTGCCGGACTCTTCGGCGGCTCTGCTTTGCTCCTCGGCAGCACTGCCGAGCCCTTCGGCGGCGCTGCCGAGGTCTTCGGCGGCTCTGCCGAGCCCTTCGGCGGCCCTGCCGAACTCTTCGGCAGAGCCTCCGATCGGGGTCTCTGTTCGGTTATTCCGCGTTATTGGGCCGTTTGTGGCCGTTTCGAGGCGGTTGGGTGAAATCGCCCTCCCCTGTTTCTTGTGATCTTCGTTTTCTTCACGCAAGACCGCACGACCGGCCAAGTCGCGCGCGCTGGTTCCCGATCCCTTCGGCGGCGGGATCGTGTGATCCCGCGTCGAGTTTCTCTTGTCCGCTCCGCATCTGTGTTCAGGAGCACGCGCCCGAGGGCGCAGAAATGGAGTCCGCCGATGTCACAGAATCTCCCCAGGCCGATCGCCGAGCTCATCAACTGGTGCGGCGTCCACGTTGATCTGTGGACCGACAACGCCGCCTCAATTGGTTTGTCCGGCGCGCAGGCCACGAACTTCAAGAACCTCACCGACGCGATGGTGACGGCGAACACCGTGGCCGAGGCGGCCCGGCAGGCCTCCAAGGACGCGACCATGAGCCTCCAGGCCGCCATCAACGCCGTGCGCTCCACCGGCGCGGCGTACATCTCCACCATCAAGTCCTACGCCGAGACCACCGGCAACAATAACGTGTACGTCCTCGCGGGCGTCTCGCCCAACGATCCGCCCAGCACGCTCCCGCTCCCCAACGCGCCGCAGACCTTCACCGCGGGCGTCAACCCCGACGGCTCGCTCACCATCAAGTGGAAGGTCTCGCAGCCCGAGGGCGTCACGAGCGTGGTGTACATGGTCTCGCGCCGCATCAACGGGAGCGGCCAGTACGCGATCGTCTCCACCGAGGGCTCCAACAAGTCGTTCGTGGACACCACGCTCCCCATCGGCGTGGACAGGGTCGAGTACATCGTCCAGCCCAAGCGCGGCACCGTCGTCGGGCCGATGAGCAACGTCTTCCAGGTGCAGTTCGGCAGCGTCGGCGGCGGCGGCATGAGCATCATGTCCACCGATACCGGCGCCATGAAGATGGCCGCCTAGTTCGATACATCCGGCAAGCGCGGGCTGGTTCGGGTTCGGGAATGACCGAACCGCTCGCCACGCCTGTTCCCCCGATCCTGCCCGTATGTACGTCGAGCACGATCGAGCCGCCCGGGTCCTTGCAGGCCCGGGCGGTTTTCGTTCGACCTCTCCGTACCCGCCTTCCTCTGTGCTCTCTGTGCCCTCTGTGGTGAATGTCTTTTCGGTCAGGCCCCAACCACCTCGGTCACCATCTCATGCTCCACCAGATCCGCGTACGTCTCCCGCCGCCGCACGATCGTGGCCTTTCCGGCGTCCACCATCACCTCCGCCGGCAGCCCGTGCGAGTTGTAGCGGCTGGACATGCTCATGCCGTACGCCCCGGCCGTGAAGATTGCCAGCAGGTCGCCGCGGGCCACCGGCGGCAACGCCCGCGTCAGGGGTGAGTTGGAGAGAATGTCCCCCGTCTCGCAGATCGGGCCCACGACGTCGCAGGGTTCCAAGCCCGGCAGGTCCGACGCCTTCTCGCGCACGAGCGGCACGTGCTGCGGCGCGACGTTCACCGGCCAGATGAAGTGGAAGGCCTCGTAGAGCGACGGCCGCAGGAGCGTGTGCATCCCCGCATCGCAGACGAGGAACTTCTTGGAGCCAGAGGTCTTGATGTACTGCACGCGCGTGAGCAGGACGCCCGCGTTGGCCGCGATGGTGCGCCCGGGTTCGAGGATGATCCGGGTGCGGCGGCCGGTCTCGGCCCACCGCTTCTCCAGCCGCTCGTGCAGCAGTGGCACGATCTCCCTGGCGTACTCGACGGCCGGAATGGCCTGCCCCGTGGTGTAGTCGGCCCCGAACCCGCCGCCGAGATTGAGCACCTCGATGCGGTGCCCGTCGCGCTCGAGTTCATCCGCGAGGGCCAGGATCTTCAGGATCGCCTGCACGTACGGCTGCGGCGAGAGTACCGGCGAGCCCAGGTGCACGTGCAGCCCGCACAACTTCAGATTCGGGTGCCCGTCGTAGGCCTTGAAGAACGATTTGGCCCGCAGGATGTCCACGCCGAACTTCGTCTCCGCCGTCCCCGTCGTCGTGTACTTGTGCGTGAGCGGATCGACATCCGGATTCACCCGCAGCGCGGCCCGGGCCTTCACGCCCAGCGTGCGGGCGAGCGTCGCGATCGTCTGAAACTCCTGCTCGCTCTCCACGTTGAACAGCCCGATCGGCTCCCGGTTTCCGTGCCCATCGGGGAGCGCGGGCTCATCGTCCGCCGGCCGCCCGAGGGCCGAGATGATCTCCTCATCCGTCTTCCCCACGCCCGCGAACACGATCTTCTCCGGCGCGACCCCCGCCAGCCGTGCCCGGCAGAGTTCGCCCCCGGAAACCACGTCCATCCCCGCCCCCAGCGCGGCCAGCGTCCGCAGCACCGTCAGGTTCGAGCACGACTTCACGGAAAAGCAGATCAGCGGGTCCAGCGGGGCGAACGCCTCGGCCAGGCGCGTGTAGTGCTCGCGCAGCGTGGCCGCGGAATACACGTACACCGGCGTCTTGACGCCCGCGCCCCCCGCCAGCGTGCCCAGATCCAGCCCCTCGCACGCCAGCCGACCGTTCTGATACCCGAAGTGATCCATGCACGAGTCTACGAGCCCTCCGCGCAAGCGGAGGTCCGCACCCGGTGACAACCGCCAACCCCTCTACGACCCTCGCCCAATCTCCCGGATCGAGATGTTCCGAAACTCCAGCGGCGAAGAGTGGTTCTGCAACTCGATCTGTCCCACCGGATAGATCGGGGCGGTCCGTTCCCAGTAGTTCTCGAGCACGACATCATCCACTACCAGCGTCCCGTTGAGCCACACGCTCACCCGCTCGCCGACCATCCGGATGCGGAACGTGTTCCACTCGCCCACGGGCTTGTCCGCCACGCTTGTGGGCTTCGACGGGTGCTTCCGGTTGTTGTACAGCCCGCCCGAGCCGATCGGGTTGTCCCAGATCTGCACCTGCGGCGAGCCGCGCAGGTAGATCCCGCTGTCCCCGCCTTTCTCGATCTTCCAGTCCACCAGCATCTCGAAGTCGCCGTAGTCCTTCGCCGTGCACAGGCTCTCGCCCTTCCCGTCGAAGTGCAGCACGCCGTCCACCACCCGCCAGTGCGCCCGCATCGACTCGTCCGCCTTGGCCTGGGCCGCGGCCAGTTCCTCCACCGACGTCTTCGCCCGGTGCGGCGGATCGGCCACGAGGCCCTTCCAACCTGCGAGAGACTTGCCATCGAACAGCGGCACGAAGCCCTCCGGCGCATCCGCCTTCGCCGCGGCCGGCTCACGCACCCACCCCGACTCTCGCACGCCCTGCCCGCACCCGCCGATCCCGACCGCGGCAAGGACGCACGCCGCACACCACCCACACCGAGCCACACCTCGCGACTTCATGCTCGACTCCTCTGTCCGCCCTCCCGCTCTCCACCCAGCCTTGGCTCACTTCAGCGAAGCCATGTCGATCACAAAGCGGTACTTCACATCGCTCCTGAGCATCCGCTCGTACGCCTCGTTGATTTTCTGGATCGGGATCATCTCGATATCGCACACGATGTTGTGTTCGGCGCAGAAGTCGAGCATCTCCTGCGTCTCGGGGATGCCGCCGATGGCCGAGCCCGCGATGCTGGCCCGCTTCGTGATGAGGGGCCAGACGCTCGGGCTGGGGTGCGGGTGCGCGGGGGCGCCGACGAGGCACATGGTGCCGTCGTGGCGGAGGAGGTTCGTGAAGGCGTCGAGGTTGTGGCTGGCCGCGACGGTGTTGAGGATGAAATCGAACGAGCCCGCGTGTTTGGCCATCTGGGCATCATCCTTGGAGATGACGACCTCATCGGCGCCGAGGCGCTTGCCGTCCTCGACTTTGCCCGCCGAGGTCGTGAAGAGCACGGTGTGGGCTCCGAAGGCGTGCGAGAACTTCACGCCCATGTGCCCCAGACCGCCGAGGCCGACGACGCCGACCTTCCTGCCCTTCTTGGCGCCCCAGTGCTTGAGCGGGGAGTACGTGGTGATGCCGGCGCACAGCAGCGGCGCGGCCGCGGCCAGATTCAACCTCGGCGAGACACGCAGCACGAAGCGGTCCAGGACCGTGATGAACTTGGAATACCCGCCGTAGGTCATGGTGCCCGGCATGTGGATGTCCGGGCTGCCGTAGGTCAGGGTCATCCCCTTCTCGCAATACTGCTCCAGACCCTTGTTGCAGGAGGGGCATGACTTGCAGGAATCGACCATGCACCCGACGGCCGCGAGGTCGCCCACCTTGAAGGTCTTCACCGCCGAGCCGACCTTCACGACCTTGCCGACGATCTCGTGCCCGGGAACGGCCGGGAAACTCGAGAACTCCCACTCGCCGCGGGCGAAGTGGAGATCGGAGTGGCAGACTCCGCAATACAGAATCTCGATCTGCACATCGTTTGGCAGCGGGTCGCGCCGATCGACGGTGAAGGGGGCGAGGGGGGTCTTGGCGGTCCGAGCGGCGAAGGCGGGGGTCTTTGTGGGCATGGGCTCACGGTAGCCTTGGTGCGCCGCCGCGTCCGAGCCGGATTCCTTCTTCGTGGTCCTTACATCCGAACTGATCTGTCGCCGATCCGGATCGCCTACGCGATCATCCCCAGCCGCTTGAACTCGTGCCCCGGCAGCACAGCCTTCAAGTTGTCGTTGCCCAGGTGCACGCCCACGATCTCGCCGAGCACATCCCGGAAGTCCGTCGTGTGCTGCAGGTCCCGCTTCTCGTGCAACTGATCCGGCGCGAGCCCCGGCCAGCGGGTCAGCACGGCCCGTGACCCCGTCGGCGACTTGAGCGCACCCGCATCGGCCAGCACCACCTCCGGCCGGCTGGCCCGCTGCACCGCCCCGCCCAGCAGGAACATGCACGACGCCCACCCGTGGTCCGTGCCGCCCGTGCCGTTCTCGAACGCGGTGCGCCCGAAATCGCTGAGCGTCACCAGCAGCACATCGTCCATCCGGTCGCCGAGGTCCTTCGCGAACGCCGCCGTGGCATCCGCCATGGTCGCGGCCAGATTGCCCAGCGCGCCCTCACCGCCGCGCCCCTGGTTCTGGTGCGTGTCGAACCCGCCCAGGTCCACCTCCGCGACCTCCAGCCCGACATCCGCCTTGATGAGCCGGGCTACCTGCGCCAGTTTTTTCGCCAGTTCGCTCTTGGGATACTCCACGCCCGCCGCCGGCGTGTACGGTCCGCTCGTCACCGCTCGCAGTTGCCGCACGCCCTCGAGCGTGGCGCTGGCCGACTGGGCCAGCAGCTCCGTCGCCGCCCCCTTCGCTCCCTGTGCCGCGCCCTGGTACGCGTGCTCGAGCGCGGCCGACATCATCTCCGGGTCCATCGCCCGCGCTGTCTTGGGCAGATTGAGCTCCTCCAGCCCGCGCACGGCGTAGGCCGGGGCCTTCCCCTGCATGATCCGCGGCAGCCCGTCGCCGATGCTCACGGCCCGGATGGGTCCGTGACCCGTGGACGTTACCAGGTGCCGGTTCAGCCACCCATCCGAGTGGATGGTGTTCCCCGCCACGCCCGTCTCCCATGTGTCCTGCTCCTCGAAGTGCGAGCGCGTGTTCTTGTCGTACCCGACGGCGTGCGCCGCCGCGCACAGCCCCGAGTCGAAGAACGGCTTGAGGGCCAGCATCCGCGGGTTGAGCCCGAAGAATCCGTCCAGGTCGATCAGCGCGCCGGCGTCCCCGGCCTTGGGCAACGGCGCGGCGATCCCCCGGCGCAGGTCGTAGTAGTGCGAATCCCCGTACGGCGTCACCAGATTCAGCCCGTCGGCCCCGCCGCGCAGGAACAGCACGACGAGCACCTTGTTGCGGGCCACCTGGCGTGGCGTCGCCGCGCGGGCCAGCGCGGGCAGCAGGGGCGTGACACCGAGGTACGTCACCACCGCGCCGGTGGACTTCAGGAAATAGCGCCGTGTCAGATGCATGCCGAGTCCTTCCAAGAACCGCCCGTGCCTGTCTCTCGCCCGCGCCGTGCGCGACGCTACCGAACATTCGCCTCCGGCAACTGCGCGATGAACGCCGCGCATGTCTTTATCTGCGCATCATGGTTCCGCTGCTCCACCGGCACGCCCTTCCCGGTCGGCGGCGCGGCCTGCTCGAGCACCTTCATCGCCTCATCATTGGAGGCCTCGCCCAGCGGCCGCCCGGTGAGCCGGATCGCGAGAACGTCCACGACCATCTGCCGCATCTCGGCGGACATCGGCCCCTCGCTCCACCGGATGCCCGGCGGGATCCCATCGGCCAGGGCCCCGTCGGCCCGGCTCGCCAGTTTCCACCGCTGCAGCATGGCGTTGGAGTCCATCGCCTCGGTATCCGCCTCGGGATACCCGTCCGGCGTGGCCCGGTCGAACATCCCGTGCCCGCTCGCGCCGAGGAAGTCGCCGATCTCGTGCGGCGCGTTCCATCGGGCACACCGCGCCAGGCGGAACGCGTAATCCGTCGGATGCGCCAGGCGCCTCTTCGCCGCGGCCGTCCAGAACGCCGGGTGCCGGCTCATCGCTGCCAGCACGGCCTTCATGTCCCCGCCCGTTTGCGTGAACACCGACGCCAGGTCGTCGATCAACTCCATCGGCGGCGGCACGCCCACGTAGTGGTTGGCCAGTTTCGTGCACACGAACCGCGCCGTCGAGGGATGCGCGGCCAGAATCTCCAGCGCCAGCAGCACCCGCCCATGCTCATCCGCCCGGTCCTGCTGGGCGAAGCGATACCCCACCACATCTTTCGGCTCGGTCAGACGCGACGCCACCGCCGGCGAGAACCGGAACTCCTCCACCAACCCGTTGTCATCCGCCGTCGCCTCCGGCACCGTCGCCATCGCCACGCGGGCCGTGGTCCACCCCGTCAGCACGTGGGCCAGGTTGGTCACATCCTGCTGTGTGTACCCGCCGCGCACACCCAGCGTGTGCAGTTCCATGATCTCGCGGGCGTAGTTCTCGTTAAGCCGGCTCGCGTACGACCGCTCCTGGTCCAGATACCGCAGCATCGCCGGACTCGTCGCCGACGCCCGCAGCAGGTCGAAGAACGTCGCCACCCCGAGCGAGCGGAACCGCTCGTGCTCGTCCCACTTCCGCCAGGCACCGTCCTTCCGGACCCACGTCGAGAAGTGGTTCTCCGCCCACAGCGTGAACCGGTTCCGCACCGGGTTTTCCGTCGCGATCGCCTCCTGCACCGCCCGGCGCGCCACGTCGTAGCCCGAGCGCATGTTCGTGAACCGCACGCCCCCGAGGTCCACGGCCGCCCCGCCCGCGTCGGCCGCCAGGCGCTCGTCCAGATACCGGTCGATCCCCAGGACCAGAATGTCGCCGAGTTCCTCCGCGTCCGGCCCGTACGCGAACCGGTCCAGGACTGTTACGGCTCGCTCGTACACCGTGCCGCCGTGCGGCGAACCGTCGGCGACTCGCACCACGCGCTCGGCGGTCTGCGCCACGTGCCCGCGGGAATCCCCGATCCGAACCGCCACGCGATGCTCCCCCGGGCCGACGCCGCGCAGCGGAAGCGGGACGACCACGCGCCCCAGCCCGCCCGCGCGTCGCAGGTCGTAGCGGGCGCCCTCGGGCGTCACGCCGTCCACGACCGGCTCGGCCCACTCCGGCGTGCTCGAACCTTGCACCGTGGCCACCAGCGCATCGGCCCCGAACAGCTCCTGGCGCTCGCCGGGATACTCGAGCATGGCCCGCGGCTCCATGCTCGTTCGTGCCGATCGCTCGACCAGGCGGATGGCCTGCACGTACACCGCTTCCTTCCCGCCCTTCCCCGGCGCCCACTTTCCATCGGCCCCCGGGACGCCGATCCACAACCGCTTCGGCCCTCCGTGGAGCGCCACGGGCGCGACGTCCGTCGTGAACCGGTGCGCATCCATCCAGCGGGGCACGTCACGAGAGGCCACCGGGCGCGGCGGGCCCACGGCCTCGCCCCGGTCTCCGCTCTCGAGTTCCAGGTCCACTCGCCGCCCCGGCGCGCCGGGGCGCACGTTCGACCGGCATTCCAGCCAGACATCGAACTCTCCGTGCAGGCCCGTCGGCAACTCCACCGCCACCCGCGAACTGCTCGCGAGAATACCGCTCTTGCGCTGGTCCCCGCCCGCGTTGTCCTTCATCGCCTTGCCGAACGCCGGGGTCCATGCCGGATCGTGCGCCGTGATCCGGCACGTCGCCCGGACGCCCTCCGAAGAGTTCGCCCGCGCCAGCGCGTCGGGCAGCACGATCCGCTGCACGGCCGTTTCGGCCCGCAGGCCGGAGTCCGAGATCGCCGCCAGCTGCACCGTGTTCGCGCCCGCGGCCAGGCTCTCGGGCACGAGCACAAACCGCGGCGCATCCGACCGCTGGCGGGCCCGCTCACGCCCGTTCACGATCAGCGCGACCTGCGGTGGGGGGGTTGTTCGTTGATCCTCCCAGGAGACGGTCCCGCGGACCTCGATCTCACCCATCACCCCCAGCCCGTCGATCGGCCTTGCGAAGGCGATGCGCACCGGGGGGCGCGTCGCCGCCAGTGCGCTCGCGGGCCAGGCGCCCGACGACGCCACGGACGACCCTCCCGACATGGTCATCATCTGGTCCCCGCCTTGCATCGCGGCCATCGTCGTGGCTTCCCCCATCGCCATCTCCCCGCGATCCGAGGCCGTGTCGGCCGCGCTCCCCCCATCGTCGGCCACCCTCGCAACTTCGATCCGGTCCAGGCGCAGGTTCCGGTCCGCCCCCCGGCTCGCAAAGTCATTCACAAAGTCGCATCTCAGCACGCGACGCCCCGGTTCCAGCCGGATCGGCGTGCCGATGGGCGTCCGGTGCCACGCGGGCTGCGCGATGGAGCTCGCCGTGACCGGCTGGCGTCCCTCGTCGATCGTGATTCCCACCGACGGCAGCGCCCCCCCCGCCTCGTCCCCGCCCGCGGTGAGCATCACCTGATACCACCCGGCTCCCACATCGCTCGGCACCTCCACCTCATACCGGAAGCGGGGCTCCGTCGAGGCGTTGTTGAAGAACTTGCCGCCCGAGGCCTGCGCGTTCCGGCCCACCGAGCCCGTCGGGCGCGGCGGCCCGAACTGCCCCGGCAGCACAATCCCATAGTCCGTCTCGCACTCCCCCTGCGAAAGCGACGACGACTCCGGCGCCACCACCTGCACCACCGCCGCCTCCCCCGCGTGCTCAACCCCGCGGGCATCCACCCGCACCACCCGCAACTCGCACGGCCCCGCCCCGCGCCCGGAAACGTCCACCGAGAACGCCGCCAGCGCCAGAGGACCCTCTTTCGGCGCGTTCATCCACACCGGCTCGAGCATCGTCCCGCCTTCGCCCCCGACGCGCAGCCGGATGTTCGGTTTCGCCTCCCCGGTTTCGCGCCACGCCGCCGCCGACACCCCGACTTTCCCCCACACCGCCGCGCCCGCCGCCGGGCCGACCAGGCGCGGCGTCAACCCAAACGCCTGTCCCGCGTCGGCGGTCCTCTCCGGCCCTTCAACAACGCGCACCCGGACCGTCGATCCTCCGGTGCTCAGCGTCGCCTCGCCCGCGCCTACCGCGCGCACCAGCGCATACCCCATCGCCTGGCCGGGCAGGATCCGCGCTCCATGCACCACCGCCACGACCGCCGGGTCGCTGGAGACGACCTCGGCCAGGGCTTCCGTGTCGGTCGCGGCTTCGACGCGAACGGGGATCACCCGCACCGGGCGCGACGCGTCCACCGGCATCGTCACCTCCGGCGAGACGAACACGCCGCTCCGCACGTGCGACGGCGGTTCCGCACCGGCCGGATCCGGACCGACCACGGCCCCCAGCGCCATCCCGGCACCCACCCCGCACGCCGCCACCGTCCGCCACACAAGGTTCCTGACACAAGGCATGGTGTCCTCCAAACAGAGGCCCGGGCGCCAGCCCGGGCAGGGCCCCCCGCCGATCCGCGCGCACTCCAACCACACAATACCTCCAACGCCCGACCCACGCCAAAGTTGCGGCCCTTCTCCGCCGCGATCCCGCCCAAACCCTACTTCCCCTCCCGCCCCTCCCGGCGTACCCTTCACCCCCACCGCCCAGGTGGCGAAATTGGCAGACGCACTACCTTGAGGTGGTAGCGCCCGCAAGGGCATGGAGGTTCAAGTCCTCTCCTGGGCATTAGAAGGTTTCGGCCTTGTTTTCGAGGGGTTCCGAGCGAGTGCCAGACTCGCACCCCTCGGGGCCACGAGCCGACGACACCCCTCAATACACCCCTCTCAGAGGGGTGTAAAACGTGGGTTTACCGGCGAAATCTGGAGTTTCTGGTTCGAGCGGCGGCGAGGTCCGGCGGCGGCTCCCTGCTCTGCGCCAACATGCCCGAGGCCATTGGTTCTGGCGAGAGGACGGAAAGGACACCTACGCCAACATGGACAAGGCCGAGGCGGAGCGACTTTGGCATGAGCGATTCGATGGGGTGGTGGTGTTGCCGAAGGGTCCGCTGGCGGTCGCCCAAGACGCCCTGCGAGCGGTATCGGTCCATCAGACTCTTCTCGACGGCGGCGTGCCTGATGGGGCGACGGCGCAGCCGAGGGCCAAGGGAAGCGTCCGAGGAGGGATTCCTCGCCAGCCAAAGCGAACGGTCAAAGACGCTGCCGACCGGCAATGCCAAGGCTGTTGTACGTGTGGACTTCGAAGTGCCCCACCCGTTCTCTGGGCGCCTGTCCGATCCCGATCACGCCGCAGCGCCCTTCTTCTTGATGTTGTCCGGGTGCCGGGCATGGCTCAGGGCTGTGTCGTAGGAGATCTCCCCCTGCTGGTAGAGATCCAGGAGCGCCTGGTCGAACGTGACCATGCCGTGCCGTCGGCCGGACTGCATCTCGCTGTAGATCTGGTGGGCGGTGTTCTCGCGGATCTGATGCCGGACCGCCCCCGTGCCGATGAGCACCTCGCAGCAGAGCGTCTGGCCCTTGACGGTCACGCGCGGGAGCAGGTGCTGGGCGACCACCCCCTGCAGTGTGTTGGCCAGCATGAACCGGATCTCCTCCTGCTGCCCTTCCGGAAAAGCCGAGACCATGCGCTGCACCACATCGACCGCGCCCGGGGTGTGCAGGGTGGCGATGACCAGGTGCCCGGTCTCGGCGGCCATGAGTGCCGTGTAGATGGTCTCGCGGTCCCGCATCTCGCCGATACCGATGACATCCGGGTCCTGGCGCAGCACGTGCCGCAGGGCGGAGGTGAAGTCCCGCACGTCCGAGAGCACCTCCTGCTGCACCACAACCGCTCGCTTGAACGCGTGGACGAACTCGACCGGGTCTTCGATGGTGATGATCTTGCAGGCCCGCTCGGCGTTGATCAGGTCGATCATGTAGTGCAGGGTCGTGGTCTTGCCCACGCCCGTCGGGCCGGTGAGCACCACCAGCCCGTGGCTTTTGCGAGCCAGTTCGTCGACAATCACGGGCAGACGCAACTGGTCGCGCGTCCGCACCGCCGGTTCGCTCAGGCGGACTGCCAGCTCGTACGCGCCGTTTCGCTTGTACACCGTGACGCGGGCCCGCCCGACATCGGGGAAGACCACCGACGCGCACAGCTGCCAGTCGTGGGCCAGCCGCTCGAGCTGCCCGGCGGTCAGGCATTCCTGGAGCATGGCGTCGATGGTCTCACCGGACATCACCTGCCCGCGCGTGGCGACGATCTCGCCCCCGATCCGGAGCATGGGCGGCATGCCGACGAGGATGTGGGCGTCGCTGGCCTTGTGTTCACGGGCGCCGGCAAGGAGTGTGCGGAGTTTCATCGGCGGAAGAGCCCTCGTACCCAGCGGGCCAGCCGCGTGGGCGTGTGCTGGTGATCGAGCGACGACAATGCGTTCAGGGCGATGGTGCGGTCTCCGGGGAGTTGCAACGCCCGCTCACAGCTGTTGCGTGCCTGCTCTCCCCATCCGAGGGCGTCCTGGCAGCGAGCCAGCGTCAGCCATGCATGGGAACTCGCGGGCTGGAGCTGAACGCCCGCCTGGGCGTAGGGCACCGCCGGCGCGGCGTATCCATGGAACAAGTAGGCCCGGGCGATGACAAGGCGGTCGAACCAGTCGGCCGCGCTCTCGGTCAGGCTGCGCTCGAAGCAGTCGCGGGCTCGATCGGGGGCTTTGTCCAAGAGCACCTCGCCCCGGGCCTGCCAGCGCTGAGGTGATGTACCCGGACTTGCAAGCGAAGCATCCGAGCACGCAACCGCCGCGGCTCGGTCGCGCTGTCGCAGGCACGCCCGGGCTTTGGCGGCCAGGAGATCGCCGTTGTTCTTGAACAGTTCCAGGGACTTGTCGGCCCACAAACGTGCTTCCGGGTACTCGCCCAGCTCCACGAGCATCTGCACCTGGCCCACCCACGCGGGGATCATGCCTCGGTCGCCGCGGAGCGCCCGCGTGTAGAGCTGCAGCGCATTCTCGAACTGGCCCGAGTGGTACGCGTCGGTGGCCAGCAAGAGGTCATGCTGGGCGGTACGCACGGGCGTGCCGGCGATCTGCTCGGTGTCCAGCGCGGCACGAGTCGCGGGGGAGCGCTGCTCGATCTCGAGTTTGGCGAAGCGTCCGTTCATTGGGCCGCTCCTCCCACCACGCCCAGCCGGCTCCAAGGCCGGACCCGCACGAGCACCTTGCCCAGCAGCCGATCCTCGGGGACGTGGGCGAGTTGACCGAGCAGGCCCGAGCGCAGCATGGTGACATCGCCGTGGATCCGCCAACGCAATACGGACGGGAGCACGATGTAGTCGTCGGGACCGGCCGTGAGATCCAGCCGTGGGAGGTCGGAAAGACCCCCAAGCGGCCAGTGGTCCGAGGGTGCCGCTTCGTCGTTGATCAGCAGCACCCCCGGCTCCATGTGCACCCGATCGCCCGGCAACGCGAGGATGCGATCGACATTGAAGCCCTCCGCGATGATCACCCCGGGAGCGCTCATCGAGTCGATCGCCACCACCACCAGGTCGCCCCGATGCCAGGCCCTGGGCCGGGTCCAGCGCGATGTGCGCAGCAGGACATCCCCATCGGCGATCGCCTGTTGCCGGTGCACGTTGGACACCGGCAGGATCGCCGCGACGTTGCGCAGCGCAGCCGATGCGGGCCAGTAGAGCCCGAAGAGCACCGCGAAGTACAGCGCGATGCCGACCACCAGGCGATGGACCATTGGCTGGGCCTGGAGCGGCGCGGCGAACACCAGCGAGATCGCGAAGCAGTGCACGCTGACGAGCCCAAAGCACAACACCGATCCGAACCCCGTGCCCACGAAGACCGTGGCCAGCAGCAGGATGAACACCCAGATGGAGAGCACCACCCGGCCCAGCACCCGAAGGCCGCGAACGGGGCTGCGGATCTGCGCACCGCCCGGGATGAGCGACCACGCCACCTCGTGCCAGGCCACACGGAAATCGGCGGGAAGCCGGAGCGATCGGCCCACGTCGGCCATCGCATCGGCCATGCGGAATCGGGCTGTCTGCGCGACGGCCCTCGCGCGGCGTGCGGGCCTCCCCATGGCGGCCCGCGGGGGAACGAAGTCCACGGCGTCCAGGTCCAGCAGGGCCTGGCATCGCACGCACGACCGCGTGCCGGGGGTGTTCTGGAATGAGCAGTTCGGGCATTCCACGCCGTGTCATCCTCGCCGGGTCGTCAGGCAGAGCGTTGGTTTGTGGCCTGCACGTGGGCATCGATGCGCACCGCGCCGGGCGAGCCGTAGTACTCCGAGGTCATCGTGCGACTCTCTTCCTTGCCGACGATGTCGCGGACCATGTCCGTCAGGGCGACGCACTCCTTGCCCGAAGAGCCATGCACGGTGATGTGCACCTTTCCGTCCTTGCCGATGGTGATGTCGAACTCCGGTGTGGCCATGGGCGATCTCCTTCAGCGGCCAAGCCGCACGCGCATCTGGATGGACTGGTCTTTCTGGACCGACTCCTCGGCGATCTGGTAGCCGCGGGTCTTGAGCTCGGTGACGAGCTTGTGGTAGGCGAACTGCTGGACGATCCGTCCCGAGCACTCCTCGCCCAGGCGCTTGAGCTCGGGCTTGGACTTGCCCCGGCCGCTCGCGCACACGGTGCATCGGCCACGGTCGTCCACGCCGATCTCGATGATCACTCCGTCCTTGGCGATGCGGATCTTCTCCCCGCGGGAGAGCGTCTCGGCGAGCACCTCGGAGTTGGGCACCTCGGTCTCGACGCGAGCATCGCCCGCGGGAAGTTCCTTGCCGCGCTCAGCAGCGGCGATGGTGAAGCCCATCGAACCGGCCGCCCCGAGCACGGCGGACGCGACCGCGGGCCAGGACGCGATGATGATGGGTGTCAGAACGATGACGCTGCTCATGGAAAGCTCCTCGATACCCACGGCGGGGATGCCGGCGATCAGACTTCCAACTTCCGTTTGGGCGTCGCCGCCGACGCGGTGCTTGCGCGGGATGCGAATCTGGCCCGACCCTCGGCCCAGGAACGCAGGTCCGAGACCCGCTCGCTCATGGTCCGCGACAGCGGCACGGTCTCACGGATGCTCTTGAGCACATCCTGCGTCCGGAGTTCGCGTCCCAGTGAGAAGGCGTCGTAGAGAGCGCTGATGACGGCCTGCTCGATCTCGGCGCCGCTGAAGCCGTCGGCCGCCGCGGCGAGCTGGACCAGGTCGAAGGCCGGGGCGTCCCGCTTTCGCCTGGCGATATGGATGCGGAGGATCTCCTGCCGCTCGTCCGCGGTGGGCAGATCGACAAAGAAAATCTCGTCCAGCCGGCCCTTGCGCAGCAGCTCGGGGGGCAGGTTTGAGATGTCGTTGGCCGTGGCGACCACGAACACCGGATTGGTCTTCTCGCTCAGCCAGGTCAGGAGGGTGCTCATGACCCGGGCCGTGGTGCCCCCGTCCGTGCCCGCCGAGCCCTGGGAGCCGGCGAAGGCCTTGTCGATCTCGTCCACCCAGAGCACCACCGGGGCGATGCTCTCGGCGACGGCGATCGCCCTGCGCACGTTGCTCTCGGAAGACCCGACCAGGCTCGAGAAGACGCGCCCCACATCGAACCGCAGCAGCGGCATGTTCCATTCCCGGCTGACGGCCTTGGCGCACAGGCTCTTGCCGCACCCCTGCACGCCAACCAGGAGGACGCCCTTGGGGGCGGGAAGGCCGAAGTCCTGGGCCTTGCGGCTGAAGGCCGTGGAACGCCGCCGCAACCAGTCCTTGAGCTCGTCGAGCCCGCCGACGGCCCCGAGTTCGGTGGTGGCCTCGTAGTACTCCAGCAGGCCGCTCTTGCGGACGATCTGCTGCTTCTCGGCAAACACGGTGGAGACATCCCTGCCGTCGAGCGTGCCGTCATGGACGAGCGACTTGGCAAAGACGTTCTCCGCCTCCTGGAGCGTCAGGCCCCCCGCGGCCCGGATCAGGGCCTCGCGGCCCGCATCGTCCAGGTTGACCTGCACCGCCGAATGCTCGCCCACGTCCTTGCAGATCCGCCTGAGCAGCCCATCCACCTCGGAACTCTGGGGCAGCGGGAAGTCGTAGACGGTGACGTCCTTCTCCAGTTCCGGGGCCAGTTCCACGCACGGGGCGCAAATGACCACCGTCTTGTAGCTGTCGCTCAGCGCCCGCGCGACCTCGCGGAGCTTGCGGATGTTCGGGATGTTGCACTGGATGGCCGGGCGCAGGAAGGCGTGGAAGTCCTGGAGCAGGTAGATCGCCGGCTCCTTGTTCTCGATGACCTGGTCCAGGGCCTCGATCGGATCGGCCAGGCCGCGGGAACGCGGAGCGGGCCCCGCCCCGGGCGCCCCGAGCTTGCGCATGCCGCCGGTGACCGACCAGGTGTAGATCTGCTTGTTGCGGCGTGTCGCGATCTGCTGGAGGTGCTGCTCCACACGGGCCTCCTCCCAGCTCACCACGTAGATGACGGGATACCGGGCCCGGATGAGCAGTTCCAACTCGTCCATCGGCGCCTCCGAGAGCGCGGCGGGCTTTGCCGACGGCGGCAGGGGACGAGTGGGGGGGGCGGATCCTGGAGCGGGGAGGGGAGCGGCGGGAGATCGGACGCCGTTGGGGGAGGAACTGGTGCTCACGTGTGCGTCTCCTTATCGAGCCGTCCCGCCGCCTTGACCCGCTGCTGCATGACGATGTCGGTCGGATTGAGCGAGAGCGCCACCGGGAGCAGGTCGTCGGTGATGTCGTGGAGATAGACGCGACCGTCGGGCCCGATGCGGATGACGATGTCCAGCTCGCGTCCTCGCTCATCGCTGCCATCGCTCGGGTGCGGTGCGTGTATCACGAGGATCTCCGCAGACCAAGGGTGGTGACGAGCGCCTCCGCTTCCTCGCACTCCTCGGTCGTCAGCGTTCGCCCCAGCCGCTCGTCGGAGCAGGCTCGCCAAGCGGGCACGTAGCCGGTCATGAGGGAGAACTGCACATCGGTCAGGTGCTCCGCCATCCAGCGCGCCACGGGCTTGAAGCAGCACTCCAGATGGCCCGGCATGAGCAGGTGTCGCACGATCATGGGGGCCTGCTCGGAGGCCCGCAGAAGGTTGCGTGTGACGACCTCCATGTAGCGGTCGATGCCGGCGATGTCCCGAGCGCAACCATCGCAGCCGAACTTGAAATCCGCTACGTACATGCCCGCCACCCCTTCGAGGAGATCGATGACCTCGGGCGTCATGTACATGTTGGAGTTGATGAGCAGCGGCAGCGGTTCGGCCGCGACCGCTGCGATCTCAAGGATGGTGTGCAGGTGGAGGCTCGGCTCGCCACCGAGCAGGTTGATGGTCCTTGCTCCCCTGGCGACCATGCGCTCAAAGTCCAGAGCGGCGTCGGTCGGCTGGACCCGATGGCCCACCCGCGGGGCAAAGCACGTCGGTCCCTGCACGCAGAACCGGCATCGGAAGTTGCACCCGCCCAGGTACACCATGTAGCTGGGCAGGAGATCGATCTCCTCGGCATAGCTCACGTGACGCTTGAAACACCAGGTCTGGTCGCCCAGGCCGCACGGGGCGGGCTCGCCGGCGGCCCGATCGACGCCGCAGCGCTTTTCGCAGAGACGGCAGGAGCGCAGCATTCCCCGCGCCCGTTCGGCACGGCGGTTGAGCTCGACTGGACTTGGGGGGCAGAGCACCTTCCTCATCGTCTGGCCCGCGGGTCACCCCGTCATCTTGGATATCGCCCAGTTCGGACCCGGTTGCAGGTGCTTGCACGAATTCCGGTGGTGTGGAACCGGGCGAGTCCGAGGCGTCGTAGCGAGTTCAGAGCGGCGACACGCCCGGTACTCCGGCGAGGCATTCGACTCGGTATGGTCCCCCTCTTTGCGGCCGAGTATCGTCCATTGGTTGATGGACGTGCCCGGGAGAGTGATAAGCAACGGCGAGCCGCGGCGGCAGTGCTTCAGCACTATGTGTTGCGCCGCAACTTCTGCAGATCTGCAGATATCCGCGGCAGCACGGACACACAGAAAAAGCGAAACTCACCGACCCGCCGTCAAGCGGGTCAGCGCTGGAAAGTGGGGGGGATGGACACGACCCCCGATCAGGAATGGGCTTACAAGTCTCAACCAAATGCTCCGAGCCGGCCTTCCCGCAGACCAGAGCGTGAGCGATGCACCCCTTGAGTGCATCAGCCATGGTGTGGGCCAAGACGGCGGCCACGCGGCCGCCGTCTTTCGTTGCTCGCCGGGCCTCACCCGGGCCCGTCCGCCCGCGTCGCCGAGGTGATCACCACCGGCGTCACGGGCACATCCCCGTGCATTCCCTTGTTTCCTGTTTTCACCTTCCGGATCTTCTCCACCACGTCCAGCCCCGACACCACCTTGCCGAACACCGCGTACGCGGCCCCGTCGTTGGGCTCATCGAGGAACGAGTTGTTCGTCACGTTGATGAAGAACTGGCTCGTGGCCGAGTCGGCCACCTGCGTCCGCGCCATGGCGATCGACCCCTTCACGTTCTTGAGCCCGTTCCGCCACTCGTTCTTGATGGGCTTCTCGGTCTTCTTCTGCTGCATGTCGGGCGTGAACCCGCCTCCCTGCACCATGAAGTTCTCGATCACCCGGTGGAAGATCGTCCCGTCGTAGTGCTTCGCGTCCACGTACGACAGGAAGTTCCTGGCCGAGATCGGCGCTTTCTCTCCGTCGATCTCCAGAACCACGTCCCCCATCGAGGTCGTCAGCTTCACGTACGACTTGGCGTTCTCATTGGCCACGGGCGATGTCCTTTCATGTCCGCCGCGCCCTTCGCGAGGCAGAAACCACGGTAGGCCCACCTTCCCGCCCAAACCCCCGGTGCGCACGGATTCCGTTCGTGCCCCGCCCCGGGCGCCGACTCGAATCACCCATTCTCGATGGATTGAGAACCGCGGTTGCTGACTCGCCCAGCGTCCATCGCGTACACACCCAGAAAGGCTCCGCGGGTCGGAGTTCATCCCATGACCACCCACGCAGACCACTCGAACCGTTCACGGTTGCTCACCGTTTCCGTTGCCTCCACACTCCTCGCCGCGGGCATGCTCGCGGGCGGATGCTCGAACGCCGGCGAGGGCGCCTTCTCCGGCGCGGGCCTCGGCGCCGCCGGTGGGGCGATCATCGGCAGCCTCTCCGGCAATGCCGGGGCCGGCGCGGCCATCGGCGCCGTAGCCGGCGGCCTCGGCGGCGGGGTCCTCGGCGATCAGAACGACCGGCGAGCCGGACCCTCGGACTCCTCGTACGCCCTCGCGCCCGCACCCACCCACGCCGCGCCCCGCGGGGTCATCGTCTATGAGCCGCAACCCCCGCCGCGCCAGATTGTCGTTGTCCAACCCGCGCCCGACACCATCTGGATCCCCGGGCAATACGAGTGGATCGGCGACCGCCGGGTCTGGTGCGAGGGTCGCTGGGAACGCCCGCACTACGGCCGACACTGGGAGCCGGGGTGCTGGCGAGACACCCATCGCGGTCGCGTCTGGGAGCGCGGCCACTGGCACTGAGCGCCCGCGGTCAAACCGTGTTCCACGCCCACCCCTCGCTCACGGCTTGTAGCGCGACTCGGGCTGGCTGTACGGCGGCTGACCGAGTTCGCGGAACACCACCTGCGACTTGTCCTTGAACTCCGCGTCCTTGCCCGCGCGCACCAGGTCGCCCAGCCGGTTGTCCCGCTTGAGCGTCAGCTTCACCACGAACTCGGCCTGATCGGCCATCAGCCCGAGCTCCTGTCGGGCCGCGTCGTCGAGCGTCCCCTCGTTCAACCGGCGAGCCGCCCGGACCAGAATGTCCCCCGCCACCTGCGCGGCCCGCTGCTTCTGCGTGTCCGTGGGGGGCTCCGAGGTGGTCCGCAGCATGTCGGCCAGCGTGCTGGCGGTGCGCGTAAAGAACCCGTCGAACTCCGCTCCACGATATCCCCGCGAGGCGGCCATCCGTTCCGCCGCGCCCAGCAGCGCGTCCGTCGCGTTCGACCGCAGGCGCTCCACCCGCTCGCTGGGCACTCGCATCGCGTTCTCGAGGGCGATCGCCAGCGCGTCGAGCACGCGCGGCGAGGTCTCGGTCTTCATCGCGTCCTCGATCTTCTTCACCGCCTCGTTGGCCGCGCTGGGGAGCAGCGCGTGGCCCTCCGTCCGGCACGTCGAGATCGCCACGCCCACCGCCCCCGCGCCCGCCACCCGCACCGCCTCGCGGGCGTCGCCCATCGCCTCCTCCGCGGCCTCGATCCCGTCCTTGGTTCCCACCAGCCCGGCGAGCCGAACCGCGTTGACCGCCACCTCGTCCGAGGCGTTCTTCACCAGCGGCCCCGCCACCGGCATCAACGCCCCGGAGTACGCGATCCGGAACGACGCCGACGGTCGGGCCGAGCGGAAGAGCGGCTCCGAGAGCGCCTTGCGGGCCCTGGCCGCCAGGGCCGGGCTCGCCAGGTCCGCCTTGTGCTGGTTGACCAGCGCCTCCAGAGGCGACCGGTCCGGGATCGCCGGCGCGGTGATCACCGAGTCGGGGATGCTCTGGGCGCGGGCGACGGTCGAGATCGCCGTGGCCAGCGCGGCGACAAGCACGAAAAACACGCTGCGGGCGATGCGGTTCAGGGTCGGTTCCTTCGAGAAGTACATCGTGAGTCTCAGCATCAAGCACCTGCGTCTGCGGCGGTTCCTTCGGACCATTTCACCCGGGGCCCATCCCCCCCCCCCCGCCGGGCGCTTCGGGCACCCCCCGCCGCCCGGATTCATCGCGCCCATCAGACGCCCCGCCAGGGCGATGAGCATCTCGTCGGCATCGGAGAACTTGTTCGCCCCGATGTCCGTGGTCACCGACTTGAGGGCGGTGGTCATCCCCTTGATCATCGGCATCATCGGGCCCACCATCCCCGCGCTGTTGCGGGCCTCGTCGCCCGGATCGATCTTCCACGCGTCACCGACCTTCGCGATGTGCGTCGGGTCCTCGTCCCCCGGCAGCATCGCGTCGGCCCGCGTCGCCGAGAGCACTTTCACCGTCGCCTTGGCCACGTTGTCCGGCGCCAGCAGGCGCGCCGCCTTCCCCGCGGCATCGAGTTGCGGCCCGGCCATCTGGAACAGCGGGTTGCTCTTCACGGCGGGAGACCGCGAATCCGCCAGCAGGCCCTTGAGCCCCTTGCCGTACCTGGCCACGCACGCTTCCTCGAAAGCCTTCGCCGCCACCGCCAGCGGCATCGTCGCGTCGAACGCCGTCTTCTCCGCGTCCGAACCAAGGTCCATGAGGTCCTTCAGCGCCGCCAGGTCCCCCGCCATCATCGCGTCGGACGCGCGCTTCAGCACATCGCGTGCGCCCGCCTCCACCCCGTGCTCCTGCTCGGCCGTGAGCGCCGTCGCTTCGCTCTCGGGCTTGGCCGCCCCGCCGTCGATCGGTTTGGCCGCGCTCGTCTCCGCGGGCGCGGGCTCGGGAGCCTTGGGCGGCTCGGGGGGTCTGGCCCGTTCTTCCTTCAGATGCTCGAGCGACTCCGCGACCCCCTTGAGCCTCGCCTGCAGTTCGGTCGATCCGCCCGCCGCCAGATACGCCGAGCGGGCCTTCTCGTACGCGGCCTCGGCGTCGGCTCGCGCAGATTCCAGTTCGGCCCTGGCGTCGGCCGCACGCCGCGCCACGTCCGCCGCGTCGGGGATCGCCGGGCGAGCCTCCGCCGCGGCGTCGAGCACGCGGACGTAGATCGCCAGCGACCGGGCCTTGGCCGCCAGCACGTCCGCCAGCGACTGCTGGCTCGTGCCCAGGAGCGACTGCCCGGCGGTCTTGCCCTCCCTGCTCGCTCCGGCCAGGCTCTTGGCCGCCAGCGCCGAGGCCTCCGAATATCGCGCCGCCGCGTCCTTGGCGGGCTTGGAGGCGTTCTCGCGCAGGCCCGCCAGCGCGTTCAGCGACGCGGCGATCGTCGGGCCGATCGCCGACGCGTCGGCCTTGGCCCGGGCCGATTGCGATCGCGCCGCCGACGCGCGCCCCTCGATGTTCTCCTTCGCCTTCCGCAGCGAGTCCACCTGGGCCTCGAGCCGCTCGATCTGGTTGGCGATCTCGTCGGACTCGGGAGCCTCCTTCTCCGCCTCGGCGTTCAACTCCGCCGCCTGCCGGTCCAGCGCATCCGCGGCCCGAGAGGCCTCCACGGCCTGACGGATGATGTCCTCGCGGGCCGTCTGAGACTTTCCCTCCGCCGACATGCGAATGGACGCCTCTCGAGTGCGTTGAGCGCGGGCCTCGGCCTTGAAGCCGTCGGCCCGGGCGCGAATCGCCGCCACCGCCGCGTCCTGCTTCGCCTTGCCGGCCGTGAGCGTCGTCATCTCCGCCGACTTGCCCGCGATCTCACGGTCGAGGTCCGCCAGGTCCTTCGACGGGTCGTACCGGCTCAACGATTCCGCCGTGGCGTGCTGGCTCGTCCACTGGTTGAGCAGGGCCCGCGTGACGGTGGACGACGCAAGGAACTGCCGCTCCACGTCCGCCGCGTCCGACGCGGCGATCTCCCCCAGCCCCGACTTCGCCCGCGCGATCAGCAGCGTCGCCGACGACGCGTGCGACGGATCCCCGCCGTCGGCGATCGGCTTGAGCGAGGCCACCACGTCGTTGAACACCCGCGCCCGCTGCTTCGCCGAGTACACCGGGTTCGCCCCGGCCACGATCTGCGCGTCCATCTGCACGTTGGCCGTGTCGATCGCCACCTGTTCCTGGTCGGTCCGGTTGCACCCCGCCATGGCCCCGCACGCCGCGGCGAGCAGCGCGGCCACCACGGGAGTGAATAGACGGGAACGGCAGCTCTTCGGGGTTGGGAAAGTCATGCGCGAGCGATCCTGTGGGTCGGGGACGGCGCATCCCGGTGGGCACGCGCCGGTCAAAGGGGCCAAATCAGGTCCACGCGTCCGGTTCGGCCCGGTCGTGGGCGGACACTGTACCAACGTCGGCCGATGGCCGGGAGACTCCGATGGACTGGCTCAACCACGGGCGAGCCCAAAACCCGCACTCATACCGAACAAACCTCAATACGGACCACGCCGCGCATCGGTTTCAGCGCGGCCGGGGTTCCACCGGTTGGGCGTCCGCCCCGGCCCCCGCCCCGCCTTCGGGCGTGCTGGGAGTCTCGGCGGCGGGCCGCGCCACCTCGAAGGGCTTGAGCGGCGTGTACGAAATCGGGTACTCCGGGCGCGGCTTGTAGAGCGACTTGATCCACTCCACCGCCGCCGTGAACTGCGCGTCGTTGCTCGACCTGAAGAACGGCTTGAACGCGTCGTGCTCGTTGACCCCGCGTGGCACGACCGGGTGCGGATGGCGCGACTTCTCCCGCGGCAGCCCGAACTCCAGCAGCGCCGAAGATTCGGGCTCGTCGAAGTTGAGCAGCGGCGTTCCATCCGGCAATCGATACTTCGACAAGATGTAGAAGTTCGTGTACACCGTCCGCTCGGAGTTCGGGCGCGCGTTGTAGAGCACGAACCGCCCCGCGTCCGTCCCCCCATGGCACCCGGTGGTCGCGCACGAGTTCACCAGCCACGTCCGGCACACCCGATCCCGGAACGCCACAAACGCCCGGGGCTGATCCAGCACCTGCACCTCGGGATAGAACTCCCGGGCCTGCAGCTTGAACATCAGGTCCAGGATCTCCGGGGCGCTCCACCGCAGGATCGCGTCGCGACCCTCCCTTGTGACGGGCACCAGCGGGTGCTTGGCGTACCTGTCGAGCAGCCGCTGCGTCACCGCCCGCGGGATGATCAGACGCGGCTTCTCGTCGAAGTTTGTCTCGAAGACCTTGATGAGCTGCACATCCGCGTCGGTGAGCAGGGGAAAGTCCCTCGGACGCGTCGGCGCCGGGCGCGCCGGCCTCGTCTCCGCTGGTTCCCGCTCGGCCTCCGCACCCCTCTTCACCCGCGCGTGCCGCAGGATCACCTGCTGCTCCAGGATCGGCCTGAGTTTCAGGGCGCTCACGCACGCCTTGTCCAATGACAGGGCCCGGTCCACCTCCGTCAGCGCGATCGCGTACTTCTCCCGCGACTGCAGCCACTCGGCCAACCGCACGATCTGGTCCGGGTTGTCCCCCACGGCCTCGCGGAGTTTCCGATAGCGCGTCATCAGCGGCTCGAGCGTCTCGAGCTTCTCGATCTCGTCGATCGCAAATCGCATCGGCACCCCCGACAGCGAGATCACGACCTCGTCCGCGTTCTGTCGCACCACCGGCCCCGTGAACCGCCGCCCGTCCTTGAGTTGCACGACCAGTTCCGTCGTGTCCCCGTCCTCGGCCCCTCCGCCCGGCGCCGGGGCCGTCGAAGCGGGCCCGCCAGTCGCCGGCGGTTCGTCGGTCGCAACGGCCGCGCCGACCCACAGGGCCACCGCCACCAGCCCCGCCGCGGAATAGAACGCTCGCGCCATGAAGAGTGATTGTGTCCCCCCGGGGGCCACGGTTCCACCCCGGGCAAGTTTGGACAATCCCGCCCCCGTTCGCGCGCCCCTACGCGGCCTTTCTCGCCTCGATCGCCGCGTGCAGGCACTCCGCAAGGTCCTCCGGCGAGAACGGCTTGATGAGCGCCTCATCCGCCCCCGCCCGGATCGCGGGAATAACGCTTCCCATGTCCCCGGTCGAGGCCATGAACACCACCGGCGTGGCCGCGTCCCGCGCCCGGAAGGCCCTCACAAACTCCACGCCGTCCTGGTCCGGCAGGCTCGCGTCGCAGAGGACCATCTCCGGCCCGAATCGCTCGCACAGCGCCAGCCCCTCCGCCACCGTCACGGCCTCCGCGATGTCCGCGTGCCCAAGGTGTACCAGCATCGACCGCTGGAGCCGGCGAACCGCCTCGGAATCTTCGATGACGAGAACTCGCATGGTCGTCTCCGTGTGCCCGCCGTTCATGCCGCCGCGCTCGACGAGTACGCCGCCGCCGTCGCCCGCACCAGCGCCGGAACGTCCAGCACCAGGGCGCTCGATCCATCCGCGATCGACGCCGCCGACCAGATCGGTCCCGCGCCGGCCAGCGTCCGATCCATGGGACGCACCACGATCTCCTGCCTCCCCATCGCCCGATCCACGCGGATCGCCACCCGCCGCCCGCCCGCCCGGACCACCACCACCAGGCGCGCCGATTCGTTCGCGCCGCACGCGCCCAGCAACGCCCGCCCGTCCACCAGCGGCACGGTGGCCCGCCGCAGCTGCACGGCCCGGCGCGATCCGATCGTCGCGATCTGCCCCGCCCCCGGCATGATCACCTCCTCGACCTGCGCCGTCGGCACCGCGCACGTCGTCTCCCCGATCCGCACGATCATCGCGTCCATGAACGCCAGGTTCATCGGCACGCGCACCACCACCGCCGGACCCTCCACGGGGTCGGCCGTGAACTCCACCGACCCCGCCATCGACTCGACCGCTCCACGGGCCGAATGCAGGGCGCCGCTCGAGTCCGGCGGGAGGCGATCGGCCCTGCACGTCATCATCACCCGGATGCACACCTGCGACCCCTCCCCCTCCGACGAGATCCACATCGTCGCCGGTCCGCCCTTCCCGCTCGAATCCGCGGGCATCCCCGCGGCCTCCGCCGCCAGATGGTGCACGATTGCCAGCAGCGGATCCCGCAGCCGCGACATTACCGCGTCGTCGATCTCCAGCCGCGCCCCCCGCGCCTCCGCGCGGATGTCACACCCCATCTGCCCCGCAACGTTTGACACCAGCGTCGTGCACTCGGCCAGCAGCGTGCCGAGCGGCCGCCCGCGCGACGCCATCACCGTCCCCTTCATTCCCTCGGCCGCCCGTCGAAGATCGTCCGCCACGCGGTTCACCGCGCGAACGGTCTCCACCGGGTCGGGCTGCTCGCCGGGAATGCTCCCGGCCATCCCCACCACGCGAGCGGTCTCGGTCATCACGTTCGCCAGCGGGTGCAGGAACGCGTCGGGCGCTCGTACCGGGCGGTTGAACGCCGGCGGCACGCTCGCCTCCACCCGGGCCGCCGCGTCCGCCGCGACCGCATCAAACTCCGGCACATCGCCCCATCGCGCCACCGGGTGTTGATCCGAATCGTCGTGAAGGACGCTCACGACCCTCCCCGCATCCGCATCCAGCACATCCGTCCACGTCGCGCCCTCATCCAGAGCCGCAACGCCCGCCCCGTCCCCCGCGCCGAGGCGCTTGAGGGCCTCGCACGTGCGCGTCAAGTCCCGCCGAACGACGCTCGAACTCCCCAGCGCGTGCGTGAACTCCACGAACGCGTGCAGCACCGCCCGCAGACGCGGCACCGCGCGCCGCGCGGCATCGTCCGACTTCCCCATCGCCGGCGCGGCACACTCCACCGCCGCCCCGATCGCCTCCAGTGCCTCGATCCCGAAGAACCGCCCCAGCCTGCGCAAATCGCGACCCTCCACCCCGATGTCTTTCGCCTCCATCTCGTCCATCGCACCGGAGCTCGACCCGAGGGCAAGCCCCTCCAGCCGCGAGTGCGACGCGGCCAGATCGTTCAGCAAATCCCCCAGCATCGGCGCCTTCCGCTCCGCCAGCCGAAGCGGCTCCGTCTCGGGTACCCCGACACCGGGTACCCCGACACTCCGTGGCGGGTGCGTCATCTCGGGTACCCCGACACTCCGTGGTGGGTGCGTCATCTCGGGTACCCCGACACTCCGTGGCGGGCTCTGTTCACCCCCGAACCGCCCACTCGTTGCTTCCGACTCCGACTCAACCCTCGCATCCGCCGCCCTCTCCCGCCCGATCGCCTCCACCGCCGCCCGCAACAAGCCCAGCACGGAGTCATCTACCGTCCCGCCCGACGCCCGCATGTTCTCTATCCGCCGCTCCACCTCTCCCGCCACGCTCGCCAGTTCGCCCAGTTCCAGAAACGCCGCGCCCGTCCGGATCGACCGCACCGCCCCCGACGCCCGCCCCGCGGCCTCGATCGCCGCCGTCTCCTCCCCCCCCCCCGCCCCCCCCCCCCCCCCCGGCCCCCGGCCGGCTTCCCCAAGACTCCCGTAAGATCGCGCTCAACGCGAGCCAGCAGCCCGCGGGCCTGGTCGGCGAACTCCGTCAGAATGTGGGCGGGAAGATGCGACATTGGTCCTCGTGACGTGGAGGCGGTGAACTATCGGTCCTCGCGGATATCGGCCCCCCCGGGCCGCGACTTCAGGCCCAACGCGGAAACCCCGACCTACGCCCGATAACGCGAGGCGGGTACTGCCCTGGGTGGCACTGGCAGCTCGCCTGCCAGTGGTGTTGCAACCCCGGCACTCGACCATCCCAACAGCCCCTCCCCCAGCCCCATATCGTGCCCCGTCCATGCCCGCCGACCCCGCTCCCCAGCCACCCGCATCGAGCCTCATCCTCTACCAAACCGAGGACGGCCGCACCCGCATCGAGTGCCGTTTCGAGCACGAAACCCTCTGGCTCAGCCAGGCGGTGATGGCCGAGCTTTTTCAAGTGACCGTCCCAACCGTCAACGAGCACCTGAGGGGGCTCATCGACGAGGGAGAAATCGATCCCGGGGCAACTATTCGGAGTTTCCGAATAGTTCGCGCCGAAGGCTCTCGCCGGGTCGCCCGCGAGATCGAGCATTACTCCCTCCCCGCCATCCTCGCCGTCGGCTACCGCGTGCGTTCTCCCCGCGGCACCCAGTTCCGCCAATGGGCCACCGCCCGCCTCACCGAATACCTCGTCAAAGGCTTCGCTATCGACGATGAGCGACTCAAGAACCCTCGGGGCAAGGGCCACACCGACTACTTCGAAGAACTCCTCGCCCGCATCCGCGACATTCGCTCCTCCGAGCGTCGCTTCTACCAGAAAGTCCTCGACATCTACGCCACCAGCGTGGACTACACGCCAAACGCCGAAGATTCCCAGCGTTTCTTCGCCACCGTCCAGAACAAGATGCACTGGGCCTCCCACGGCCACACCGCCGCCGAGGTCGTCCACCAGCGCGCCGACGCCGCCAAGCCCCTCATGGGCATGACCTCCACCCGCCCCGGCGGCGTCATCCGCAAAGACGACGCGGCCATCGCTAAGAACTACCTCAGCGAAGAAGAACTCAACACCCTCAACCGCATCGTCACTGCCTACATCGAGTTCGCCGAGTTGCAAGCCCTTGGCCGCTGCCCCATGACCATGCGCGACTGGATCACCAAACTCGACGAGTTCCTCGCGCTCTCCGGTCGCGACCTCCTCACCCACGCCGGTACGATCACCGCCGAACAAGCCAAGGCCAAGGCCGAAACCGAGTACGACCGCTACCGCTCGCTCTTCGACGCCCAACCCCGCCCCATCGACGCGGCCTTCGAGCAGGCCGTCAAGCAACTCAAACGCAGTTCCGCATCGATTCGTCCGGCCGCGAAGTCCCACCGCAAGACCGGGAAGTGAACTACGGCGGCGTGAACTCGAACTCGTCGTCAGGGATCGAACAGTTTGTCGAGGGCGAATACGTCGTCGTTGTTTCGGACCGGAACGGTTCCACCCTCCCGTACACGGGCATCAACTCGATCGGCCGACCGCCCAGCTCGCCCCGCGACTGAGCATCACGCAGCGATTGCATTGCCCGCGCATGCGTTTGTTTTGCCGCGCTCGCCCCCGAGTTCAAGCACGTTGAACTCTCTTCGGATCAGAAAGTCCTGGGTGCCGACCCACCATGTTGCTGGGCGAACGATGCCGATGTCAACGGCGGGCCAGGCAAGCGAGAGCTTGTGGCACAACACGTCGCCGACGCTCTCGATTCCCTCGGCCACCACGCCCGGCGCACCGCCTTGCTCGAATCTGGCCGGCATGAGCAGGCACGGCACCCGTTCCGCCGGCATACCCGAGAATCCCACTGTCCCCGCGAGGTGTCTTGATACGTCGCCCGCCTCCTGCTCTCCGTTCAGGGAGCACCACGCGCGGGTCGCGTCCTCCCGCTCCCAAACGACGTAGCGAAGCCATTCAATGGAGGCTCCGATCGTGCGAGCCGCGACCTCGAAGCGAAACCGATTCGGGCGCAAGAACCACGTAGAGAACGGGTGGCTTGTCGTCCGTCTTCGCGGCTGTGGACCGTCGTGGATGATGACCGACACCGTGTCCCCGGCGTCTCGGTAGCTCGCGCATTTCAAGTACGTCCCGCGGGTCGCGGTGAGAATGTCCTGGCCGTTCATGGGGTGCTCCCAACAGATTCTAACGAAGCGGCAGCCATGCCGGGAAATCGCTGCAACAAACGAGTGTCCTCCTTCCTGTACGAGCAGCGCTTCGAGCGCCGATCTTTCCACCAAAGGGTGCCCCGCCCTCTATTCCAGCACTCGTACCCTCCCCTCCATATGGCGAAACTCCTCGCCCCACTCCTCATCCTCCTCCTCGGCGCGGCCGTCTTCCTCACCGCCGATCGTCCCGCGCCGAAGGCGGATTTCACCTTCATCAACAACGGCAACGTCTCCACCCTCGACCTGCAGAAGATGTCCTGGCTCCAGGACCTCCGCATCGGGCGTGTCCTCTTCGAGGGCCTCGTCCGCAACGACCTGCTCGGCCCCGAACCGGCCATCGTCCCCGGCGTCGCCGAGTCGTGGGAGATTTCCCCGGACCACCGCACCTACACGTTCCGCCTCCGCGACAACGCCGAGTGGTCCAACGGCCAGCCCGTCCGTGCTGGGGACTTCATCTACGCCTGGCGCCGCGCACTCCTCCCCGACACCGCCTCCGACTACACCGCCCTCTTCCAACTCATCGAGGGCGGCAGGGAGTTCTTCGACTGGCGCACCGAGCGCCTCAAGGCCTTCAAGCCGGGCATCGACGACGCGGGGGCGCTCTGGCGGGAGACCGAGGCCGCCTTCACGCGACTCGTCCGCCTCCACCCCGGCGGCCCCGGCGGCGACGACGACCGCATCCTCACCTTCACCCTCCGGCGCCCCGTCCCGTACTTTCTCGACCTGTGTGCCTTCGCCACGTTCTACCCCGTCTACCCGCCCCTCGTCTCGCAGTACGACACGCTCGACCCGGTCACCGGCCGCATCACCAGCCGCTCCGGTTGGACCAAGCCCGGCCAGATCGTTTCCAACGGCCCCTTCACGCTCACCTCCTGGCGCTTCAAGCGCGACATGCGCTTCGCCCGCAACCCGCACTACTGGGACCGGCGGCGAATCAACTTCGACACCATGCACTGCCTCACCGTCGAGGATGTCAGCGCCCAGGTCATGGCCTTCAAGGCCGGCGGCATCGATCTGCTCACCGACGTCGGGGCCCAGTATCGCCCCGATCTCCTCGAAGATCGCGCGGCGTTCGAGCGCGAGCACGCCACCGCCATCGCCGGGTACAAGGCCCGGGGCCTCGACCAGACCACCATCGAGCGTCTCCTGCCTCCGGATCCCGCGGGCCGCGACTCCATCCATTCCTTCCCCACCTTCGGCACCTATTTCTACAGCGTCAACTGCCTGCCAAAGCTCCTCGACGGGCGCGACAACCCGTTTGCCGACAAGCGCGTCCGGCGGGCCTTCGCGATGGCGATGGACAAGGACCGCATCGCCTCGCAGGTCCGCCGCCTCGGCGAGCCTCCCGCTTCCACGCTCATCCCCGTCGGCTCCATCCCCGGCTACCACTCCCCCAAGGGCCTCGACCACAACGCCGATGCCGCCCGCACACTGCTCGCCGAGGCGGGCTATCCCGGCGGCAAGGGGCTCCCGACCATCCAGATCCTCTACACCCGCGATGCGGGCCACGAGTTCATCGCCCAGTCCGTTCGGAAGGACTGGGAGCAGGTCCTCGGCGCCAGCGTCGAGCTCTCCCAGCGCGAGGTCAAGGTCTTCCGCAACGACCTGCGCTCGGGCAACTACATGGTCGCCCGCGGCTCGTGGTACGGAGACTACGGCGATCCGACCACCTTCCTCGACATCAACCGCACCGGCGACGGCAACAACGACCGCAAGTACTCCTCGGCGCGCTTCGACGCCCTCATGGCCGGGGCCGACGCCGAGATCGACCGCGACAAGCGCATGCGCCTCCTCGAAGACGCCGAACGCCTGATCGTCGAAGAGGATCTCCCCATCATCCCCATCTTCCGCTACGTCCAGCTCTATCTCTACGACCCGCACCGCCTCACCGGCCTCACCAGCCACCCGCGCCAGGAGCAGGAGCTCCAGGACCTCGACGTTCTCGGCGATGGCAAGGGCGCGGAGGTGCCGCGCGAAAGACCGGCGCAACGGCCGGGAGCAGGTGAGCAGGTGAGCAGGTGGGGAGGTGAGAACACCAGTTCACCTGCTCACCTGTTCACCTGCTCACCTCCACATCCCACCGGGAGTCACCCATGATCTCCCTCATCGCTCGCCGCCTCCTGCAACTCCCCCTCATCCTGCTGGTCATCTACACCCTCACGCTCACGCTCGCGTGGGCCATCCCCGGAAGCCCGCTGGACAAGCCCGAGGGCCGCCAGCCGCCCGCCGAGGTCCGCGAGGCCATGCGGCGGCAGTACGACCTGCACTCCTTCCCGCGCTTCTACGTCTCGTATCTGAGCAACGCCATCGGCCTCCGGTGGTGCATCGACACGCTCTCCGGCGCGGCCGCCCGCCGGGACGCGGCCGCGCGGGCCGCGCACATCGCCCCGCCGGCGCGATACGTCTTCGACCTCGGTCCCTCCCTCCAGTACGAGGACTGGCGCGTCAACGAGATCCTCGCCTCCAGCCTCCCCGTGTCCATGACCCTCGGCCTCGTCGCCGTGGTCATCGCCACCGTGATCGGCGTCGGCGCGGGAGTCATCGGCGCGGCCCGGCCCAACTCCATCGCCGACCTTGCCACGCTCTCGGTCGCCCTCGTCGGCGTGAGTCTGCCCTCGTTCGTCGTCGGCACCGCGCTGCTGGTCGTCTTCCCCATCTGGCTCGGGTGGGGGGACATCGGCGGATGGGGCCGGCCGTCGCAGATCGTGCTGCCCGCGATCACCCTCGCGCTGCCCATCGCCGCGTACATCGCCCGATTGACGCGAATGGGCATGGTCGAGAACCTGCGGGCCGACTTCGTCCGCACCGCGCGGGCCAAAGGGGCGAGCGAGGCGTCGGTGCTGCTGCGCCACGCGCTCAAGCCGTCGTTCCTTCCGGTGCTCTCGTTCCTCGGACCCGCGTGCGCGTTCGCGATGACCGGCTCGTTTGTGGTCGAGAAGGTGTTCTCCATTCCCGGCATGGGCCAGCACTTCGTCAACGGCGTGCTCAACAAGGACCTGTTTCTCATCATCGGCGTTGTGCTGATCTATGCCACGATCCTGGTGCTTCTCAACCTGGCCGTTGATGTACTGTATCGCTGGATCGACCCCCGAACGGAATAGGACCACGCCGGAACGGCCCCGGAACGTTCTCGTTCCTATGCTTCGGCGTGGAATCGGCGTTCCGCGGCGTGTGCCGCGCCGACCGGTTCCCGGAGGGAATACCCATGGTCAACGCACCCACTACCGCCACCGGCACCCCGAACGAACGCGCCCTGCGCGACGACCTCGAGGCGCTCAAGACCGACATCGGCACGCTCAAGGAGGACCTTCGCTCGTTCGCCGACAACGCGGGCTCCGCGGCCCGCCACGCCTCGCGCGACGCCGCCGAGCGAATCCGCTCCGGCAGCCGCACGGCGTACGACTTCGGCCGCGAGAAGGCCAAGTGGGCCAAGGAAGAGGTCTCCGGGCGCATCGAGGAACATCCTTTCGCGGCCGTGGGCATCGCCTTCGGCGTGGGCATCCTCGTCGGCGCGCTGGTCGCCCGCCGCTGATCCATGTACCGCCACCTCTCCCAGTTTGTGGTGAAGACGGCCGACCTTGCCGAGGCCGAGGGGCGCGTGCTGCGCCGCATGGTCGGCCGGCTGGGCGTGGGCCTCACCGTCGCGCTGGCCGGGGCCGGGCTGCTGCTGGCGGGGGCGCTCATGCTCCTGCTGGCGGTCTGGCTCGCCCTCAGCCAGGGCATGGACATGAGCCGCGCCGCCGCCAGCGCCATCACCGGCGCGATGGCGCTCGGGCTGGCGGGGATCGCGTACGCCGTGGTGGCGCGGCTGGTGAAGTAGCATGAGCGACGACCGCACCCAGATCGAGCGCACCTCGAACCTCGATCCGGAGGAGGCCAAGCTCCGCCTTTTGGAATGGAGCATCGAGACCGACGCGGAGATTCACGCGAGGATCGAGGGACTGGTCGGACAGGCCAAGAAGGCCGCGCCGTGGGCGGCGGGCTTGGCGCTGGTATCGGGGCTGGTGCTGGGGCGCACGCGGCGCAAGCGTGATCCGAGCGGGCCATCGGGCGGCCTCCCCATTGCGTCGATTCTGCGCATCGCGACGGTGGTGGCGCCCGTCGTGTTGCAGATCCTGAAGGCGCGTCGCGAGGTGCGTTAGCCGGGCGCGGGCGTGAACGAGGCGCCGTCGAGAACATCGCAACTTACAAGCGTCCCCGCGCCGAAGTCGCTGGGGTTCTGGCGATCGTCGAGCATCTGGAGATGGATGGGCATGCCCGCGTCCACGACGAGGGTGCGTGAGGTGTCGTCCCAGGAGACGACGCGCCCCTGGACGCGTCGCGGGCGGCCGTAGACGGGCTCGACGTACTTGCCGCCGGTGTTGACGGCGTCGATGCGCCGAGACTCGACGCGGATGGTGCCGATGAGGCGCTCGCCGACGATGGATGGCACGTTCTCTCCGGCGACCAGGTGCATCTGGTAGTTTGTGTTGGGAAACTCCATGATGATCCGGCCGGGTCCGGGGGAGCCGGGGGCGAGGGTGCCGCGTGCGAGGGCGGAGTCGATCCTGGTGGTGGGGGCGGGATGGATCATGGGGAGTGAGAAGTGAGGAGTGAGAAGGGTGGGTGGAAAGGCTAGTGGGGCGCGTGGATCGGTGTGGAGAGGAAGTTGGCGAGCAGTTGGGGGCCCTCGACGGTGAGGAAGGACTCGGGGTGGAACTGGACGCCTTCGAGCGGAGGGTGGGTTGTGCCGCGCGGCCAGAGGCGGCGGAGGCCCATGACGACGCGCCGGGTGGGGCCGTCGGGCTTGGCGGCGTCGATGGGCTCGTCGGTCCACGCGCTCACTGTCCAGTCGGCGGACGGGATGGTCTCGGGGAGGACGACGAGGGAGTGGTAGCGGGTGGCGATAAAGGGGTTGGAGAGGCCGCGGTAGATGCCCAGGCCGTCGTGGTGGATGGGGGAGGTCTTGCCGTGCATCGGGATGGCGTGGCGGGTGACGGTCATGCCGTGGAGGTCGCCGATGGTCTGATGGCCGAGGCAGACGCCGAGGATGGGGATGCGGCCGGCGAAACGCTGGATCATCGCGCCGGAACACCCGGCTTCCTTGGGCGTGCACGGGCCGGGGGAGATGATGAGATGGGATGGGGGCTTGCCGGCGTCGAGGGTTTCGGCCTGGTCGGGGGTGATGCGGTCGTTGCGGGCGACGTGGATCGCGAGCGCGGGGTTGATGGTGCCCAACGCCTGCACGAGGTTGTATGTGAACGAGTCGTAGTTGTCGATGAGCAGGAGCATGGGGGCGGGGAGGGTATGGGGGCGCATGAGATCGCCCAGCGTGGGCTTGGATACAAGGAATCAGGCCGTGTTGATGTGCCCCCGCACGAACGAACGCCGCAACTCTCCGGCCCTTACGCCGCTTCGGCCTGATCCAGCCGTTCCGTCCCGGCGACGCCGTCGCGGGTGACGAAGAAGAGGGCGTCGGTGATGGGGTAGGGGAGGCGGCGGTAGTCCTGCTGGACGCGGCTCACGAGGCGATCCACGAACGGGCGGGGGTCGCCGGTCATGGCGATGAACATGTCGCGGGCGGGGGTGGCGACGAAGAAGTCGCCGCCGAGTTGCGGGGAGAGGCGGCGGTGGAGGTTGGAGAGGAGGAGGCGAGCGGCGTCGTAGCCGTCCTGCTCGCTGACGATCGCGGCCTTGCCGCCCTCGCGGGACTCGACGAGCTGGACGGAGAGTTCGGGGACGTAGCGGTCGAGGTTCTTGCGGGCGATGTCCTCGAGCGTGTCGGCGTCCACGCCCCACTTGATCATCTGCTCGGTGGTGACGCTGACGGTCATGTGGGGCAGGTCCATGACGAAGACGACGACGGTGCCGTTGACGAAGGGGACGTGGGCGACCTGGTCCTTGGTGAGGTGGTTGAAGATGGACTCGGGCTGGATGCGGGGCATGATGCGCGGCTTGGCGAAGTCGAAGGTCGCGCTGGAGAGGACCATGGACTCGGTGGAGAAGAGGTGCTCGAGGTAGTGCTCGACGATCTCAACGCCGCGCTCCGGGTCGCGGTTGACGAGGCGGTTGAGGTTTTCCAGGTCGAGTCGGCGGCCGTCAACGATGAGTTCCTTGGGGCCGGCGAGCTGGATGGAGTGCTCGGGCTGGAGGCGGCGCAGCATGGAGGCGACGCTCTCGGCGAAGGCTTCGGGCTCGTGTGGCATTCGGGGCATGAAGGAGTCTCGAGTCCGCTACGGAACGCGCTGACCAAGGTTGCGGGCCGCGACGTGCGGGCGCGTTGTGGGAATCGGCTATCGGGCGGAGGGACATGACTTGGGGTGGGAAGAATGGCGATTCGGGGCAGAGGGGGCCGGGAATGAGGGGGAGGGGAACTGTGGAGAATCGCGGCAGCGGGTGGAATTGTGGAGTGCGCGAGCGCGTCGCGTTCCCCGGCCAAGGCGTGTGGATGCGCTGGTCGGACGACTTCGACCTTGTGGGGCCGAAGCGGAGTGGCGAGAATGTTGGTGTCGCGTTTGGGGGATCGCGGCCCGGGATTGGCGATGGGAAGTGCCCGGGGCTATATTTGGCCCTCGCGTTCAACCCCCGCCTTGGGGGTTGGGCGAGGCGGAAGCGGCAGTGCCCAACTTGGAGGCCTGGACAGTGACCAAGCAGGAAATCGAGGCCAAGGTCATCGAGATCGTGGCAAACCAGATGGGCGCGGAGAAGGCGCAGATCACGCGAGACACCTCGTTCGTGGAGGATCTGAACGCCGACAGCCTCGACACGGTCGAGCTCGTCATGGAGTTCGAGGACGAGTTCGAGACGTCGATCCCGGACGACCAGGCGGAGAAGATCAAGACGGTGGGTCAGGCCATCGACTTCATCGCCACGGCCGTCGGGGCCAGCTGAGGCCCGGGCGATTTCTGGCCGCGCATGCACCAGGAACGGAACACCCCCATGAGCGGACCCCGCCCCCCCCGCCCCCCCAGAATTGTGATTACGGGCATGGGCGCCCTGACGGTGCTGGGCCACACGGCCCAGGACACGTGGGCGGGCATGCGCGAAGGGCGGAGCGGGATCGCGCTGGTGAAGGGGGAGGAGTTTGACCAGTACGAGGGCAAGTGGGCGGTGAAGATCGCCGGGCAGGTGACGGGGTGGAAGCACGGGGACTGGATCGAGCACCGAGAGGCCCGGCGGCTGGACCGGTTTGCGCTGCTGGGGATGGCCGCGGCGGTGGAGGCCGTGAAGCACTCGGGGGTGGACTTCTCGAAGGAAGACCCCGAGCGGTGCGTGGTGGTGGTGGGGTCGGGGGTGGGGGGGATCACGACGATCGAAGAGGGCGTGATCGTGATGCGGGAGCGGGGTCCGGACCGGATCAACCCGTTCACGGTGCCGCGTTTGATGGTGAACGCGGCGACGGGGAACATCAGCATCATGTTCGGCCTGCAGGGCCCGGCGACGGCGCACGCGACGGCGTGCGCTTCGAGCGGGCACGCGATCGGGGATGCGGTGGACAAGTTGCGGAGCGGGAAGTTGGATGTGGTGATCGCGGGGGGTGCGGAGGCGTCGGTGAGCCCGCTGTGCATCGGGGCGTTCATGACGATGAAGGCGCTGAGCACCCGCAACGATGAGCCGACAAAGGCGAGCCGGCCGTTCGACGCGGACCGGGACGGGTTTGTGATGTCCGAGGGCGCGGCGATGTTTGTGCTGGAGACGGAAGAGCACGCCAAGAAGCGCGGGGCGACGATCTATGCCGAGATCGTGGGGCACGGGAACTCGTCGGATGCGACGCACATCACGGCGCCCGACGCGGCCGGGGGCGGGGCGGCGCGGTCCATGCGGTGGGCGTTGGAGGATGCGGGGCTGAACGTGGGGGATATCGACTACATCAACGCGCACGGGACGTCCACGCCGCTGGGGGACAAGGCGGAGGTGGAGGCGGTGACGCGGGTGTTCGGGGACCTGGCCCGCAAGAGCAGGGGCGGGAAGATCTGGATGAGCAGCACCAAGAGCATGCACGGGCACGGGCTTGGGGCGAGCGGGGCGATCGAGACGATCGCGTGCGTTCACGCCGTTCGGGACGGGATCATCGCGCCGACGATCAACCTCGACCATGCTTCGCCGGGACGCGATGAGAACGGGAACCTTCTGCCCGCGTTCGACATGGAGTTCGTGGCCAACCACGCGCGGGAGCGGCGGGTGAAGTACGCGATGAACAACACGTTCGGGTTTGGGGGGCACAACGTGACGCTGATCATCGGAAGATACGAGTGAACAGTGCGGAGTGAGCAGTAGGAAGGGCCGGGGGGCAGACGAGAATCGGGGCGGGATCAGGCAGGGCGATCAAGTTCCTCGGCGTCGGCGATGTCCTTGGGCCGGCCGGCGGCGCGTTTGTTCGCGAGCAGATCGGAGCGGCTGATAATCGGCACCGAGACTCCGTCGATAACGGCGTCGATCCGCCGAGCGTGGCATTCGGCAAAGGCAACGCCGGAGATGGTGTTCATGATCTCGATGCGGACCGGCGGCACGCCCATCCGGACGATGTTTCGGGGATCGAGGAAGAGTTCCTTGGTGGCGCCCGCAGAGGCGAATCCGAACTTCGAAATCACAGCGACCATGCGGTCGACGTTGGCCGAATCGGTCGCGATCCAGATGTCGAGATCGCCGGTGGGGCGCGGGTAGCCGTGAAACCCAACGGCATACCCACCGACGAGCAGATACTCAATCCGCTCCGCGTTGAGCAACCGTAAGAACTCTTTGAAGTCTGGCGGTAGCCGCGTTTCCATAGGCCATCCTGCGGAGGTACTCGAGGGCTCGCAAGCGCTCGTCGGGGGATTTGTCTCGCCAATACGCGCCATCGTCGCCCTGGGCCGAAAGGGGGGCGACCTCGAACTTGGTGCGGTCGAGTCGATAGGGTTGGGCGTCCGGGGCGGCCATGGGTGATTGTATGGTGATCGGCCTTTACCAACCGGGGGGATCAGGCCGATAACCGGGGCATGGGTTCCGATCTGCGTGCCATTCTGTCGCTCGAGGTGCCGATCATCGTGCTGCTGGGGGAGCGCTCGATGCGGGTGTCGGAGGTGTGTGCGCTGGGGCCGGGGGCGATCGTGGAACTGCCCAAGGGGGCGGACGAGGAACTCACGCTGCTGGTGAACAACAAGCCGGTGGGGACGGGGCAGGCGGTAAAGGTGGGGGAGAACTTCGGGATCAAGGTGAGCTACATGGGCGACCTTCGGGAGCGGATCGCCGCGCTGGGGGAGCCCAGTGAGCAGGCCCCGATTGTGGGTGGTCGGGCGATGGATGTGGGGGGCGATGAGATGTCGGCGCTGGCGGAGACGATGCTCCACGGAAACGGATAAGCGCGGCCCGGGTTGTGTGGGGGGTTGAAACGTCCGAACTACACCCGAGTGGGGGACAACAATGAGGGGCCGGCTCGGATTCTGTCCCGGGCCGGTCCTGAGCCGCCATGGAATGGCGGAGATGCGTTCGACCGCCACGGAGTGGCGGGGGAGCCGGAGCCACGATGCCGCGCGAGATTCCTGTTGGAAACGGCGACCTGCTGATCAACTTCGATGAGATGTACCGCGTGCGGGACATCTACTACCCGTGCGTGGGGCGGTACAACCACACCGGGGGGCACGTGCAGCGGTTCGGGGTGTGGGCGGATGGGGAGTTCTCGTGGGTGGACAGCGCGGCGTGGCGGCGGGAACTGCGGTACATGTCCGACACGCTGGTGACGGAGGTCCGGCTCGTCAACGACCAGTTGGGGCTCGAGTTGCTCTGCAACGACGCGGTGGACTTCCACGAGCCGGTGTACTTCCGGCGGATCAAGGTGCGAGATCGCAGCGGCTCGGGAGGGGGCGTGCGGGACGTGCGGGTGTTCTACCACATCGATCTGTCGATCAAAGAATCGCCGGTAGGCGACACATGCGACTTCGACCCGGAGACGGCGGGGCTGGTGATGTACAAGGACGACTCGTACTTCCTCGTCAACGCGACGGCGGAGGGGGAGACGCAGCCGGGGATCGATCACTGGTCGATCGGGACCAAGCGCGTGGGCGGGGCCGAGGGAACGTGGCGCGATGCGGAGGACGGGGTGCTGGGAAAGAACGCGATCGCGCAGGGGAGCGTGGACGCGACGGTGGGCGTCAACCTGCGCGTGCCGCGCGGCGGGGAGGCGACGTGCACCATCTGGATGGCGTGCGGGGATTCCTACGACCGGGTGCGTGAACTCAACCGCGTGATCCGGACCAAGGGCGTGGACAAGATGTTCTCGCGGACCGAGGCGTATTGGCGGCTGTGGTCGAGGAAGGATGTCATCGACACGGGCGTGCTTCCGGCGAAGGTGCGGGAACTCTTCATCAAGAGCCAGTTGATCCTGCGGACGCAGATCGACAATCGCGGGGCGATCATCGCGGCGACGGACAGCGATATCTCGCACTTCGCGGGGGATCACTACGCGTATTGCTGGCCGCGCGATGGGGCGCTGGTGGCCCACGCGCTGATCCAGACGGGGCAGAGCGAACTGAGCCGGAACTTCTTCCGGTATTGCGGACGGGTGATCAGCAAGAACGGGTACTTCATGCACAAGTACACCCCCGCGGGGCACTTGGCCTCGTCGTGGCACCCGTGGGTGATCAACGGCAAGCCGGTGCTGCCGATCCAGCAGGACGAGACGGCGCTGGTGTTGTGGTCACTCCGGCAGCACTTCGAGGCGTTCCGGGATGTGGAGTTCATCAAGCCGCTGTACAACGCGCTGGTGGCGCAGCCGGCGCAGTGGCTCATGGGCCACGTGGACAACAACGGGCTGCCGCTGCCGAGCTGGGACTTGTGGGAGGAGCGGCGGGGAATTCATACTTTTACGGTGGCGGCGACGATCGGCGCGCTCAACGCGGCGGCGGCGTTTGCCCGCGACTTCGGCGATGTGGAGCGGGCGGAGGCGATCCAGGCGGGCGCCGAGTCGATGCGCGAGGCGATGGTGAGGCACCTGTGGAACACCGAGCAGAGCCGCTTTGCCCGCATGGCCACGCCGGTGGAGGCCGAGGGCCGGCCGGGCGTGGTGGCGGGATATCGGCTGGACATGACCCGCGACAGCGCGAACTACGCGCTCTGGGCTTTCGGCGCGATGCGGGCGGGGAACCCGATGGTGGTGGCGGAGATGGCGAGCCTATGGGACCGGCTGTGGGTGAAGACGGAGATCGGCGGGTGCGCGCGGTACGAGCGGGATTACTACCACCAGGTCGAGCGCGACAAGACGGACGCGGTGCCGGGGAACCCGTGGGTGATCTGCACGCTCTGGCACGCGCAGCACCGGATCGCTTTGGCCAAGACGCCCGAGGAGTTGCGCGGCGCGCTGCCGCTGCTGGAGTGGGCGGCCGCGCGGGCCAACAAGAGCGGCGTGCTGGCCGAGCAGTTCCATCCGTACACGGGCGAGATGATGAGCGTGAGCCCGCTGACGTGGAGCCACGCGGTGGTGATCACGACGGTGATGGAGTACATGGCCAAGCACACGAAGTTGATCGCGGAGGCGAACGCGGTGGAGGGGTGGGCGGAGACTGGGGTGGCGTAGGAAAGGCGGAAGGGGGAAGGGCGAGGGGGGAGGGCGCAGGGCAATCGCATTATCCATCCGTGACGGCGAGGAGGCGCAAAAGGTACCGGTGGTCCCAACCGGCCAGAAGGCG
>CALMPG010000074.1 GCA_937871915.1 uncultured Phycisphaerales bacterium
CTCGCGGATCTCGCCGACGACGGTGCCGAGCTTGCTGGAGGAGACCACGGCGGGGGTGAACTGCGTGGCGTGGCGGAGGAGATACTTGCGGCCGACGTCGAGTTTGGTCTGGCTCATCCAGACGAGCGTGGCGGAGAACTCGCGGATGGTGGGGGGGATGTCGCCCCCCCCATTCTCGCGGACGAGCATCTCGCCGCGCCCGATGTCGATGTCGTCGGTGAGGGTGATCGTGACGGACTGGGGCGGTCGGCACTCGGTGAGTTGGCGGTCGTGCAGATGGATCGACTCAATCACCGAGGACTTGCCGGTGGAGGCCGCGACAACGCGATCGCCGACTTTGAAGACGCCTGAGGCGACCTGGCCCGCGTAGCCGCGGAAGTCGTGGCCGTCGGCGGCCTTGGTGCGCGGGCGGATGACGTACTGAACGGGGAAGCGCGAGGGGCCGTCGGGGTCGAGGAAGTGCGTGGGGGCGGCCTCGAGGAGTTCGAGGAGGGCGGGGCCGGTGTACCACGGCGCGGCCGCGGAGCGGGTGACGATGTTGTCGCCGTTGAGGGCGGAGACGGGGACGTAGACGACGTTGGCGCCGCCGGCGGCGAGGAGTTCGGGGCGGATGTGCTCGAAGGCCTCGCGGACGGCGGCGAAGGCGGACTCGGACCAGTTGACGAGGTCCATCTTGTTCACGGCGACGATGAGCGTGCGGATGCCCAGGAGCGCGGCGAGGACGGCGTGGCGGTGGGTCTGCTCTTGAACTCCGTGGCGGACGTCCACGAGGATCACGGTGGCGTCGGCGTTGCTGGCGCCGGTGACCATGTTGCGGGTGTACTGGGCGTGGCCGGGGGAGTCGATGAGGATGAAGCGGCGATTGGCGGTGGTGAAATAGCGGTAGGCGACGTCGATGGTGATGCCCTGCTCGCGCTCCCAGCGGAGGCCGTCGGTGAGGAGGGAGAGGTCGATCTGCTGCTCGCCGCGGCGCTTGGAGGCTTTCTCGATGGCGTCGATCTGGTCGGCGAAGAGGGCGCGGGAGTCGAAGAGGAGGCGGCCGATGAGCGTGGACTTGCCGTCGTCCACGGAGCCGCAGGTGAGGAGGCGCAGGAGTTGCGGGGCGCGGCGGGGGGGGAGCGCGGCGGCGCTGGCGTCGAGACGGACGACCTCGCGGGGGGTGGCGGTGCCGGTGGGCATTTAGAAGTAGCCCTCCCGCTTGCGGTCTTCCATGGCGGTTTCGGAGTGGGTGTCGTCGATGCGGCCGCCGCGCTCGCTGGTGGTGGCGGCGGAGATTTCGGCGACGATGTCGTCGATGGTGAGGGCCTCGGATTCGACGGCGGCGGAGCAGGTCATATCGCCGACGGTGCGGAAGCGGACGCGCTTGGTCTGGGGCTTGTCGGTCGGGAGCGGAGGGATGCACCAGGCGGTGGGGACGAGTTTGCCGTTTCGCGTGATGACCTCGCGCTCGTGGGAGAAGTAGAGGGAGGGGATGGCGATGTTCTCGCGGGCGATGTATTGCCAGACGTCGAGTTCGGTCCAGTTGGAGAGGGGGAAGACGCGCATGTGCTCGCCGCGCTTGAGTTTGGTGTTGTAAAGGTTCCAGAGCTCGGGGCGCTGGCGGCGCGGGTCCCAGCGGCCGAAGTCGTCGCGGATGGAGAAGAGGCGTTCCTTGGCTCGGGCTTTTTCTTCGTCGCGGCGGGCTCCGCCGATGAGGCAGTCGATCTGGAGATCGTGGACGGCTTCGAGGAGGGTGGGGATCTGGGCCCGGTTGCGGGAGGGCATGCCCCCCCTCCCGCCGCCGTCTTCGCTCGCGCGGCCGGCGTCGATGAGGTCCTGCACGGTGCGGACGATGAGGCGCTCGCCGATGGAGGCGGCGAGGTCGTCGCGGAAGGCGAGGGCCTCGGGGAAGTTGTGGCCGGTGTCGATGTGGAGGAGGGGGAAGGGGAAGGGGCCGGGGCGGAAGGCTTTTTCCGCGAGGCGGACCATGACGATGGAGTCCTTGCCGCCGGAGAACATGAGGGCGGGGTGCTGGAACTCGGCGCCGACCTCGCGGAGGATGGCGATGGCCTCGGCCTCGAGGGCGTCGAGGAATGGGCACGTATCGCGGGTGGAAGGGGGGGAGGGGGGGGTGGCGACCGGGGATGGCGCGTTGGTGGTGCTCATGCGTTGGGGAACGCAGAGGTTATGCCGACGGGCGTGGCTGGCCTAGCGCAGAACCCACGGAAAGGCTGGCAAACTCGGCTTCGAGGAGGCGGGCGGTCTTCACGGCGTCGTCGATGGTGGCGGCCAGATTGGTCTCGCCGGAGCCGGAGGAGATGGCCTCGATGAAGGCGCGGACCTCGGCCTGGTAGCCGGTGAGCGAACCGACAGCCTCGGGGCCGATGGTGTCGGAGCGGCCCTCGCGGTGGAGGAGGAGCGGCGGGAGCGGGGCGGGGCGGGCGAGGTCGAAGTCGGCGGTGGCGTTCTCGAAGACGACGATGTAGCGCATGCGGAAGCCGAAGCCGGGTGAGCAGTTGGTCGCGCCCTGGGCGGCGACGTGGGGCGGGCCGCCCGGGTAGGTGTAGAGCGTGGTGAGGTGGTCGATGGTGCCGCTGCTGGCCACGTGGGCCGGCTCGCCGAAGCACCAGCGGATGAAGTCGGCGTCGTGGATGTGCAGGTCCCAGAGGGCGCCCCCGGTGCGGGCGGTGTCGCGGTAGAAATCGGTCCAGTCGGGGCGCGTGCCGAGGCGCTGGAAGGAGGCGCTGAGGACCTTGCCGTAGGTGTTCTCGCGGACGGCGCGGGCGAGCCAGGCCCACTCGGGCCAGAAGCGCATGACCATGGCGGGCATGCAGAGTTTGCCGGTCTCTTTGGCGGCCGCGGCGAGGCGGGCGACCTCGGCGGAGGTGAGGGCGACGGGCTTCTCGACGAGGACGTGCTTGCCGGCGCGCAGGGCTGCGACGCCGAGATCGACGTGGGTGTCGGTGTAGGTGCAGATGCTCACGGCGTGGACGTTGGGATCGGTGAGCAGGTCGCGGGGGAGGACGTAGCCGCGCACGCGGGAGCGATCGAAGAGCGGCTCGGGGTTTGAGGACCCGAGGTTGCCGACGGTGGCGACGGCGCCCGAGAGACGCTCGGCGCTGCGATCGGCGACGGCGACGAGCCGGCAGGGGAGGCCCGCGGCGGCGGCGGCTTGGTACGCGCGGACGTGGGTGCAGCCCATGAAGCCGAGGCCGATGACGCCGATGCCGATGGTGTTGGTGGTCGGGTCGATCACGCCGCGCCTCCGATGCGCTGCAGATGCGCGGAGGCGAGATCGCGTGCCTGGATGGCGTGCTGGATGCGGGTGTCGCCGGCCTCGCACTCGACGATGAGGGGGACGCTGATGGCGCGAGCCTTGAGCGTGTCGAAGAAGGCGGACCAATCGACCGAGCCCTCGCCGGCGGGCTTCTCGGCGCCCCAGGTGCCGGGGGTGGCGGTCGGGCTGGCGTCCTTGATGTGGACCTGCACGATGCGGGGAGCGAGTGTTTGCAGCGCAGCGACGGGATCGCCCATGTTGTAGAGGATCATGTTCGCGGGATCGAAGTTCACGCCCAGTTGGGGGCGGTCGATCTCGCTGAGGGCGTGCAGGAGGGTGTCGGCGGTCTCCTGACCGGTTTCGAGGCCGACGCGCAGGCCGTGGTCGTCGAAGATGTCGGCGAGGTGGCGGAGGCGGCGGATCATGGAATCGCGGGCGGGGCCTGGGTGGTGGGGGATGAACCCGGCGTGGAAGGTGATGAGATGGAGGCCGAGGCGGCGGGCGAGGCGGGCGATGGCGTGGGCCGCTCCGAGGTTTGCGCCCCACGTGGCGTCGGGGCGGACGCCGCCGGTGCGGGCGATGGACTCGAGGGTGGAGTAGTCCTCGCCCTTGGTGGCCATCATGCCGCTGGCGAGAGCGACGCCGTCGAGGGCGTGGAGGGTCTCGATCTCGCCCCACCCGGGGCGGTTCTCGGCGATGGGGTTGAGGGCGAGTTGGACACGGGGAATCCCGAACTTGGCGATTCCCGCCGCGAGATCGGGGGCGGCCTTGGGGCGCAGGGACCACGAGCAGATGCCCAGGCGGGCGGCGGCCGCGGGATTGGCGTGGGCGTCGAACATGGGGCAACTCTACGGTCGGGGGGTCGGGATTGAACAGAACTCACGCGCCCCGGCGCGGGGGGGATTGTTGTTGCAGGATCGGGGCGCGGACATTACGCTGTGGGCGCCCGAGAGCCGTGGCCCGAAACCTGGAGACGCCATGCTGAATCGCACGCTCGCCGCCCTTGCCGTGTCCGCCGCCGGGATCGCGCCCGCCGCCTTGGCGGCCGAGCCGATCCCGACCCTGCTCATCACCGGGCACAACAACCACAACTGGCCATACACATCGCGCGTGCACAAGGACACGCTGGAGGCGACGGGGATGTTCGCGGTGGACATCACCGAGGACCCGGGCGCGACGCTGGCGGACGCGGCGGGGCTGGCGAAGTACCGGCTGTTCGTCCTCGACTACAACGACTACCACGCGGCGAAGCGTTGGGGGGAGGGGGGCGCCGGCGGGGGCGCGGCGGAGAAGAACTTCGTGGACGCGGTGCGGGCCGGGACGGGCGTGGTGGCGATCCACTCGGCGAACAACGCGTTCAAGGGGTGGAGGGAATACGAGGAGATGCTGGGGCTGATGTGGCGCGAGGGGACCGGGCACGGGCCGTTCCACGAGTTCAACGTGGAGATCGTGGACCGCGACCATCCGATCACCGGGGGGCTCGGCGACTTTGTGAACCATCCCGACGAGTTGTACCACCGGCTGGTGAACGTGCGAGGCGCGAGGCCGCACATCCTGATGCGGGCGGAGGATTCCAAGCAGGCGGGCGGCGCGGGGGGCGTGGAGCCGATGGCGTTCACGCTGGAGTACGGGAAGGCGCGGGTGTTCGCCACGCCGCTCGGGCACGTGTGGAAGGGCGACCTGAGGAGCAAGCGGAGCGTGGTGGACCCGCAGTTCCGCGCGCTGCTCTGTCGCGGGGCGGAGTGGGCGGCGACGGGGGCGGTGACGCTGCCGGCGACGTGGGGGGATACGAGGGTGCACAACGCCTTGTCGGCGGAGGAGCGGAAGGATGGATGGACGCTGCTCTTCGACGGATCGGAGGGCTCGGCGAAGTCCTCGTTCCGTGAATACCGGGGGAAGGAGTTTCCGTCCAAGGGGTGGGCGATACGCGATGGCGTGGTCATGCACGCCAAGGGGGGAGAGGGGGGCGACCTGGTCAGCGTGGGCCAGTACGGCGACTTCGAGTTCGCGTGCGAGTGGAAGATCACCACGGGTGGAAACTCGGGGATCATGTACCGCGTGACGGAGGACCACGGCGCGCCGTACGAGACGGGCCCGGAGATGCAGATCCTCGACGACGAGGTGCACGCGGACAAGGCCCGGGGCAAGACGCGGGCCGGGGCCATGTACGACCTGTTCGCGTGCGCGGAGGATGTGTGCCGTCCGGCGGGGGAGTGGAACAGTGTGCGGATTCTGATCAAGGGAACGCGCCACCGGTACTGGCTCAACGGCGTGAAGGTGGTGGACGTGGACTCGACGAGCCAGGAGTACAAGAGCGCGCTGGCCCAGAGCAAGTGGAAGACCGTGCCGGACTTCAACACACGGACGAGGGGGCACATCGACCTGCAGAACCACGGGGATGAAGTCTGGTTCCGGAACCTGAGGGTGCGCCCGCTCTAGAGGGGTCAGGGCGAGGCACGCTGGGCCCACGCGACGCTCTCGGCGTTGCGTCCCGCGCTGGCGAGCATGGCCGCGCCGAGGTTGAGCAGGCCGGTGCGGGCGACGGGGCGGGCTTTGGCGGCCGCGTCGAGTTCCGCGAGGGCATCGTCGAGTTGGCCGGCGGCGAAGAGGAACCGGGCGTACTCGCCCCGAACCGTGGGGTCGTCGCGGGCGTCGGCCGCGGCGAGCGTGGCCTGGGCCAGCCCGTCGCCCGGGCGCCCGGTGGCGATGAGGACGCGGGCGAGGGTGATCCGCGCCCAGGCCTGGTGCGGGCGGGCCGCGATGGCGGACTCGCAGAGGGTTTCGGCGTCTTTGGCGCGGCCGTTCTGGGTCCAGAGGGCGCAGAGCAGGTCGCGGGTGCGCCACCAATCGGCGTGCGACCGGGCGAGGCGCTCGAGCTCGCGGGCGGCTTCGTCGGTGCGTCCGGCCGAGAGGAGGAGTTGGCCGAGTTCCATCGCGGGTCGGTCCGCGCCGCGGCCCGAGTCGGCGAGCATGCGGAGCTCGTCGGTCGCGCGGTCTCGATCGCCGGCGACCAGAGAGAGCCACGCGACGCGGATGGAGGCCTCGGGCGTGATCGTCAGGCCGATGCCGCCGCGCGAGAGGGCGGAGCCGAGGCGGTACCAGCCCAGGGCGGTGCGTGCGGCGGCGACCTGATCGGACGGAAGCGGCGCCCCGCGGAAGGCGTCGTCGTAGGAGACGGTGACGGAGGTGTCCCAGGACCCGCCCCGCCAGATGGCGAACCTCACGACCGCCGAGTGGGCCAGCAGCGCGGTCGCCAGAGCGAACGCGCCCGCGAACACCCACCCCGAGCGGGTGATACGCCCGGCTCGCTTGATCTGCCAGCGGGCCAGGCGGGCGTCGGGGCGGCCGAGCATGCGCATCAGGACGAACACCATGAAGGCGCCGATGACCGCCAGCGAGGCGCCCATGAGCATGGGCACGAGGCCGTAGAGGCCGCGCAGAACGAAGAAGGTGCCGATGAAGGCGGCGGCGAGGACGGCCTCCTGCCAGAGAGTGGGGTCGGCCGCGTGCAGGGTCCGGCGTTTGGCCTTGGCGCGGGTGAAGAGGGCGGGGCGGGCCAGGCCGAGGGAGAGGGCGCCCTGCGGGCAGACGCTCACGCAGTCGAGGGAGCGCACGCAGTTGCGGTCGAGAACGGCGCCGTGGGTGTGGACTTCCTTGAGCACCTGCACACCGGCGGTGCAGGCGGCGGTGCAGAGGCCGCACTGGTCGCACTTGGATTGATCGACGACGACGCGGATGGGGGCGCACTGCTCGGCGGCGAGGAGGATGCCGCCGTACGGGCAGCCGTAGCGGCAGAGGCCGCGCGCGCCGAGGAAGTAGACGGTGGCGACCCCGCAGGTGAGCAGGAAGAACAGCCCGACCCAGAGGGACGGGAGCCCCTCCCAGAGGCGGTCGGCGGTCCAATCGGTGGACCATCCGGGGAACGGGGCGGCGGGGCCGACCCAGGCGGCGAGGGTCGGGGAGAGGGCGGCGGCGGATGGGGCGACCACTTCACGATGGGCGATGGGCCAGACGAACATGTAGAGGGCCAGGCCCACGGGGACGTAGCCGAGCACTCGCGACGTGAAGAGTCGAGGGCGGATGTTGAACTTCCGGAGGACCCAGGCGCACAGGTCCTGCAGCGCGCCCATGTGGCAGGCCCAGCCGCAGAGGAAGCGGCCCATGAGCGCGGTGGCGAGGATGGCGACGCCGAAGGCGATGAAGGCGGGATTGATCTCGCCGGACTCCAGCGTGCGGATGGAGTCCGAGAAGACGAAGCGACTCAGCGTCCGGCCCGTGATGGCCCAGTGGAGGATGTGGGCGGCGATGAGAACGTGCAGGGCGATGAGCGAGGCCACCCGCCATCTGGCCATGCGGGAGGCGGGCTTCGGTCTGGGGCCGGGGGTTGCCCGGGGTTGGAGGACGGGAAGCGAGGGCATGGTGGGGCTTCGAGCGAGTTCGGGTCCGGAGAGGTCGGGGCGCATCAAACCGGGGCTGATCGGCTTGACCGGCACGAAACACGATGTATTGTCAATAAAGATATCACGATATCGACAATAGACCAGTGCGGGCCGGATTTGTCCGCTTCGGAGCAACCATGAGCATCAATCGCCCATTCCGAGTGTCGTCGCCCGTTCTCGCGGCGGTCGCGTTGATCGGGGTCGCGGCGACGATCGCGGCGGCGGCGATCATCAACCTGACGATGGAGGACCTGTTCATCCCGGGGACGCAGATGGGCCAGATCTCCCCGTCGACGATCATCGACAGCACGAACTGTGCGGTCTGCCACGGGAACTTCGACGCGGCCAACGAGCCGTACGCCACGTGGCGGGGGAGCCTGATGGGCAACGCGGGGCGGGACCCGCTGTTCTTCGCCCAGATGACGCTGGCGAACCAGGACGTGAGCAACGCGGGGTACTACTGCATGCGGTGCCACGTGCCGTCGGCGATCGTGACGGGCCACGCCGTTCCGCCCGACGGTTCCGCGCTGACCGGCGTGGACGCCGTGGGCGTGAGCTGCCAGTTGTGCCACACCATGGTGGATCCGATCTACAAGCCGGGGATCAGCCCGGCGGAGGATCTGCCGATCCTGACCGGTCTGGGCGCGGACAAGCCGAACCACTATGGAAACTCGATGTTCGTGCTCGACCCGCTGGCCCGGCGGCGCAGCGCCCGCCCGGACCCGCAGACGCCCCACGAGTTCATCGCCTCGCCGTTCCATGCCACGGGGGACATGTGCGGGACGTGCCACGAGGTGGGGAACGTCGCGGTGAGCCGCCAGACCGACGGGACGTATCGGTACAACGCGATCGGGCAACGCTCGCCGACGGACAACCCGGACGATCACTTCCCGCTGGAGCGGACGTACTCGGAGTGGAAGCTCAGCGCGTTCGCCAACGGCGGGGTGGACATGGGCGGGCGGTTCGGCGGGGCCGGCGTGACGACGATGTCGTCGTGCCAGGACTGCCACATGCCGCGGGCGGCCGCGAAGCTGTGCGTGCTGACCCCGTCGCGTCCCGACGCCCGCCGGCACGAGTTCGCGGGGGCCGCGGCCCAGGTGCTGGACATCATCGCGGCGTACACGCAGAACGATCCGTCGGTGAGCCAGCCCGCGCTGGCGGCGGGAAGAGCGGCGGCGGTGTCGATGCTGCAGCGGGCGGCGTCGCTGGACGTGCACGCGGTCGGCTCATCGCTCAACGTTCGCGTGACCAACGAGTCGGGGCACAAGCTGCCCACGGGGCACATCGAGGGCCGGCGGGTGTGGATCAACGTGAAGTTCTTCGGCGCGGCGGGGCAGCTCGTGCACGAGCACGGGGCGTACGACTACACCACGGCGGAGCTGGACACCGCCTCGACGACCGTGTACGAGATGCACGTGGGTTTGAGCGAGTTCGCCGCGCAGGCGACGGGCCTGACGGCGGGCCCGACGGGCCGCATGGCCATGGCGGACACGATCGAGAAGGACAACCGGATCCCGCCGCGCGGATTCAACAACGCGGCGTACGAGTCGCGGGGCGCGCCGGTGGTCGGGGCGGCGTATGCCGACGGGCAGTACTGGGACGATCGGGCGTTTTCGATCCCGGGAGGCGCGGTCTCGGCGACGGTGTCGGTGTACTACCAGAACACGCCCAAGGAGTACATCGAGCACCTGCGGGACGCGAACGTCACCGACTCGTGGGGAACGACCCTGCACGCCCTGTGGGAATCGACCGGGCGCGGCGAGCCGATCAAGATGGCCACCCGAACGCTGTCCACGGTCCGCAGAGCCGACTTCGACCGCAACGGGTGGGTCGAGGTGCAGGACATCTTCGACTTCCTGAACGCGTGGCTGGCCGGCGACATCGCGGCCGACGCGGATGGGTGGGGGGATCTGTCGGTGCGGGACATCTTCGAGTCCCTGACCCTGTGGTTCCCCACCCCGTAGCCGGCGGGGTCCTGGGGGTAGAGGGGGGTGGCGGTCCATTCCCCGCCGGCCCGATCGCGGGTCCAGGCGGCGCGGTCGTGGAGGCGGCCCTTGGAGGCGGCCCAGAGTTCCACGCGCGTGGCGTGGATGCGGTAGCCGCCCCACGCGGCGGGGCGCGGGATCTTCGGGCCCCCGGCGGTGAGCAACTCGTGGGGGGCGGCCCCGATCTCCTTGATCACCGCGAGCACGCGGTCGAGCAGGTCGGTGCGCCTGGCCATGGGGCGGCTCTGCAGGCTGGCGCTGGCGCCGATCCGGGAGAGGAGCGGGCGCGTGGCGAAGTACTCGTCGCTCTCGGCCGCGCCGACGCGCTCGACACGGCCCTCGACGCGGGCCTGGCGGCCGAACTCCTCCCAATAGAACACGCACGCGGCCCTGGGGTTGGACTCGAGCTCGCGGCCCTTGCGGCTCTCGTAGCTGGTGTAGAACACGAGGGAGCCGCGGGCGTCCTCGATCGACTTGCACAGCACGACGCGGGCGGAGGGGTCGCCGGTGGCGGAGCAGGTGGCGAGGACCATGGCGTTGGCGTCGGCGATGCGTTTGTCCCTGGCGGCCTCATCGTGCCAGGACCTGAGCAACGGGAAGGGATCCGGCGGGAGCGGATCGGGAAGGCCGTGGCCGATGCCGAGGGTGTCGAGAACGGAGGAGAGGATCGACATGGGGATTCCGCGGTATGAAGTGGTGGGCCGGCGGGAAGGAAACGGTGGTGGAGGAACGGACCCGGCGGAGCAGGCGAGTCACCGGGCGGCCCGGGCAACGGATCGCGAGTTCTGCTGATCGATGGTCGGGAACTGGAACTTCGGGGCCTTTCGATCGCCGGCGAGCATGTCGGCGAAGGTGGCCTCGGAGAGGGTCTTCTCGACGGTGGCGATGGCGTCGTCGAGCTCCTGATGGAGCCGGCAGAGGCGTTTGGAGTGCTCCGGGAGGTCGAGGGGGCACTTCACGATGCGCTGGATGGGATCGACGGCGTTGATGACCTCGAGGACGCTGATCTTGCCGGGGTCCCGGGCGAGGCGGAAGCCGCCGCTCGGGCCGCGCCGGGAATCGAGGATGCCGGCCCGGGCGAGGTCCTGGAGGACCTTGGAGACGTACCCGGCGGGGATCTTGGCCGCCTCGGCGATTTCCTTGGCCGCGCGGGGCCGCCCGGTGGCGGAGGCCAGGTGCATGACGGCCCGGAGGGCGTACTCGGCGGTGTTGGAGAACATGGGTTTCCTTGGGGAATGCGTATATCTGGAGAATCAAGTCTTGATATATAGTATAGGGGTCGATACGGTGCCGGACCACCCGACCATTGGTCGGACGGACAGGAGCGCCACCATGAATGCCACGCCATCCATCGAGAGCACGGTTGCCACGATCGCGACGGAGATCCCGGGGGCCGCCGCGGTGTTCGAGCGGCACGGGATCGACTACTGCTGCGGCGGGAAGATGCCGCTCTGGCGGGCCTGCCAGAAGCGCGGGCTGGATCCGGGCGCGGTGCTGGCGGAGGTGGAGCGGCGGGCCACGGGGGAGCCGGCGGGCGCTCCCGACTGGGCGGCGATGGGAATGGCCGAGCTGAGCGATCACATCGAGGGGGTGCACCACGCGTATCTGAAGGCCGAGTTGCCGCGCCTCGGGCAGCTGGCGGCCAAGGTGGCGGGGGTGCACGGAGCGGGCCATCCGCGGCTGCGGGAGCTGTCCGAGGCATTCTCGGGCTTCTCGGCGGACATGTTCTCGCACATGGCCAAGGAGGAGCAGGTGCTCTTCCCCGCGCTGCGGGCGATCGAGCGCGGGGAGCGTCCCTTCGGCGGGGCGATCGAGGGGCCGATCGCGTGCATGACCGACGAGCACGACGAGGCCGGGATCGCGCTGGCGAAGTTCCGGTCGCTCACCGACGGCTATGCGCCGCCGATGCACGCGTGCAACAGCTGGCGCGTGCTGCTGGGCGATCTGGCCAGGCTGGAGAAGGACATGCACCAGCACGTGCACAAGGAGAACAACATCCTGTTCCCGAAGGGCTTGGCGGCGGCGGGGCGATCCGGCGGAGGTGGGGCGTGCGGGTGCGTGGGCGGGTGATCGGCGGGCGCCCGGGAGCCTCCGGGCCCGGGAGAGTTCCGGAACTGGCGGGGGATGGGCGCAAAGGACCTTGACGAAATGGAATCGGGCTGGACATTCGGCCCGATACAGGATAAACATAGTCAGATATCTAGATATGGGCGGGCCGGCGGGGGTGTGATCGGATCGGGAATCTCAGATGAACACGCGAGCCCCAATGAGCAAGTCGGACGAGCAGCATGATCAGACCGCGCTGGGCGTTGTCCTGGGCATCACCGGCGCGCTGGTGGTGTTCTGGCTGTTGGCCGCGGGGTTGGGCGGGTTGTTGGCGCCGTGGAGTTTCCCCAGAGCGCCCGGCGCGGCGGAGGAGGCCCGGGTCGCGGCGCTGAAGCCGGGCGAGGCGCTGGACGCGATGAAGGTGGCCCAGGGCAAGGCCGTGTTCACGGCCACGTGCGCGGCCTGCCACGGGGTGGACGGCCACGGGATGGACGGGAAGGGCAAGAACCTGACGACCAGCCTCTTCTCGATCCGGCTCGACGACGCCGGGATGCTGGACTTCATCAAGAAGGGGCGACCGGTGTCGGACCCGCTCAACACGACGAAGGTCGAGATGCCGCCCAAGGGCGGCAACCCAACCCTGACCGACGAGCAGCTGGGGACGGTGGTGGCGTACGTGCGTGCGCTGCAGCGTCCGGAGCGGGTGTCGTCGTCGGCGCTGGCCGCGGCCGAGGCGCAGCTCGCGGCCGCTGAGGCCCAGGCCGCGGCGGAGCGTGCGGCGGCGAAGGCGGCGCGGCTGGCGGCGAAGGCGGCCGCGCCGGTGGCGCCGGCCACGACCACGGCCACGACCACGGCCACGGCCACGACCACGACCGCGGCTGCGACGGCGCCAGCGCCCGCGCCCGCGCCCGCGCCGGCGGTCGCGGTCGCGACTGCGGACGAGGGGGACTACGACGCGGAGACGATCGAGTTTGGCAAAGAGATGTTCATGTCGAGCTGCTCGACGTGCCACGGGCAGGACGCCAAGGGCGTGCCCAAGAACGGCAAGGACCTGGTGCACAGCACGTTCGCGAAGGGCCTCGACGACGAGAAGCTCATCGCGTTCATCAAGCGGGGGCGCGACTCGGGCGACCCGGCGAACACGACCAAGATCGCGATGCCGCCCAAGGGGGGCAACCCGGCGCTGAGCGACGAGAAGATCGAGGCGATCGTGGCGTACCTGCGGTCGTTGCAGAAGAGCGTCAAGAACTGAAACCCGGACGCGTCCGCTCGTGCGGACGCCGCCTGACCATACACGTCCACAAGGGAGACACCATGAAACTCAGTCGTTTCGCCGCACGGGGAGTCCTGGCGATCGCGTTCGCGGCCGCCGGCGTGCTCGCCACATCGCACGCGGCGCTGGCGCAGGAGCCGCCCGCGCCCAGGAAGCGGGTGCGGAAGGAGAAGGAGATCGCCCCGCCCACCCAGGGCCAGCTCGACGCGCTGGCGAAGCTGGCGGTGGCACGGAAGCTGACGCCCGACGACCTGATGGCCGCGGCCAAGACGTACATGCCCAGCGGCCGGATCGACGACTACATCCTGTTCGCGTCGGGCGGGCAGAGCGGGCAGGTGTTCGTGCTGGGCGTGCCGTCGATGCGTCTGCTTCGGAGCATCTCGGTGTTCACGCCGGAGTCGTGGCAGGGCTACGGGTTCGGGGGTGAGAAGGACCCGGTGCGTGAGCGCCTGAAGATCAACGGCAAGAGCGTGGACTGGGGGGACAGCCACCACCCGGCCCTGAGCGAGACCAAGGGCGAGTACGACGGGCAGTTCCTGTTCATCGGCGACAAGGCCAACGCCCGCGTGGCCGTGATCGATCTGCGCGACTTCGAGACCAAGCAGATCGTCAAGAACCCGCTGACGGTGAGCGACCACGGCGGCGCGTTCGTCACGCCCGACACCGACTACGTCATCGAGGGCGGCCAGTACGCGACGGTGCTGGGCTACGGGTACGCGCCGATCGACGACTACCAGAAGTCCTACCGCGGGATGATCACGTTCTGGAAGTTCGACCGGGCCAGGGGCCGGATCGACGAGAGCAAGTCGTTCGCGATGGAGCTGCCGCCGTACTTCCAGGACCTGGCCGACTCGGGCAAGGGCCCGTCCGAGGGCCTGGTGTTCCTCAACTCGTTCAACACCGAGATGGCCACCGGCGGGATCGAGGACGGCAAGCCGCCGATCGAGGCCGGGGCGAGCCAGCGCGACATGGACTACATGCACATCATCGACCTGCACAAGGCCGAGGCCGTGTACAAGGCGGGCAAGGTCGAGACCATCAACGGCTTCGCGGTGATCCCGATGGCCACGAGCATCTCCGAGGGGTTGTTGTACCTCGCGCCCGAGCCCAAGAGCCCGCACGGCGTGGACGTGACCCCCAACGGGCAGTACGCGGTGGTGGCGGGCAAGCTCGACCCGCACGTGACGATCTACTCGACCGCGAAGATCAAGAGCGCGATCGCGGACAAGAAGTACAGCGGGGTGGACGCGTACAACATCCCGATCCTCGGCTACGACTCGGTGATGGAGGCGCAGGTCGAGGTGGGCCTTGGCCCGCTGCACACGCAGTTCGACGACAAGGGCTACGCGTACACATCGCTGTTCCTGGACTCGGCCGTCGCCCGCTGGACGCTCGGGGGCGAGTACTCGAAGCTCCACGAGGAGCAGCCCTGGAAGCTCGTCACCAAGACGCCGGTGCAGTACAACGTCGGCCACCTGTGCACGGCCGAGGGCGACTCGGCGGCCCCGAAGGGCAAGTACCTCATCTCCATGAACAAGTGGTCGGTGGACCGGTTCTTCACCACCGGGCCGCTCCTGCCGCAGAACTTCCAGCTCGTGGACATCGGCGAGAGCGGCACGACCATGCCCGTCCTGTACGACTGCCCGATCGGCGTGGGCGAGCCGCACTACTGCCAGCTCATCAAGGCCGACAAGCTCAAGACCTGGGGCGTGTACCCGGAGACGGGCTGGAACCCGCACACGCAGGCCGTTGAGCCCGGCGCGCCGCGCCCGGGCAGCGAGAGGGTCGTGCGCAACGGGAACAAGGTCGAGGTGCACATGACCGCCGTGCGCAGCCACTTCAGCCCCGAGCGAGTGAACATCGAGGAGGGCGACGAGGTGACGTGGAAGATCACGAATACCGAGCGGGCCATGGACGCCACGCACGGGTTCTGCATCGGCGGGTACAACATCAACCTGTCGCTGGAGCCGGGCGAGTACGTCGAGTTCCACTTCACCGCCGACAAGCCCGGCACGTATCCCTACTACTGCACCGAGTTCTGCTCGGCGCTGCACCTGGAGATGATGGGCTACCTCAACATCAAGCCCAAGTCCGCGCGCGCAGAGGCCAAGTAGCACCCCGCACCCCGGCCCGGGCCACCGCCCGGGCCGGGAGTTCCGACCCTTTCCCCGCGGCGCGGGCACGCGCGCGGACGCCCAACGAAGGAGGCCGCCCATGTCAGGCATTCTCAGAGCGCTGTTCGGCCCGCGTGTTCCGCAGGCCGAGTTCGAGGCCAACCGGTCGAGGTATCTGCTGCCGACGCTCCTGCTCTCCGCGGCCCGCGTGCTGCTGCTGCTGTCGCTGTTCCTCCCGTACTGGCACATGTCGCTCGAGGCGCCGCAGTATCCCGACGGCCTGAGTGTGACGGCGTATGTCAACAACCTGACCGGCGACGTAAAGGAGATCAACGCCCTGAACCACTACATCGGGATGCGGCCCCTCGAGGACGCGGCGAGGTTCGAGCGGGCCGCGTCGGTCTGGATGGCCATCGCGATGGCGCTGCTCATGGAGGGGGCCGCGTTCATCCACAGCCGATGGGCCGTGCTGCTCGCCCTCCCGGCCGTGCTCTTCCCCATCGGGTTCCTGGTCGATCTGTGGTACTGGCTGACGACCTTCGGCCAGAACCTCGATCCGCGCGCCCCGCTCTCGTCCTCCGTCAAGCCGTTCATCCCTCCGGTGCTGGGCGAGGGCGAGGTCGGGCAGTTCTACACCGTGGCCAGCGCGGGGCCGGGGTGGTGGCTGGCGGTGGGGTGCTCGGTGCTGGTGGTGGTGGGCATGTTCTTCCATCGGCGGGCGTACAAGCCGCTCCACGACCGGGCCAACGCCATCGCCGGCACGGAGGGTGCATGAACCCCTCGAGGTTCATCATGGGCCTGCTGGGCGCGCTCGTGCTCCCGTGCGGGGCCCCGGCGCAGCCGCCGGGCGCGGGGGGGGTGTCGCCGCTGGCGTCCCGGATCGCCGCGGCCGCGCCGGGCGACACCATCGAGGTCGGCCCGGGGACCTATCCGGGCCGCCTGGTGATCGACAAGGCCGTGCGGCTGGTGGCCAGGCCTGGGCCCGATCGGCCGATGCTCGATGCGCAGGGGTACGGCGACGCGGTGGAGATCAGGGCGGAGAACGTCGAGCTTCGGGGCTTCATCATCGAGCGGACCGGATCGGAACTCGACGGAGAGAACGTCGGCGTGCGCGTGCTGGCCAACGGGGCGGTGATCCAGGACAACGAGCTGAGGGACGTTCTCTTCGGCGTGGACTGCAAGGCCGCGCTGCGGTGTGTCATCCGCAACAACGTGATCGGGGCGAAGGACCTGGACATCGCGCGGCGCGGGGACGCGATCCGGCTCTGGCGATCCGACGGGACGCTCATCGAGGGGAACACGATCCGCGACGGGCGGGACTCGATCCTGTGGTACTCGAAGGGCGTGATCGTCCGGAACAACCTGGCGGAGCGGTGCCGGTACGGGTTCCACCTGATGTACTCCAACGACGTGACGATCGAGGGGAACACGCTGCGGGCCAACTCGGTGGGGATCTACTTCATGTACTCCACCGGGGTGACCGTGCGGAACAACATCATCGACCGCAACCGCGGGCCGAGCGGGTACGGCATCGGGCTCAAGGACACCGACGCGTTCGTGATCGAGAACAACATCCTGTCGGGCAACCGGGTGGGGATGTATCTGGACAACTCCCCGGTGGTGCGGACGAATCGGGTGCTCATCGCCCGCAACACGATCGCGGTCAACGACGTGGGGATGCAGTTCCTCCCGTCGGTGAAGGGGAACACGCTCACCGGGAACACGATGCTCGACAACTTCGAGCAGATCTCCGTCCTCGGGCGCGGCGACCTGTCCGACAACGAGTTCGACCTCGACGGGGCGGGCAACTTCTGGGGCGACTACGCGGGGTACGACGCGGACCACGACGGCGTGGGCGACACCGAGTACGAATCGCAGACGCTGTTCGAGAACCTGATGGACCGGGAGCCGAAGCTCAGGCTGCTCATGTTCAGCCCGGTGCAGCAGGCCATCGAGTTCGTCGGGCGGGCGTTGCCCGCGATCCGGCCCGAGCCGAAGTTCAGCGATCTGTATCCGCTGATGCGACCGGCGGGCGCGACGCTGGTCGCCCCCGCTCGCGCGGGCGGCGGGAACATCTGGATCGCCGCGGCGGCGCTGCTCGGTGTTCCCTCGATGATCGTCGGGTTTGCGTTCGCGGACCGGCTGCTGGCGCGTCCGGCAGCGCGCCGGAACTGTCCGGCCATGGGAGGAGCCACGGCATGATCGCCATCGAACGGGTGACCAAGCGTTTCGGGCGGGCCACGGCCGTGGACGACGTGTCGTTCTCGCTGGCCGAGGGGGACTCGGTGGCGCTGTGGGGGGCCAACGGCGCGGGCAAGAGCACGATCATCCGCTGCGTGCTGGGGCTGCTGCGGTATCGAGGGGCGATCCGCGTGAACGGGATGGACGCGGCCCGCGATGGCAAGGCCGTCCGCCGGCTCATCGGCTATGTGCCGCAGGAGCTGGGGTTCTACGACGACCTGAGCGTGGGGGAGGCGATTCGGTTCTTCGCCAGGCTCAAGGGGCTGGCGACCCCGCGGACGGGCGGGGTGCTCTCGGGCGTCGGGCTGGAGGGGCAGGAGCGGAAGCGGATCCGCGACCTGAGCGGGGGCATGAAGCAGCGGCTGGCGCTGGCCATCGCGCTGCTGGGCGACCCGCCCGTGCTGATCCTCGACGAGGTGACCGCGAGCCTCGACGCGTGCGGGCGGGAGGAGTTCGTGGGCCTGCTCTCGCGGCTGGCGGATGCGCGGGGCGCGGCGGGGACGGCGCGGACGATGCTCTTCGCGTCGCACCGGCTCGAGGAGATCCAGAGCCTGGCCAAACGCGTCCTGACGCTGAGGGCGGGCAGGATCGTCGCGGACGAGGCGGCCGGAGAGTTCGTGCGGGGCCACGCCGGCGGGCGGATCATGCGGATCAGGCTCGAGGCGCCCGAGTGCGCCGCGGCGATCGACGTGCTGCGTGAGAGCGGCTTCGCGGCGAGGCTCAACGGCGTGGGTGTGCTCGTGCCGATCGCCGAGTCGCGCAAGGCCGAGCCGCTGCGGATCCTCACCGACGCGAGCATCCATGTGTCGGACTTCGACCTCATGCACGAGCCCGGCCCCGAGCCGCACAAGGAGGCCACGCCATGATCGCCGCGCCGCTCGAGAGGGTCGTCCGTGTCTTCGCCCGGCCCGCGCCGTGGTGGTCGAACATCTCCGCGGTGGCGGCGCGGGAGCTGCGCGACGCGGTGCGGGCGAGGTGGTTCCTGCTCTACACCCTCGCCTTCGCGGGTCTGGGGCTGGGGATCTCGTACATCTCCGCCGCGGGGAGCGGGGCGGCCGGGCTGTCGGGATATGGGCGGACGACGGCGGGGCTGATCAATCTGGTGCTGCTGGTGGTACCGCTCATGGCGCTGACGGCGGGCGCGGGGAGCATCGCCCCGGACCGGGAGCGCGGGATGCTCTCGTACCTGCTGGCCCAGTCGGTGTCGCGGTGGGAGGTGCTGCTGGGCAAGTATCTGGGCCTGTCGCTGGCCCTGCTGGCGTGCATCTGCCTGGGGCTGGGTGTGTGCGCGGGGGTTCTGGCCCTGACAGGGGCCGGCACGAGCACGGATGCGAGAAGCCTGCTCTGGCTGGGCGGGCTGGCCTTCGGGCTGGCGCTGGGGATGCTCTCGATCGGCATGCTCGTGTCCGTGCTGGCCCACAAGGGGAGCGTGGCGACGGGCACGGCGGTGTTCCTGTGGCTGCTGATGGTCTTCGCGTCCGACCTGGGCGTGATGGCCGGGGTGCTCGCGCTGCGGATGCGGATCGAGACGCTGCTGGCCGTCGGCCTGGCGAACCCGTTGCAGGTCTTCAAGATGTGGTCGCTCCACGCGATCGACGCGTCGCTGGACGTGCTCGGGTCGGTGGGGCTGTACGCCGCGGACACATACCCGCACGGGTTGGCGTGGATGTTCGCGGCGTCGCTGGCGGCGTGGGCCGTGGTGCCGCTGGTGGTGGCGGGCCTGGTGTTTTCAAGGAGGTCGGGCGTATGAGACTGCGAGCGATCATCGTTCTGGGCGCGGCGTGCTGCGCCCTGGGGCTGGGCGGGTGCGGGGGCGAGGAGCTCTCGGGCCCTCCGGACATCCGGCTTGGGCGAGACGAGTGCGTGCACTGCGGCATGTCGATCGTCGAGGACCGCTTCTCGTGCGCCATGCTCGTGCTCGAGCAGGGGCGTCCGGAGCATGCGCTCTTCGACGATATCGGGGACATGCTCGACCACGAGCGGGCGCATCCCGAGCTCGTGGTGGAGAAGCGTTTCGTGCACGACTTCAACACGCGGGCGTGGCACGAGGCCCAGGGGTGCACGTTCACCTACGCCGAGTCGGTGCACACGCCGATGGGGTCGGGGCTGGCCGCGTTCGCGGACGAGGCGTCGGCCAGGGCGCAGGCGGAGAAGGCGGGCGGGCGCGTGCTCACGTACGAGCAGCTCGTCGCGTTCAGGATCGCCTGGAGGATCGAGCGGTACGGCAAGTAGGGGCGAGAAACCGGCATGTTCTCTCAAACCGCCGAGTACGCGCTTCGGGCGATGATCTGCCTTGCCACCCTGGAGCGGGAGGGCGCGGCCGCGGCGTCGAGCGAACGCATCTCGCACCTGACGGGGATCCCGTCGGGCTACCTGAGCAAGATCATGCGGTCGCTGGTGGTGGGGGGACTCGTCGGGTCGCAGCGCGGGCCGCACGGCGGCTTCTCCCTGGCGCGCCCAGCGCGGGCGATCACGCTCCTCGACGTGGTGCGGGCGGTGAGCGCGGACCATGGTGTCGAGAGCGCGCCGGGCGACAACGGGGTGGGGCCCGAGTCGCCGCTGGGCCAGCGGTTGCGGCAGCTCACCCTGGCGCTGCAGGAGAGCCTTCGGGCCGCGACCATCGAGCAGGTGCTCGGGGAGGTGCGTCAGCGCGGCGGCGACGCGGCGTGAGCGAGGCCGGAGCGGACGCCACGGGCCCCACGATCGGGAGGCATCATCGCCGGCGGGAAAAGAGCGGGGCGTTCCCGGCGTGCCCGATGGCGGCCAAGAGCGTGCGCCGGACGTGCGCGGGCAAGGCGCCTCCGTCGGCCAGGCCGGCGCAGGCGTTCTGGGCCAGGTCGAGTTCGGCGAAGACGGCGCGGCAGCGATCGCACACCACCTTCTGGCCGATCGGAAAACCGCGGCCCTTGTCCATGGCGTCGAGCTTGGCCTTGAGCAGGTCGAGGCAGACCCGCTTCTCGTACGTCGGGGCCCTGGCGGGGGTGTGTCGGAGGCGCGGGCGATCGAGGATCGCCTTGCGGAGCAGGAGCCGGGCCCGGTGGACACGGGTCTTCACGGTCGCGGGTCGGATGTGCAGGGCCTGGGCGACGTCGTCGATGCTCAGTTCGAGCATCTCCTTGAGCACCAGCGGCACGCGGAAGTTCTCGGGAAGGGAGAGGATCGCCTCGTGCACGGCGCTGGCGGACTCGCGGGCGATGGCCGCCGCGACCGGTCCTCCGGACGCACCGTTGGCCCCGGTCCCGAGCGAGAGGTTGGTGGTCTCGGTCCAGGGCATGAGCTGCGAGACGGCGGGCATGCGTTTGTCGATGCCGCCGCGCCGGCGGGTGCGGGCCTTGCAGGAGCGGGCGGCGATGGCGTAGAGCCAGGTGCCGGGGTCGGCGGCGCCCTTGAAGGTGTGCCATTTGCGGTGGGCCTGGAGGAAGACCTCCTGCACCATGTCCTCGGCGTCGTCGGCGTTGCCGCACAGGCGCACGGCGAGGCCGTAGAGGCGCGGGCCGTGGAGCGCCACGAGGCGGGGAATGGCCACCGAGGCGGGGGTGCCGGCGGCGGGTGTTCGGGCGGTGGTGGGCACGGGCGAGAATAGTCCGCGGCGGCGAGAGATGCACGCCCGCGGGCGTGCGCGGCTATTCTGGCGGCGGCGCGACGGCGTGCCGGAGAAGCGTCGATGCTGCTGGGTGTGGACATCGGAACCTCGGCCGCGAAGGTCACCGTGATCGACCAGACGGGTCGGACGGTGTCCGGGGCGTCGGTGTCGTACGAGGTCGATCGGCCGCGGGACGGGTGGGCCGAGCAGCCGGTGCGTCGGTGGTGGGGCGCGGCGGCGGAGGGCATACGGTCGGCGCTTGGGCGTGGGGCCATCGCGCCGGAGCGGGTGCTGGGCGTGGGCCTGAGCGGGCAGATGCACGGGTCGGTGTTTCTGGATCGGCGGGCGATCGAGGGGGCCCGCGATGGGGAGATCGACGCCATCCGGCCCGCGCTGCTCTGGAACGACCAGCGGACCGGGACGCAGTGCGAGGAGATCGAGCGACTCGCGGGGGGCGCGCCCGCGCTGGTGGCGGTGGTGGGGAATCGGGCCCTGACGGGGTTTACGCTCCCGAAACTGCTGTGGCTGCGCGAGCACGAGCCGGAGGCGTATGCACGGGTGAGGGCGATGGTGCAGCCGAAGGACTTCATCCGGCTGCAACTCACCGGCAAGCCGGGCACCGACGTCGGCGACGCTTCGGGCGTGCTGCTGCTGGACATCGAGCGGCGGGAGTGGAGCGGGGAGATGTGCAGGCGGGTGGACATCGATCCGGCGATTCTGCCGACCTTGCAGGAGTCGGCGGTTGTGGTGGGGGGCGTGACGGAGTGGGCCGCGTCGAGGACCGGGTTGCGGGCCGGGACGCCGGTGGTGGCGGGAACGGGGGACAACGCGGCGGGGGCGATCGGGGGGGGGGTGGGGGGGGCGGGGCTGGTGCTGGCGACGCTGGGGACGAGCGGGGTGATGTACGCGCACAGCGAGCACCCGCGCCGGGATACGGCAAACCGAGCGACTCCCGGGCGGACGCAGACGATGTGCGCGGCCGATGGATCGGGTGCGCAGGCGGGGCATTGGTGCGTGACGGGGTGCATACTGTCGGCGGCGGGGAGCCTGCGATGGGCGAGGGATGTGATCGCGCCCGGGGTGGCGTTCGAGACGCTGGAAGCGGAGGCCGCGGCGGTGTCGCCGGGGTGCGATGGGCTGGTGTTTCTGCCGTACCTGAGCGGGGAGCGGTGCCCGCATCCGGACCCGCTGGCTCGTGGGGGGTGGGTGGGGTTGCGGGCCCAGCACACGCGCGGGCATCTGATCCGAGCGGTGATGGAGGGTGTGACGTTCGGGATGGCGCAGATGCTGGATCTGGTGCGGTCGCTCCCGGTGGGCGTGGAGCGGGTGCGGCTGGGCGGGGGCGGGAACAGGTCGGAACTCTGGCGGCGGATGCAGGCGGATGTGTACGGGCTGCCGTGCGCGGTGCTCAACAGCGACGAGGGGCCGGCGTTCGGCGTGGCACTGCTGGCGGGTGTGGGGATAGGCGTGTGGCCGACGGTGGCGGGGGCGTGTAGCTCGACGATCCGGGAGGTGAGAACGTACGAGCCCGACGCGGTCGCGGGCGGTCGCTATCGTGAGGCCCGGGCGGTGTACGAGCGGCTGTATGCCGATCTGACGCCGGCGATGCACGCGCTCTCGGGTTCTGGGGCGACGGTCTGAATCCCTATGCGAGGCTTCCCATGCCGCTTCTCGATCTTCGCCCGCAGGCCGTCCGTCGAAACCTCGGCGCGCAGATCGAGCACATGCGCTCGTTCCGGCTGGACCCGAGGTTCTCGGCGGGGATCTGGTACTTCTCGCCGTTTGCCAGCCGGTTCCACGATCGGTACGGGGAGCCGGTGGAGCTGGAGCGTCGGCTGGAGATCGCGGCGGGCCTGAAGGACCATGGGCTCTCGGCGCTGGAGGCGCACTATCCCAACGAGATCAACGAGGAGAATCTCGAGGTCTGGACGGCGTTCGCCAGGCAGACGGGGATCCGCGTTCTGACCGTGATCCCGCTGCTGTTCTGGGACAGGCAGTTCGAGTTCGGCTCGCTCTCGAGCCCGATCGGGGCGGCCCGGCGCGAGGCGATCGAGCGGACCAAGCGGTCGCTGGAGATGAACAAGCGACTGGGGTGCGAGTTCGCGGTGGTGTGGCCGGGGATCGACGGGTTCGAGAATCCGTTCGGGCACGACATGGCGGCGATGCGGGACCGCTTCGTGGACGGGCTGGCCGAGGCGATGGACGCGGTGCCCGGGGTGAGGATCGCGTTCGAGCCCAAGCCCTACGAGCCGCGCGGCCGGATCATCTTCGGCACCACGCCCGAGGGCGTGCTGCTGGGGCGGTTGGTTGAGGCGAGGCTCAGGAATCCGGTGAATACCAAGTTGCTCGCCGAGGGGCACGCGCTGGTGGCGATGAACCCGGAGGTCGGGCACGCGCTCATGGGGTTCGAGGATCTGGCGTATGCACTGAGCTGGCCGCTCTCGGAGGGGCGGCTGGCGCACACGCACTGGAACAGCCAGCCGCTGGGGAACTACGACCAGGACCTGAACGTGGGCGTGGTCTCGCCCGAGCAGATGGAGGCGGGGTTGTACGCCATGCGGATGCACGGGTATCGCGGATACTTCGGGATCGACATCCATCCCGAGCGGATGCCGGTGGAGACGGCGATCAGGATCTCGATCGATGCGCTCCGGGCGGCCAACGACCGGATCGACGCGATGGACCACGCTTCGATCCTGACGGCGCTGGCGCGCCCGGAAGAGTCTCGCGGGTGGGTGGAGGCCCACCTGGTGCGCATGCGGGCGCCCGCGGCGACGCGGCTTGCGCCGCTCAAGCCGTTCGCGGGTTGATCCGATCGATCACGGCGCGGGCTTCCAACGAACGAACCCCTCGATGGCCTCGTACTCGGCCAGGCCGAGTCTGTCGTAGAGCGCGGCGGTGGCCCGGTTGCGGTCCTCGGCCCGCTGCCAGAACTCTCGCGGGTCGTTGGGGCCGGGGAAGAGGGCGTAGTCCTTCTGGCTCTCGTGCTTGAAGATGGCGATGCGCTTGCGGCGGACCTCTTCCGGGGAGAGCGGCACGGCCATCTCGATCTCCTCGGGTCCCCATTCCTGCCACGCGCCGCGGTAGAGCCAGACGACGCAGGCCCTCGCCCAGTCGCGATCGGCCAGCCGGGAAAGAGCCCGGGTGATGACGGCCAGGCAGACGCGATGGGTGCCGTGCGGATCGGAGAGATCGCCCGCGGCGTAGATCTGGTGCGGGCGGATGCGCTCGAGGAGGTCCATCGTGATGCGGACGTCCTCCTCGCCGAGGGGCTTCTTGCGCACCCGCCCGGTCTCGTAGAAGGGGAGGTCGAGGAAGTGGATGTTCTGCTCGCGGACGCCGCTGTACTTGGCCGCGGCGCGGGCCTCGACGCGCCGGATGATGGTCTTGATCCGCTGGAGTTCCGGGCTGTCGGGCTGGCCGGATCGTTTGTGGGCGACGAAGGTCTCGAGGGTGTCCTCGAGGCGCTCGGCGAACTCCCTGCCGAGCTGGGGGAACGCGCCGGCGAACTCGCGGACGAAATCGACGTGGCGGAGCGCGGCCTCGTCCCAGACGGCGATGTTGCCGCTGGTCTGGTAGGCCACGTGGACGTCGTGGCCCTGATCGCACAGGCGGATGAAGGTTCCGCCCATGGAGATCACGTCGTCGTCGGGGTGGGGGCTGAACACCAGAACGCGTTTGGGATAGACCTCGCGGGCATCGCGGCAGGCCGCGGCGGGTTCGATCTTCTGGGTACCCCGCAACTCCGGGGCGGCCTCGGGGGAATCTGTCGGATCCTCGGACCCGCCACGGAGTGTCGGGGTGCCCGGCCCGCCACGGGGTGTCGGGGTGCCCGGCCTGCCTCCCGGCCAACCGGTGAGGGTTCCTTGCAACGCGCGGAAGACCTCGAGGTTGATGCCGTAGGCCCCGCCTCGCGCGGCGAGCAGGTCCTGCAAGCCGTGCTCGATGTAGTGCTCGTCGGTGAGCGTGAGGATCGGTCTGCCGACGATCGTGGAGAGCCAGATCACCGCGCGGCGCGTGGTCGCGACATCCCACGCTCCCCCGCAGTCTTCGATGGGGCCGAGAAGCCAGGGCGTCTTGAATCGCGTGAGCTCGGCCGCGGCGGCGGGGTCGAGGACGATGCTCGCCGAGGGGTGCCGCTGGAGGAAACTGGCGGCGACGGTGGGGGCGGCGTCGCCCTCGACGCTCCGGCGGATGATCGCGGCCTTGTGCTCGCCGAAGGCCAGCAGGACGACCCGGCGGGCGTCGAGGATGGTGGCCACGCCCATGGTGATGGCCGTGCGGGGCACGTTCCGCTCTCCGAAGAAGTCGCTAGCGGCGTCCATCCGCGTCACGCGGTCGAGGGTGATGAGGCGGGTGCGGCTGTCGCGCGGGGAGCCGGGCTCGTTGAAGCCGATGTGGCCGGTGCGCCCGACGCCGAGGATCTGGATGTCGATGCCGCCGGCCTCCCCGATCGCCCGCTCGTATCCCTCGCACCACGCACCCACGTCCGCTCGCCGGATGGTGCCGTCGGGCACGTGGATGTTCGGGGGGTCGATGTCCACGTGGTCGAAGAGATACTCCTGCATGTACCGGCGATAGGACTGCAGATCGTCGGGCCGCATGGGCCAGTACTCGTCGAGGTTGAAGGCCACCACGTTGCGGAACGAGAGTCCCTCCTCCCCGTGCAGGCGGACGAGCTCGTTGTAGACGGCCGTCGGCGCCGAGCCGGTGGCCAGGCCGAGCACGGCGGCGCGACCGGCCGCGGCACGCTCGCGGATCAGCGCCCCGATCTCGGCCGCCACCGCCTTGCTCGCCGATTCGCTCGAGGCGTAGACGGTGACGGGGATGTGCTCGGACTTGGATCCGGCGTGCCGATGGGCCTGGTGCCGGGGAATGTGCGAGGGAGGCGGCGGCTGGCGGGAGGTCACTTGCTGCTCCTTGCGAGCGCGGCGTCGGACGCGTGTCCCCGCCCTCGCTGGCCGAAGCGTAATGGCCGGAATCATCTCCCGCCAAGTGTGAAGGAACTCTCAGGAGCGATGGATAGACCGGCTCGGCCTGTCGGCGGGCCCCGGCCCCGCGACCACCGGACCTTCCCAGGGTGGGACCGGACGGTCGCCCGGGACCGCCCAGACCCGCGCGGCTCGGGAGGCCGAATGCAGTCGCCGGTCGGAAAGGACTCGGCGGCACGGGCGCGCCCTTTCTCGGCCCGCCCTTGTGGCGCGCCGCCCGCCAGCGATCGCCGGCGCGGCGACCCACGGAAGTCCCCGGGTTGGGAGGTGCGCACGGGCGCACCGCTTGACCCTTGGCGCGCGCTCGATATTATACATATCTGTATCTCAATATATACCATAAGCCCGGGCCACTCGACATCGGCGGAGCGGGGGTCCGGCAACCAAGGAGCGGAACATGGAGCCCGAACTGACCCCGGAAACGACCGTCGCAACGATCGCCACGAGCGTCCCGGGGGCCGCGAGTCTCTTCGAGCAACTGGGCATCGACTACTGCTGCGGCGGGACCATCCCGCTGGGCCAGGCCTGTCGCAAGCGCGGGCTGGACCCCGCCGAGGTGATCGTCCGCCTGGAGGCGGCCGCGCAAGACCCCGCCCCGGGCGGGAGGGATTGGGCGGGCATGAGCCTGGCCGACCTGACGGCCAACATCGAGTCGGCCCACCACCAGTACCTCAAGGACGAGCTCCCGCACATGCGGCACCTGAGCCGGAAGGTGGCGAAGGTCCACGGGGAGGCGCACCCGGAGCTGCGCGCCCTCTCGGAGGAGTTCGAGCGATTCGCCGACGACATGACCTCGCACATGGAGAAGGAAGAGCGCGTGCTCTTCCCGCTCATCAGGTCCATGGAAGCGGGCCGATCGGGCGGGCCGATCGCCGTGGACCACCCCATCCGGTGCCTGATGCACGAGCACGAGGACGCCGGCCGGTCTCTCGCGGCGTTTCGGTCGCTCACGGGCGGCTTCTCGCCCCCGATGGGCGCGTGCAACAGTTGGCGGGTGCTCCTCAACGACCTGGAGCGGCTGGAGCGGGACACGCACGAGCACGTCCACAAGGAGAACAACATCCTCTTCCCGCGCGCCCTCGCGCTCGACGCCCCCCCGCGGGGCGCGGCCTGAGCCCGGCGCGTTGGCTTGTCAGGAGCGGTCCGATGGTGTACATGGTGCTGGTGCTCCTGCACCTGCTCGGGGCGTCGGTCTGGATCGGCGGGCACATCGTGCTCGTGAGCGTGGTCATGCCGACGGCCCGGCGGGAGCGCGACCCGAGGCGGATCGTCGAGTTCGAGCGCGGCTTCGGCAGGGTCGGCATCGTCGCCCTGATCGTGCAACTCGCCACCGGGCTCTGGCTCGCGGACCGCTGGTTGGGCGGTTGGCCGAACATCCTTCGCCAGCCGACGCCCGCCTCGCACCTGGTGCTGGCCAAGCTCGGCCTGCTCGCGGCAACGCTGGTCTTGGCCGGGCACGCCTATCACCGCATCCTTCCCCGCTTGGATCGGGCGCGAATGAGATCGTTCGCACTCTACGCCTGGGCCACCACTATTCTGGCGGTGCTGTTGCTCATCGTTGGAGCATCCATTCGCCTTGGCGGGCCGCTCTAGGCGGCGGTGTGGAGGAGATCACCCATTTTCCCGAACGTGCGATGCGCCGCCCCCGACCGGACGCCACCGGGATCTGCCGGCGTGCCGGGGCCGGACCGACCGACCGATCCGCGCCCCCTCGCGGATTGCTCCCGGCCTTGCCCCGGCGACGAGCCGCCGACGCCCGAGGACCATCGCGCCGTTCAACTCCTCTGCGACCTGGGAGTCGCCCTCTGCGAGTCCGGCACTCCGGCCCATCGCCTCGAGGACGCGCTGACGAGCGCGGCGGCCGTCCTGCGCGTGGAGGCCTGCTTCTTCGCGATGCCGACCGCCCTCTTCGCGTCCTTCGACCGGCTCGGCCCGGGGAGCGCCCGCCTGCTCCGCGTGCAATCGGCCGACACCCACCTCGCTCGCCTCATCGAGCTGGGGAGCATCCTGGATGACGTGCTCGCCCACCGCCTCCAGCCCGCCGAGGGAATCCGCCGCATCGCCCTGGCACGCACCCGGCCCTCTCCCTACGGACGCATCCTCACGGTCGCCTGCTTCGCCTGCGTCGCCGCCTGTTCCACGCGGTTCTTCGGCGGCGGCCTGCGCGAGGTCGCCGTGGCGCCCCTGGCCGGGCTGGCCGTGGGCTTGCTCACCGTGTTCGGCGGCTCGCGCCTGGCCCGGCTGACCGAGTTTCTGGCCGGCGCCGTCGCGGCCATGGTCGCCGTCGCCGCCGCGGCCCTGCTCGACGGCGCCTCGGCCCGCTCCATCATGCTCGGGGGCCTCATCGTGCTCATCCCCGGCCTGTCCCTCACACTCTCCGTTACCGAGCTGGCCACCCGGAACCTGGTCGCGGGCACGGCCCGCCTCATGGGCGCTCTCTCCACGTTCGTCGCCATCGGGTTCGGTGTCGCCACGGGCCAGCAACTGCTCCGGCACGCCGCGCGGCTCCCCGTGGCGTCGCTCGAAGCGCCGTCCACCCAAACCGTGCCCCCCGCGTGGACCCTGACGGCCTCGCTGGTCATCGTTGCCCTCCCGCTCACGGTCCTGTTCCGCGCAAGGGCGCGCGACGCGCTTGTCATCATGGGCTCGGCCTTCCTCGCCTTCTACGGCGCCCGGGTCGGCGCGTGGGTGCTCGGCCCGGAGACCGGCGCCTGCATCGCGGCCATGATCGTCGGCATCGGCGCAAACCTCTACGCGCGGCTCACGGGCAATCCCGCGGCGGTCCCGCTGCTCCCGGGCGTCCTTCTGCTCGTCCCGGGAAGCGTCGGTTTCCGGAGCGTGCAATCGTTCGTCGCCAACGACGCCCTCGGGGGCGTGGCCACGGCGTTCGAGATGATCTACATCGCCATCTCCATCGTCGCCGGTCTGCTCATCGCCAATGCCGCCATGCCCTCCAAGCGTCCGTTGTGAACATCGCCGTGGCGCCCGATCGCGTGCATGTGCACTCTCGAGCGGATCCGCGCGAGGGTCCGTCCTCGCGCGGGCATCCTGCGGTTGAGACTCATCCGCACCGGGGTCGAGGCCGTCGCAAACGGCGCCCCGGTTCGGCCGACGGCACGCCTTCCCGGGCGAACACCTCTCGCTCGTCGCCTCGAAGCAACGCGGCGCGGCGATCAACACTCCGCGCCACCGGACCGACGGTGCATCGGCCCGCGGATCGGGGCACCGGTCGTTCGGGCGTGGAGTTCCGGCCCCGCCGTCGGTATCGAGCGGGCCCTCCCGCCGGCAAACGGGGGCACGCTCCGCGTGCTCATCGAGAAGGGCTTCGAGCGCCCGCTGGGCCGAAGCGACGAGCCCCAGATTGGCGATTGTCCCCATCCCGGTCGCCGGAACGCCCCAACGCCACCGTGACCACGCGAGGCTGATAGACTCCATCGCGAGATTCGAGACCAGGACCCCGCCCGAACCAGGAGGTTTGCGTGACGCTCATGGGTAGAGAAGTCCTGCGTTCCATCGCCCGCGCGGTTGTCGCCACGCTGCTGCTGGCCGGGCTCATCGCCATCGGCTCCCGCAATCTCGCGCACTTCGACGCCGCGCTCGTCGGCTACACCTTCGCCACCCTGTTCGCGGTCTTCGCGATCGTGTATCGCTATTCGATGTGGCTCCAGCGTCCGCCCACGGCCCTTTTCTGGAGGCGGGGCTGGCAGGTTTTCTTCTCCCGCGGGCGAATCCTGCGCAACCTGGGGAACTGGCCCAGGCGGCTGGTCGGGGCCTTCGCCCTCAACAACTTCATTTTCAGGCGCAGCCGGCCGAGATGGGCCGCGCACTGGCTCATCATGTGGGGGTGCCTGGCCGCGGTCGCCATCACGTTCCCGCTGGTGTTCGGCTGGATCCACTTCGAGACCCCGCCCGGGGATTTCGAGCGGTACACCGTCTTTGTCTTCGGGTTCCCGGCGTTCGGCTTCCGCATCGGCGGCCTGGTGGCGATGGTGCTCTTCCACGGCCTGGTCTGGTCGTCGTTCCTGGTGATCGCCGGCGTGATGATCGCCATGCGTCGCCGCATGCGTGACCGGGGCGCCGAGGCGGTGCAGCAGTTCGGCGAGGACTTCCTGCCGCTGATCCTGCTCTTCGCGGTGAGCATCACCGGGCTGATGCTCACGGCCAGCTACACGTGGATGAGGGGATACGCCTACGACTTTCTGGCGATCATCCACGCGGGGTGCGTGATCTTCACGCTGCTCTGGCTTCCGTTCGGCAAGTTCTTCCACATCTTTCAGCGGCCGGCGCAGCTCGGGGTGGCGTTCTACAAGGACGCCGGCGTCGCCGGCGAGCAGGCGATGTGCGCCAGCTGCTCGCGGCCGTTCGCCTCGAAGATGCACGTGGAGGACCTCATCCGGGTGGAGCGGGAACTGGGATACTCCTACCAGATGCCCGGTCACCCCGCCGAGCACTACCAGCGGATCTGCCCTCGATGCCGTCGAGTCGGCATGGCCCTGGCCCAGGGCCGCCTGTGGCAGGTCGGACGCGGGCGCGAGGCGACCGAGCGCCCGGGGCTTGTCGATGTCGCCGCGTTCATGGACCCTGCCCCGGCGGCCACGGAGGCGACCCGATGACCGGCGAGCACGACCGCCTGCGTGAACCGCCCGCCGATCGCCTGGCGATCCCATTCGCGGCGATCGATCGTCGCGCCGCCGCCGGGGAACTCCGGCGCCGGCGGGGTGCGTCGGGGCGCGGCCATCGACGGAGGGCCCTCGCACCCCGCGGAGGAACCGCCCCGGCGCTGCGCGGGGCGGGTCCGACGACGCGCTGGACCGGTGGCGTGTTCGTGGGGCCACTCGCGCATCACGCCGTGCGTGCGCTGCGACCGGCCGCGACGCACCCGACCGAGGCGCTCCATTCAGATCGGCCAGTCACATGACGACCCCTCCCGCCAATCTTCTCCGGGTTCTCGACCGCTTCGGGCCGCATCTTGCCCGCTCCGGCAGCGCCCATCTCGCCACCGATTCCGAGCCCGACCGGCTCGTCAAGACGCACTGCTGCTTCTGCGGCCAGCAGTGCGGCATCCAGCTCAAGGTCAAGGACAACGTCGTCACCGGCTTCGAGCCGTGGTACGAGTTCCCGTTCAATCGGGGGATGCTCTGTCCCAAGGGCGTGAAGCGCTACCTCCAGGGGGCCCACCCCGACCGGCTGCTGACCGCGTTCAAGCGCGACACGAGCGTGCCCGAGGGGTTCAGCCCGATGGGGTACGGCGAGGCCATCAAGCGCGTCGCGTCCGAGATCGGACGGATCCAGAGCGCGCACGGGAACGCCGCGATCGGTGTTCTCAGCGGCGCCAGCCTCACCACGGAGAAGGCGTACCTCATGGGCAAGTTCGCCCGGGTCTGCCTGAAGACTCCGTACATCGACTACAACGGCCGGCTGTGCATGGTCAGCGCGGGGGCGGGCAACAAGAAGGCGTTTGGCATCGACCGCGCCGCGAGCCCATGGAGCGACATCCCGAAGGCCGAACTCATCTGGATCAGCGGCGCCAACGTCGCCGAGTGCGCCCCGATCACGACCGAGTATGTGTGGCAGGCCCGCGAGAACGGGGCTCGCATCATTACGGTCGACCCGCGCATCACGCCGCTCAACCGCACGTGCGACCTGTTCCTGCCCATCAAGCCCGGGCGCGACATCGCGCTCTTCAACGGCGTCCTGCACCTGATGATCGAGAACGGCTGGATCGATCGGCCGTTCATCGACAACTTCACCGTCGGCTTCGACAAGGTCGCCGAGCACGTCCACGACTGGACGCCGGCAAGGACCGCCGACGTCACCGGCATCCCCGAGCGCCTCGTCCGCCAAGCGGCCGAGTGGTGGGGCGTCGCCAAGTCGAGCTTCCTCATGCACGCCCGTGGGATCGAGCACCACACCCACGGCGTGCAGAACGTGCTGGGGGCGATCAACATGGTGCTCGCGTCGGGCCGCATCGGGCGCGAGGGGTGCGGCTACGGCACCATCACCGGGCAGGCCAACGGCCAGGGCGGGCGCGAGCACGGGCAGAAGTGCGATCAGCTCCCCGGCTGGCGCGACATCGCCAACCCGGAGCATCGGGCCCACATCGCGAAGATCTGGGACATCGCCGAGCCGGACATGCCCGGCCCGGGCGTGGACTGCTACGAGATGATCCGCAAGATCGACGCGGGCGAGATCAAGGGCCTCATATCGATGTGCTTCAATCCCATGGTCTCGCTCCCGGACAACAACTTTGTCGCTCGTGCCCTGGGCAAGCTCGAGTTCTACGTCGCCATCGACTTCTTCATGAACGAGACCGCCCGGCACGCCGACATCGTCCTCCCCGGCTCGCTCCAGGAGGAGGATGAGGGCACGGTGACCCAGATCGAAGGCAAGGTCATCAAGATCAACAAAGCCGTGGACTGTCCCGGCGACGCGAAGCAGGACTGGCGCATCATCCAGGACATCGCCGCGGCGCTCGACCGGCCCAGGGGCTTCACGTTCCAGGAACCGCGGGCCATCTTCGACGAGCTCCGCACCGCGTCCAAGGGGGGCGTCGCCGACTACTCGGGCATCACCTACGAGAAGATCGAGCGGCAATACGGCGTCTGCTGGCCCTGCTACAGCCAGAGCCCGGACGGCAGGCCCATCGACCACACCGGCACGCCGCGCCTCTTCGAGCCGGGCTCGTGGAACCCGGTCGCCAAGGGCGCCGGCCCGTACTACTTCCCGGATGGCAAGGCCCGCTTCAACGTCGCGCCGTACACGCCTCCCGCCGAGGATGTTGACGCCGAGTACCCGCTCATCCTCACGACCGGGCGCGTCGTCAGCCAGTTCCTCTCCGGCACGCAGACCCGGCGCATCGGCCCGCTGGTGGACCAGTACCCCGAGCCCCGGATCGAACTCCACCCGCGGTTGGCCCAGACGCTGGGCATCCAGGACAACGACTGGGTCACGGCCGAATCCCGGCGCGGCGACTGCACGCTCCGCGCCATGGTCGTGACCACCATCCGCCCCGACACCATCTTCATCCCCTACCACTGGCCCGGTCGCAAGAGCGCCAACCAGCTCACCATCTCGGCACAGGACCCGATCTCGAAGATCCCCGAGTACAAGGTGTGCGCGGTGCGCATCCGCAAGGCGGACGGCCCGCCGGCGTGGGCGGCCGAACTTCAGCCGCAGCAAGGATAACTTCCGCACGATCAACCGGAGCCGCCATGCCAGTCCCCAGCCACCTGAACTTCTACATCGACCCCAGCCGCTGCATCGGCTGCCAGGCGTGCGTGCAGGCGTGCACCGAGTGCGAGACGCACAAGGGGCACTCCATGATCCACCTCGACACCGTGGACCGGGCCCACTCGACGCAGACGGTTCCGGTCATCTGCATGCACTGCGACTCGCCGACGTGCGCCGAGGTCTGCCCGGCCGACGCGATCAAGCGGTCGCCCGACGGGGTGGTGCAGTCGGCCCGCAAGCCGCGCTGCATCGCGTGCAACAACTGCGTGCTGGCGTGCCCCTTCGGCGTGCCCAAGATGATGTCGGACTTCGAGCTGATGATGAAGTGCGACATGTGCTACGACCGCTCGTCGGTGGGGCTCAAGCCGATGTGCGCCAGCGTGTGCCCCAGCCAGGCGCTCTTCTTCGGCACGCGCGAGGAACTCGAACTGGCCCGCCCGCAGTCGGCGCCGATCGACCGCTTCAAGTTCGGCGAGCAGACGATCACCACCAAGGTCAAGATGATGGCGCCCAGGCGGGCCTACCCCGAGCACATCGACGTGACCGCGGCGCTCGACCCCAACCCGCCCCCCCGCACCGTCCGGCTCGGCGTGCTCAACGGGAACCACTGACCGACCGCACTTCCGCCCTGGAGTTCCGCATGGCCCACGATCTCAAGCTCCGCGTCCTGACCCCCGATGGCCGGCCGTCCGACGAGCAGCCCAAGTGGCGCAGGGACTTTCCCATCGACACCGCCGAGGACAACTACGTCGCCCGGCGCGACTTCACCAAGTTCATGGTCCTCATCAGCGGCTCGTTCGTCGCCGGTCAGGCGTGGATCGCGCTCAAGACGCTCGGGGGCGCCAAGTCCGGCGCCGGGCGCGCGGAGATCGCCCGCGTGGATGATCTGGCCGTCGGGCAGGCCGCGGTGTTCTCGTACCCGCGCGAGCACGACACCTGCCTGCTGGTCCGCTCCGGCGAGCGGGAGTTCCTCGCCTACAGCAACAAGTGCTCGCACCTCTCGTGCGCGGTGATCCCCGATGTGAAGACCGGGCGGCTGCTCTGCCCGTGCCACCACGGCTCCTTCGACCTGGCCACCGGCCGCCCGCTCGCCGGGCCGCCGCGCCGCCCGCTCGCCCGCATCGTGCTCGAGGTGCAGGGCGGCACCGTGTACGCCACGGGCGTGGAAGAGAGGACCGTATGAGCCGGCCCCCAACCCCGACCCCGTCGCCCGCTCCCGCGGCCCGCCGCCGACCGCGCGAGACCCACGCGCCGGTGGTGTACGGCATCCTGAGCATCGTGCTCATCCTGGCCCTGATGCAGCTCTGGCTCCTGACCGCGACGATGAACGCCTACCTGGGCGGAGACCACGCCGTGGCCTGGCCCGCGCTGGGGGCGAGCCTCGTGTGCCTGCTGCTCAACCTCGGGCTGCTCCGGTATCTCTACCTGCTGGGGCGGTCGTGACGACCGGCGATCCGGCCACCCTTCCCCTTCCCCCCCGCGACCGCGGGCGGATGCCCGGCGCCATCGATCGCGCCGCCGCGGACCTGCTCCCGGCGTACTTCGCCCTCGTCATGGCCACGGGGATCGTCTCGCTCGCCGCGTGGATCCAGGGCTTCGCCACGCTCGCGCGGGGGATGTTCTGGCTCAACCTGGCGTTTTTCGTCGCGCTCTGGGGGCTCACGGCCCTGCGCATCGTCCGCCACTGGGCGCGGCTCCGGGCGGATGTGAGCAGCCACTCCCGCGGGGTCGGGTTCTTCACGGCCGTCCCCGGCGCGTGCGTGCTGGGATCGCAGGCGCTCTTGATCGAGGACTTCGCGACGCTCGCCTGGGTGCTGTGGATCGGCGGGGCCGCGCTCTGGGTGCTGGTGACCTACGCGGTGTTCACGGCGCTGACGATCAAGGCCGAGAAGCCGCCGCTGACGGAGGGGCTCAACGGGGGTTGGCTGGTCTCGATCGTGGCCACGCAATCGGTTTCGGTGCTCGCGTCGCAACTGTCAACCCACGCGGGGACGGGGCACGAGGCGCTCCTGTTCGTCGCCCTCATCGCCTGGCTCGGCGGGGCGATGCTCTACGTCTGGATCATCTCGCTGATCTTCTACCGGTACACGTTCTTCCCGTTCAGGCCCTCGGACCTGGCGCCCCCGTACTGGATCAACATGGGCGCGATGGCGATCTCCACGCTCGCGGGATCCATGCTCATCCTGAGCGCGTCGGGCAGCCCGCTCATCGGCGAGCTGCTCCCGTTTGTGAAGGGCACCACGCTGCTGTTCTGGGCGACGGCGACGTGGTGGATCCCCATGCTGCTCATCCTCGGCGTCTGGCGGCACATCGTGAAGCGATTCCCCCTCCGCTACGACCCGCTCTACTGGGGCGCCGTCTTCCCGCTGGGAATGTACTCGGTCGCGACCGCCCGCATGGCCGGCGCCATCGACCTGCCGTTCCTGAGGGCGGTTGGGCCGACGTTCTTCTACGCCGCGATGGCCGCCTGGCTGCTCACCCTCCTGGGGATGGGGCATCGGCTGGTCACCAGGTCCGCCGCGCCACTCGCTCGGGGCTGACCCGCGGGCGACCGTTCGGGGCCCGCGCGATGCCCGCTCGCGCGGCCCGCGTCCGTCGGGGATCACGCCGGCCCCGAAAGCCCCCGTCTGGCCCGCATCTCGGAGCCGACCGCCGCGAGCTCCTGGTCCGACAGGAGCGTGCCCGCGAGCGGGAAGACCTCCGAGTCCTCCGTGTGGATGTGGGCCCGGTAGATGTCGCGCAGGGACCCAAGGAGCGTTTCCAGCTCGGCTTGGCGTTCCCGCGCCAGCGACCCGGCACGCAGCCACTCGTCGAACAGGGCGTCAACCCGCTCGTGGAGGGGGGTCGCCCGCTCGTGGTCGTCCTCGAGCCGTTCGACGACCTCGCACGACCGGCCCTTCGCCGCCGCCGCCGCCCTCATCCGCGGGAACAGCGATTCCTCCTCGTCGGCGGTGTGTTTCGGCGCCGCGTGCGCAAAGTACCGGCGGGCCTTGGTCACGGCCTCGGCCGCGTCGGGCGGGAGCGCCCCGTGGGCATGGTCGCCGGCGACCCGGAGCATCACGCCGAGGAACCGCTCGATCCGGCGGTGACAGTCCGACAAGAGTCCGAGCGGCTCATCGAAGCCGTGGTCGGGTGTGTGCCCGAGGATGTGAAGCATGACGGCCTCCCCCTCATGGTATCACCGGAAAGTCGCGCCGGGCGCGACGCGCCGACCGGCGCACCGGTCGCGCTGGCCCCCATCGCCATACTGTTCGCCGTCGCGACAAGGAGCAACGGCGGATGGACGACAACGGCGAGGTCGGCGTGGGGGGCAAGCCCGGTCATGGCGTCAGACCCCTGCCCGTGTCGCCGTCCCTGGAATCGGTCATCGCCTCGGCGCAGGTTCCGGCCGACAGCCTCTCGCTCCTCGACCGACACACCGTCAGGCTGAGCCTCCTGTGCATCGGCCTCGGCGCGGTTGCCGCGCTCTGCGCCCAACTGCTCATTCACCTCATCGCCCTGATCACCAACCTGTCGTTCCACGGCAGGCTTTCGTCGGCCAACGTCTCCCCCTCCTCGAACCAGCTCGGGCTCTGGGTGATCGGCGTTCCGATTGTCGGCGGGTTGATCGTCGGGGTGATGGCGCGCTTCGGGTCTCGCGCGATCCGGGGCCATGGCATCCCGGAGACCATGGAAAAGGTGCTCCTGGAAGGCAGCCGCATCCCGCCCCGCGTGACGCTGCTCAAGCCGTTGTCGGCCGCGATATCGATCGGGACCGGCGGCCCCTTCGGCGCCGAGGGGCCGATCATCGCGACGGGGGGCGCCCTCGGGTCGGTGCTGGGCCAGCTCCAGAGGATCACCGCCGATGAGCGGAAGACCCTGCTCGCGGCGGGCGCCGCGGCGGGCATGTCGGCGACGTTCGGCGCGCCGGTCTCCGCCGTGCTCCTGGCGATCGAGCTGCTGCTGTTCGAGTTCCGGCCCCGGTCGGTGATTCCAGTCGCGCTGGCGTCAACGGCGGCGGCGGGGGTTCGGATGCTCTTCGACGGCGCCCACGCGGCGTTCCCGATGGCGGACGTCTCGGCTCCGAGCGGGATGGCCCTGGTGTGCTACGTGGTGTTCGGCGCGATCATGGGCGTCGCCAGCGTGGGCGTCACCCGCGCGGTGTACTGGATCGAGGACGCGTTCGAGAGGCTCCCGGTCCACTGGATGTGGTGGCCGGCCATCGGGACGCTGGCCGTGGGGGTGTGCGGGTACTTCGCGTCGCGCACGCTCGGCGTCGGGTACGACGTGATCACCGACATGCTCACCGGGTCTCTCGCCGTGGGCGTGGTCGCGTGGCTGTTCCTCATGAAGTTCCTGTCGTGGTCCATCTCGCTGGGGAGCGGCACCTCGGGCGGCACGCTGGCCCCGCTGTTCACCCTCGGGGGCGCGCTGGGCACGCTGCTCGGAGTGGCCGGAGCGGCCCTGCTGCCCGCGGCGGGCATCGACCCGCGCATCGCGGCTCTCGTGGGCATGGCGGCCATGTTCGCGGGCGCCTCCCGGGCGCTGCTCACCTCCGTGGTCTTCGCCTTCGAGGTGACCCTGCAGCCGATGGGCCTTCTCCCCCTGCTCGGAGGGTGCGCCGCGGCGTACATGCTCTCCTCGTTGCTCATGCGGGAGAGCATCATGACCGAGAGGCTCGCCCGGCGCGGCGTGCGCGTGCCCAACGAGTACCACCCGGACCCCCTGGCACACCTCTGGGTCAGGGACGTGCAAACACGCGATGTGGTCGTGCTCGACGAGACAAGGACTCTCGGGGATGTGCGACGCTGGATCGCCAGCGGCGCACCCGGGTCCGGGCACACCGGTTTTCCGATCATCAGCAAGGACGGGCACCTGATGGGTGTGTTGACCCGGCGCGACCTGACGGGGCCGGAGACACGCGGCGACGCGGCGTCCACCCTCGGCGCCATGATCCGCCGCCCGCCCGTCATCGTCTATGACGACTGCACGCTCCGCGACGCGGTGGACCACATGGTCAATCACGACGTCGGACGCCTGCCGGTTGTTCGCCGCGACCAACCCGGTCGGGTCGTCGGGATTGTCACCCGCAGCACGGTGCTGGCCGCGCACCGCGGCCGGATCCGGGAGATGGAACGCAACGAGCCGCACCTGCGAGTGCCGGGTTGGAGCCGGAACTCGCCCAAGCGGGGTTGACCGCGACGCCGCAGGGGTCTCGCGTGCGAACGCGCTCCGGGACCCTCGTGGGGCCGGGTGTGTCGCGGCCGGGCGGCCGCGCCAGAGTCGTGCAAGCGCAGTGGGGGGGTTGCGCCCGCCCGAGATTGGGGAAGTTTCCGAGTAGAGGCGGTCCGCCCCTTTGCCACGATACTCACATCCTCGGGGCGACCGTCCCGGGCGGCTCACGGCGCGTTGCCGGTCGGGCCCAGGCAGCGCGCGGACCCGACGGGCGAAGGTAGACCAATGACGATAATCAGCACACCAACCATCCACTCGAACGGCACGTCGGTTCATTCCGATCGCCCGGACCCTCACGCGCACCACGACGGCACTCCGCTCACGCTCTTCCGGCGCGTGCAGGATCAGTTCGAGCGGGGCGCCGACACGATTGGGATCTCATCGGGAGTCAGGAAGATCCTCGCCCATCCGATGTGCGAGCTGCGGGTGACGTTCCCGGTGCGGATGGACGACGGGCGCGTGGAGACCTTCACGGGGTATCGCGTCCAGCACAACAACGCCCTCGGGCCGTTCAAGGGCGGCATCCGCTACCACCCCGACGTAAGCATCGACGAGGTCCGCGCCCTGGCGGCGTGGATGACGGCCAAGTGCGCGCTGGTGGACATCCCGTTCGGCGGGGCCAAGGGGGCGGTGCAGTTCGACCCCTCGCGGGTGAGCAGGTCCGAGCTGGAGCGCATCACCCGCCGCTTCGTGTACGCCCTCGGCAACAACATCGGCCCCGAGTACGACGTGCCCGCCCCGGATGTGGGCACGGACGCGCGAACGATGGCCTGGATCGTGGACACGTACGCGGCGGGCCTTGCGCCGCAGGAGCGACACCGCGCCCTCGCGGTCGTCACCGGCAAGCCCGTGAGCGCGGGCGGCTCCGTCGGGCGCGAGAAGGCCACCGGCCAGGGGGTCGTGGACCTCATCGTGCTGTGGGCCGGCGAGAACGGTGTGCGGCTGACCGACATGACCTACACGGTCCAGGGATTCGGCAAGGTCGGATCGTGGGCCGCCCGCATCTTGAAGGGCCTGGGCGCGACGCTTGTCGCGGTGGAGGACGTCACCGGCGCTGTGCGATCGCGCGCGGGCATCGATCCGGACGCTCTCGCGGAGCATGCCCGGAGCAGGGGAGGCGTGAGCGGCTTCCCCGACGCCGAGGCCATCACCCACACGGAGTTCTTCCAGGTCGCGGCCGATGTCTTCATCCCCGCCGCGATGGAGAACCAGGTCACCGCCGAGACGGCCGGCCTGCTGAACGTTCGGCTCGTCGCCGAGGGCGCCAACGGCCCCACAACCCCCGAGGGTGACACGGTGCTGCGCGAGCGCGGGATCGATGTGCTGCCCGATATTCTCTGCAACGCGGGCGGCGTGATCGTCAGCTACTTCGAGTGGGTGCAGAACCGCGGCGGGGCCGCCTGGAACGCGGCGGAGATCGACCGCCGCCTGCGGGAGATCCTCGCCGGCGCCTACCAGCGCGTGAAGGCGATGGGCCAGGCCAGGGGCGTCGATCTGCGCACCGCGGCGTACGCGGTCGCGCTCTCTCGGCTGGAACAGGTGTACGTGGAACGCGGCATTTTCCCGTGAACGACGGGTCGAAGGGACACCAGACATGAACAAGCGAACCATCCATGTGACCGAGGGCGACATGCACCGTCTCCGCGAACTCATCATGTTCGCCCGCGGACGCGACGGCCGCGACCAGCCCTACCTGGCCGCTCTGGAGTCGGAGCTGGACCGGGCCGTTGTGCTGGCTCGGGAGCAGATCGCGCCCGATGTCGTCACCATGAACTCTCGCGCCCGGCTGCGCGACGGCGTGCGAACGTGGACCATCACGCTGGTGTTCCCCGACCTGGCGGACGCGGAGAGCGGGAGCATTTCGGTCCTCGCCCCGCTCGGAGCGGCCATCCTGGGATGCCGGGTGGGCCAGACCGTTGACTTCTCGGTCCCCGGCGGCGAGAGCCGATCGTGCGAGATTCTTGGCGTCCTCTACCAACCAGAGGCCGCGGGCGATCGACACCTGTGACCGGGCGGCGCCGCGGCCGCCCCCACCGGAGGCCCATCCCCGATCCAAGAGCACCGGCAAGCGTCGGCGCGCATACACACACTCACACCCACCGAAGCAAGGAGGCACCGATGCCACCCCCCAGAACCATTGTGAACCGTCTCGATCGAACCCGCCTGGAAGCCCACCTCGCCGACGCCGGCCCCTATGGGCCCGCAACGCGACTTCGCAGCCTGCTCGAGCGAGCCGTGTCGGTCGCGCCGGATCGGGTGCCGCCCAACGTGGTGACCATGAACTCGAGGATCGTCGTTCGCGATGGACGGGGCGACGATGCGGACGTCTATGTGCTGGCGTACCCGGACTACAAGGGCTCGCAGGCCGTGTACGTGCTGTCCCCCCTGGGGTCGGCCCTGTTGGCCGCCCGCGAAGGGGAGAAAATCGAATACCTCGGGGCGGCCGGAACACGGGGCGCGATCGTCGAGGCCATCGAGTACCAGCCGGAGCGGTCCGGCGACCTGGACCTCTAGCCCGTCGTGCGCGCCGGGGTGACGCGGATCCGGACGCGGTCGCGACGAACGGTCGTCGCCCGGCGAACACCCTTCGCCGCACGCGTGAGGAAGACCAGAAGGCCCAGATGAACCGACGCCCGAATGGGCTACAAGGAGCGCAGCATGCAGACAATGGCGATCCGAATCAACCCGGGCAACCTCCGGTCCAGCGACGCGATCGCGGCGTGGACCGAGCGGAAAGTGCGAACGGCGCTCCGCCGGTTCATCTCGCGGGTGACCCGCGTCGAGGTCCACTTCGCGGACCTCAACGGTCCCAAGCAAGGGAAGATGGACCTGCGCTGCGCCATGGAGGCCCGCTTCAACGGCCGCAAGCCCCTCGCCGTTGAGCACCGGGCCGAGGACCTCTACGCCGCCATCGACGGGGCGGCCCGCAGGCTCCGCGCGGCGATGAGCCGGGCGGTGAATCGGGTCAACAGCCGCGCCCAACGCATCGCTCGCACGCGCGCTCCCGGGGTCGAGAGTCTGGCGCTGCGGGCCACGCCCTCGCGTGAACCGTCGCGGGGCACGTCCTCCCCGCGTGCTCATCGCGGCGCGGGCGAGGCCCCCGAGTAGGCCGTTGCCGGAACGGCAGGTGGGGGCCGCGATAGAAGATGCCGACCGCCCGGAGGATGGCAACGCCGTTCGCCGACCGGCCGGGATCTCGGGGTGCGCGGCGTATTCCGTCGAGCCGACAGGACATGCGGGCGAGCGTGTCCGCGGTGCGCTGGGTGGCGGTCCGGCAACCAAGGCAAGGCGCCACACCCGGGCGGCAGGCCCGCGTCGGTTGGGGCATCTGCGCCCAGACCCGGACGGGCGTCTTGAGCGGCCTCGAGCGAGCGCGGCGCGATGGAGCACGACGCCCCAACATCCCGCGCGGCGATCGCGCGAGCGAGCACTTCCGACCGCTCGCCGCCGCGGGGGCGGGGCGCTGTCGCGCCGTTCGGCGCCGCGAACAACGGTCGATGTGTCGGCGAGCGGGTGCCCTAACATAGCCCCGCGATGAACGGGTGACTTCAACGAGGCGCTTCGGTACCGGCCCCGAGCGCGCGAGCAACACGAACGAAGAGAGAGCCGCCGCGGTTCACGCCACCCTCGGCCCCGCCCACGGGGAGGAATGGCCCCGTGGGCGTGAGGCGGCGAGGGCGCCCCGGGCCGGGCAGTGAGGAACGGCGATCATGACTTGGGACATTCTCATCGGCTGCATGGTCATCATCATCGCGCGCATCGGCGATGTGTCCCTTGGAACCATGCGCACCGTGGCGGTGGTCAGCGGCCATCGCGGCCTGGCATGGATTTTCGGTCTGCTCGAGATCATCATCTGGGTGTTCGTGGTCTCCTCCGTGATCTCGCACATCCGCACCGAGCCGGCCTACGGCGTCGCCTTCGCCGTTGGGGCCGCGACCGGCAACTTTGTCGGGGTGACGCTGCAGCGTTGGCTTCCGTTCGGCGATCAGGTCGTCCGCATCTTCACACGCAACGGCGTGGCGCTCTTCGACGGCCTCCGCCGCGATGGCTTCGGCGTCACCAGGTTCGAGGGTGTGGGCCGGGATGGTTCGGTGTCGATGCTGTTCGTGCAGGTGCGTCGCGCCCGCGCGGTCCTCGTCGTGCGCGCCGCCCGCAGGCTCGATCCCGGGTGCTTCTACACGATCGACGACATCCGCGTGGCGAACTCCGCCCTGAGCAACATCGTGCCCACCAGTGTCAAGCCATGAAGCGTCGAATCGCGGGCGGGGTGGCCGTTGCCCGAGACTCGAAGAGCCGCGCCCGCGCAGACCACCGAGGAGAATCCCATGAACGACGTCCGGAACATCGTTGTCGCCCTCGACTTTTCGCCCTCCTCCCGCGACGCCCTGCGCCAGGCCCAGCGCATCGCCGCCTGGGGCGGGGCGACGCTCCGGGCGATCCATGTTGTCGATGTGCCGGCCTTCAGGCCGACCCCGCCGGCCCTCTTCCCGTTCCCCCTGCCGACCCAGACCGACCTCGTCGAGGCCGCCCGGGACCGGCTCGAGGAGTTCACGCAGGGACTCGGGGGCGGCGGCATGCCCGAGGTCGAGTTCCGCGTCGGCAGCCCGGCGATCGAGATCGCCGAGTACGCCCGCGGGTCGGACCTGCTCGTGATGGGGACGCACAGCGTCCACGACGAGCGGAGGGGCGTCGGAACGATCGCCGCCGCGTGTGTCCGGCGCGCCGACTGCGGGGTGCTCCTCGTGCAACGCGGCCAGGACGGTCCGTTCCGCAAGGTCGCCGCGTTCGTGGACTTCTCGGAGACCTCGCATGAGGTTCTGGAGAAGGCCATCCGCGTCGCCGCCCGGGACGGGGCCTCGCTCTCGATCGTGCACGTCTACGACGATCCGTGGTCCGGCCGGCGGCCCGGGGGCGCGGTCGCCGACAACATGCCGGAGTTCCGGGCCAAGTACCGGGAAGCGGTCGAGGAGCGCCTGCGGAGTTTCTGCGAGCCCGTCGCCCGCGAAGTCGGCGCGCTGAGGGCCGTCTATCGGGGCATCGAGCACAACCGCGGGTGGGAGGGGTACGCGTGGGGACTGGTTCGGTTCATCCACGATGAGGAAGTGGACCTTGCCATCCTCGGAACTCGCGGCAACTGGAATCCCCGTGACTTCCTGATGGGGTCCACGGCGGAGCGAGTGGTTCGGGACGCACGCTGCTCGATCATCGCCCTCAAGGGCGCGCGCGTGGCGAACCGTCCCGAGGCGGCGTCGCCGCCGGAGGCGAGCTGACACGCCCGCGCGCACCGCGGGAGGTTGCGTTCGGCCTGGAAACCGCGGACCGCCCGCGCCGCGATCCTCGGTTCCGCACCCGCCCGGCCCCTCGGCTCTCAGGCACGCCCGAGCTTGCCGATGACCGCGTCGAGCTTGCTCTGCATCTTCGTGATCGCTCCGCGCAGGGCCTGGTCGTGGGACGCGCCGCGGTCGGTCGCGCTCATCGGGTCGCGCCCGGCCAGGCGGACCTCGATCATGCACCGCTTGTCTATCCCGCCCCCCTTGGCCGCGCTGTTCTCATCGTTCAGGTGGACCTCGACCCGCGTGATTCGGTCGGCGAAGCGGGCGAACTTGTCCTCGATCAGGGCCTGCACGGTCAGCGTCAGGGCTTCGGTGCCGCGCGTCTCGCTGTCGGTGTTGACTTGGATGAGCATCGTGAGTGGTCCCTTTGCGTGCGAGCCCGGTGGCGGGAGGATCGTGCGAAACGCCGACGTTCGGCGCGCGGCGTGGCACAAACGCCGACGCGGGGGATCGTAAGCGTCCACCGCCGCGCCCGCGCGATCGGCGCACTATCCGTTCTTCGAGTCGCGCCGGGCCTGGCGGCGCCTGCCGATGCCCGAGACGTGCCCGAGCAACCGGCTCTCAAGCCCGGCCCGCTTGATCTGGGATTTCTTGACGCGGGCGTTGGCCGACCGCCGCTCGGAACGGTCCGCCAAGAGAGGCGTCGAGCGCGCCGACTTGCGAGAGGCCGACGCGGACCGCTTCGCCGCCCGCTCGGGCCCCGGACCCCGGCCAGCGCGCGGCTTGGGCGTCCGTTTGCTCCCCCCTCGCGCCGGCGCCTTGGCGGCGGGCGCGCTGGGCGCCGCACGCGAGGCCGACTTTTTCCTCGCCGCGCTCAACGCACGCCCCAGCCTGCCCGCGGCGGCCCGCGATGAACCCGGCGGTCGGCGCGTGCTGCCGGGAGTCACGCCGCCGATGACCAGCGGAGCCCCCGGTCCGACCACTCCGGCACCCCGACTCCCCCGCTTCTTGGCGCGTTTCATCGTGATCTCCCTGCCGGCGGTCGGGCGATGTGCTCGAGGTGCCTGGTTGTCATGGTGGAGTCGTTTCTGGCCCCGCGGCCCGTTGGTTCTGCCTGCCACGATCGTAGCGTCTCTGAAGTCCGAATCGTCGTCGCGGTAGGGGGGAGGGCAGGGCCATCGCATTATCGAGCAAGAACGACGCGATGATGGCGCAGGGATTGCGGTGGTTCGGGGATGATGACCACC
>CALMPG010000075.1 GCA_937871915.1 uncultured Phycisphaerales bacterium
CGTACGAGCGAGCACCATGTGGCGAGCCACAACCCGGCGCGCCCGGAACAGATCGTGTGGTCGGGGCATGCGAGCCTCGAGCATGTGGACGCGGCCGTCGCGGCGGCCCGCGGGGCGTTTCCCGGGTGGGCGGCGTGGGGTCGGGACAACCGGTTCCGCGTGCTCAAGCGGTTCGCCGAGTTGTGCAAGCAGCGGGCCCCGCAGGTGGCGGAGTTGATCTGTGATGAGACGGGGAAGGTGATGTGGGAGGCCAAGGGGGAGGCGATGGCGCTGGCGAGCAAGGTGGACATCACGCTCGACGCATCGCCGATCGGGGGCTTGAACCGGGTGCAGGGGTTCGAGTTCGAGATGGGGCCGCAGAAGTACGGGCGGACGTGGTTCAAGCCGCACGGGGTGATGGCGGTGCTCGGGCCGTTCAACTTCCCGGCGCACCTGCCCAACGGGCACATCATCCCCGCGCTGGCGATGGGGAACACGGTGGTGTTCAAGCCGAGCGACAAGACGCCGGGGGTGGGGCAGATTCTGACCGAGTTGCTGCAGGATGCGTTGATGCTCGAGGGTGCGCCGCACAAGGGCGCGGGCGTGGTGAACCTGGTGCAGGGCGGCGCGGAGACCGCGGCCGCGCTTTCGGGTCATGCCGATCTGGATGGGATCCTGTTCACGGGGTCGTGGCCGGTGGGGCGGAAGATCATGCAGGCGAACCTGGACCGGCCGGGACGGATTCTCGCGCTGGAGATGGGGGGGAACAACGCGGCCGTGGTGATGCACGATGCGGACCTCCGGCAGGCGGCGATCGAAGTCGTGCGGTGTGCGTTCAACACGACCGGGCAGCGGTGCACCTGCACGCGTCGGTTGGTGGTGCACACGCTGGTGGCGGACAAACTGATCCCGGCGATCGTGAAGGCGGCGGAGGGGCTGGTGATCGACTCGCCCCGCGCGGCCAAGGCCGGGGGCGTGTTCATGGGGCCGATCATCAGCGAGGCGGCCCGCGAGACGGTGCTGAGCGCCCAGAAATCGTGGAGTAAGAAGAGCAGTGGGGGGGAGGTGGTGTTGGAAGCAAAGGCGATCGACCGGCCGGATAAGGGGTGGTACATCTCGCCGGGGATCTTGAAGGTACCGAAGTTCGTCGCCACCGAGACGAAGGACGCGGGGAGCGACACGGAGGTGTTCGGGCCGTTGCTACGGATCTCGATCGCCAGAGACCTCGGCGAGGCGATCGAGCAGGCCAACGCGACGCGGTTCGGGCTGGCGGCGAGCATCTTCACCAGCGACCTGAAGGCGGCGGAGCGGTTCATGTTCGAGTCGCGGGCGGGATGCGTTAACGTGAACACGGGGACGGCCGGGGCGAGCAGCAAGCTGCCCTTCGGCGGGCTGGGGCTGTCGGGAAACCATCGGCCGGCGGGGTCGTTCTCGCTGGACTACTGCGCGTACCCGGTGGCGGGGATGCTGGAGCGCGGATCGGCCGCGGCGATCGCGGAGGGGATGAAGTGGGAGGATCGGTGGTTGTGAACGGCTTGCGTTGCACGTGACAGTTTGGTACGCTGCGTCTCGTGATGAACTTCCGCCAGTTGATGGTGACGGTAAGGATCTGTTGCCTGGCCCTTGCAACTCTCGCGCTGCCATCGTTGCTGTTGGGACTGCACACGGTCGCACCATGGGTGCAAACACAGCTACCGGGCCACTCTCGATGGGAAGTGCAAGACCCGGACCGTTCGGAGTCTGCCGCGAAACGAATGATGCCGGAACTTGTGGGAGCGTCTGTCTCGCTGGCTTGTCTGGTCGCAGCTTTTCGACAGAGTAGATCGGTTGCCCGATGGATTAGTCGAGGACACACCAATGAGTGAGTTCGCCTGGTGCAGGCCGTTGCTACGCATCCTTGGGGTATTGCTCGTCGGGCTCTCCCTTCCGACGGTGATCACCTACTCGGCCCAGCTTGTTCAGACCACGTGGGAATACAAGTCGATGGGCTGGATGTTTGGCGGCGACCGAATCGTCTGGTTCCTGCTGTACTGTCTCGGGGCGTATGTCCAGCTGGCCATCGGCGTGTACTTGATTGTCAATGGGCGCGGTGTACTGCGATGGGTGCTACGCGGGGTTGACTCGTGCTGCGAGCGTTGCGGGTACGAACTGGCCGGAACCATCGGCGACAAGTGCCCCGAGTGTGGGCTGACCAGGGACCGAGGTTCCCCCGGGGACTCGCCAACGGCCTGAAGCGTGCGACTTCAGCGCCGGCGCCGTTACGGAAGGACGTGCGAGGCATCTTATTTGCATACGATTGTGCATGCCCCAGAAGCGCACCCAGAAGGGCTCCCGCGTGAGCACAGCAACCGCGAAGAAGCCGGTATCGGTATCGGCCCGCAATGGCGTTCATGGCAACGGCAAGGCCGCGGCGGGAATGCCGGATGTGCAGGGGAGCGGCGATACCCGCAATGTGGCGATCGATCGCGTCGGCGTGAAGGATGTGACGTATCCGATCCGGCTGAAGATCTCGCCGTGCTCGGTCGAGGGTGGGGGGGAGCAGACGACGGTTGCCAAGATCAACATGTACGTGTCGCTGCCGCACTACCAGAAGGGGACGCACATGTCCCGCTTTCTGGAGGTGCTCAACGACCATCGCGGGGCGATCTGTCCGTCGGATATTCCCGTGATCACCGAGGCGATCCGCGAGCGGCTCAACGCCGAGGAGGCGCACTTCCAGGCGGAGTTCACGTACTTCATCACCAAGCCCGCGCCGGTGACCGGGTCGCCGGGGCTGATGGACTATCGCGTGCGCTTCGAGTGCACCGCGAGCCGGACGGGGAAGACGGACGATTTCACGATCGCGGTGGCCGCGCCGGCGACGAGCCTGTGCCCGTGCTCAAAGGAGATCTCGGCGTACGGGGCGCACAACCAGCGGTGCGTGATCGAGGCGAAGGTGCGGACGCCGCCGGGGAAGATGCTGTGGATCGAGGAGCTGGCGCGGATCATCGAGCAATCGGCGAGCTGTCCGGTGTTCGCGGTGCTCAAGCGGCCGGATGAGAAGTATGTGACCGAGGCCGCGTTCGACAATCCGAAGTTCGTGGAGGACATCATCCGCGATCTGGCCCTTGGGCTCAACAAGGAGCCACGGATCGTGTCGTATGAGATCTCGAGCGAGAACTTCGAGAGCATCCACAACCACAACGCGTACGCGCAGATCTCGCGCGACCGGCGACGTCAATAATGCGGCCTATTGCCGTGGCGAGAACGCCCCGTCTTGGATGAGTCGCTCGATGATCGCGATGTCGGGAGCGGGGGGGCGGTCGGCGGTGAGCTTCCGCACCTTCGAGCGGATGATCTCGTGGGCCCTTTCCACGCCGCGTCCGGAGCGGAGCGGGCGGTGGTGCTCGATCGCCTGCGCGGCGCAGAGGAGTTCGATGGCGACGACGCTGCGGCACAGGTCGAGGGCGCGCCGGGCCTTGGCCGCGCTTCGGGGGCCGAACGAGTTGTAGTCCTCCATGCCCGCGCTGGTGGAGATGTTGCTGACGCTGGCGGGGGTACAGAGCGTGATGATCTCGTTGCAGGCGGCGGCGGCGGTGTATTGGGCGATCATGAGGCCGGAGTGGAGGCCGGGCGAGGGGCTGAGGTAGGGGGGGAGACCGGCCTCGGGGTCGAAGGCGGAGAGCATGTGGTAGACGCGGCGTTCTGCGATGCCCGCGACATGGGAGCAGGCGATGGCGGCGAGGTCGAGAGGGATGGCCATGGCCATGCCGTGGAAGTTGCCGCCCGAAAGGATGTCGGCGGCACGCCGGCCGTCGAAGACGAGCGGGTTGTCGGTGACGGCGCCGAGTTCGGTCTCGACGCGGGATCGGACGTAGCCGAAGGCGTCCCACGCCGCGCCGAGGACTTGCGGGGCGCAGCGAAGGGAGTAAGGGTCCTGCACGCGCGGGTCGTTGAGGGCGTGGGAGGGGAGGATGCGGCTTCCCTTGATGAGGGCGCGGAGGCGGGCGGCGATCTCGATCTGGCCGGGCTGGGTGCGGGCGGCATGGAGGCGCGGATCGAGGAATGCGTCGGTGGCGCGGCAGGCATCGATGGACATCGCGGCGGCGGCGAGGGCGGCGTCGAACACCCGCTCAAAGTCGCGGACGAAGAGCGTGGCCTGGGCGGCCATGAGATGGGTGCCGTTGATGAGGGCGAGGCCCTCCTTGGCGCCGAGGGTGACGGGTGAGATCTTGGCGCGGCGCATGGCCTCGGCGGCGGACATCTCGCGCCCGTTGTACTCGACACGGCCCTCGCCGATGAGGGCGAGGGCGACGTGGGCGAGGGGAGCAAGATCGCCGGAGGCGCCGACGGAGCCGGTCTCGGGAACAACCGGGGTGATTCCGGTGGGGGGCGCGTTGAGCATCCGTACGAGCGTCTGGAGCAGGATGGGGCGGATGCCGGAGTGGCCGCGCGAGAGCGAGCCGGCGAGGCAGAGCATCATGGCACGGACGACGTCGCGCGGCAGGGCGGGGCCGACGCCGGCGGCGTGGGAGCGGATCAGATTGCGCTGGAGCGACTGGAGGTCCGGAGTAGAGATGCGCTGGCGGGAGAACGAGCCGAAGCCGGTGTTGATTCCGTAGTGGGCCTCACCGTCGTTGAGCACGGATTCCAGGAGGGCACGGGAGCGGCGGACGGCGGCGGTTGCCCGCGAGCCGATGCGGACGGGGGCGGCGCGCCGGGCGACGGCCTCGACGGACTGGGTGGAAAGTGGGCCGGCGTTGAGCGTGACTACGGGTCGGGCCATGGGACGGGAGTGTTGGAGGGCTCGGGGACCGGGGTTGGTCGGAGCCATTTCTGGCGAGTTTTGACCCCCCTGCTACGTCCTATAATACATGTTATGTAAAACAGAACGAATTGAAACCGGCGTTGGGACGATTTGGCGGGATTGCCGGCGCGATCGATCCGCTACCGGCGAAGTTCGCGGTCGGCCTGGGAATACTCGATCGGGCGGAGATCCCGGGGCGTGCTGGCCCAGTATTCCACGCGTTCGTGCCTGTCGCGGGGTTGGGCGGCTTGGAGTCCGAGTTCCAGGGCGGCCTGCATCATGCCCTCGCACCCTGCGAGGGCGAGCACGAAGGCGGCCGCGGCGATTGATGCGGTGAAGCGAAGGCTCGTCTGGGCGGCGCCAAGTTTCGGGGCCGATTGCACAGACTGAGCATACCAGATGCCGGGGAAATGCCAGCGCCGACTCCGACTGGGTGCTCGCTTGGTCGTTTGGGCAAAGTTCGCATATCCTTGGGAAATGTCCGTGCGCCGCGTGTATCTCGAGACCTTTGGCTGCCAGATGAACGAGCTCGACAGTGAGTTGGTGTCTGGGCAGCTCCGCGCGCTGGGGTACACGTTCACGGCGAGCCGGGATGATGCGGACGTGGTGTTGTACAACACGTGCTCGGTTCGGGAGCACGCGGAACAGAAGGTGTGGTCGCGGCTGGGGGAGGACAAGGCCCGGAAGGTGCGCCGACCGGCGATGGTCGTGGGCGTGCTGGGGTGCATGGCCGAGCGGGATGGCATGGACCTGATCCGGCGGATGCCGGTCGTGGACATCATGTGCGGGCCGGGGGAACTCGACAAACTTCCCGGGCTGCTCGACAACGCGGTGCGGACGCGCGAGTCGATCGCGGCCGATGCTCCCCCACCGCCGCCCGAGGCGTTTGAGGGGCCGGATCCGGAGGCGGATGAGGGGGAACTGACTCGGAGGCTGCGATCGGCTTCGCAGATTGCGCTGCAAGGGAACACATCGCGCCGGAGCGCGACGCTGGCCGCGGCGGCGGACAATCTGGAGATGCTCGATCTGTCGCGGTCGGTGTCGGCGGATGACCACTCGGGCTCGGCGTATGTGCGGATCACCCGCGGGTGCAACAAGTTCTGCACGTATTGCGTGGTGCCCTTTACTCGCGGGGCGGAGATGCATCGGCCGCCGCGCCACATCGTGGATGAGTGCAAGCGGCTGGCGGATGCGGGGGTGATCGAGGTGACGCTGCTGGGGCAGACGGTGAACCACTACCGATTCGAGCACGGCGCGGCCGTGACGATCGGGGGCGTGGTGCAGCCGCAGAAGGGGCGGAGCTACACCGGGGGGCACTCGCGGGATCCGTTCGCGGGGGAGCGAACGACGACGTTCGCCGATCTGCTGGGGATGATCCACGATGAGGTGCCGGGGATTCGGCGGCTGCGATTCGTCACGAGCTACCCGCGCGACTTCGGCGACGATGTGTTGCAGATGATGCGGGACAAGCCACGGATCTGCCGGTACCTGCACGTGCCGGCGCAGAGCGGGTCGAACCGGATCCTGGAAAAGATGAACCGGGGGTACACGGTCGAGGAGTACCTCGAGTTTCTGGATCGAGCGCGGTCGTACCTGCACGAGCCGGAGATCGGAAGACCGCTCACTGTGGCTGGGGACATCATCGTCGGGTTTCCGACCGAGACGGACGAGGACTACGCGGCGACGGTTCGGTTGGTGGAGCGAGCGCGATACAAGAACTGCTACATCTTCAAGTACTCGTCGCGGCCGGGGACGATCGCGGATGAGAAACTGCCCGACGATGTGGCCGAAGGCGTGAAACGGCGGCGGAACAACGACCTGCTGGATGTTCAGCAGCGGATCAGCGCGAGCGTGAGCGCGGAGTTTGTCGGGCAGTCGATGGACGTGTTCGTGCAGGGGGTGTCGAAGCGGCACGCGAAGGCGGCGGCCGCGGCGAGGCCCGCGGCGGGTGCGGTTGCGCTGACGCTCGGGGGCAAGTCGCTCGTGAGCGGGGCTTCATGCTCGGAAGAGGCGACGCACGCGCACGAGGCGGATGGTTTCGCTGTAGTCCCCCCACGGTCGGCAGGGACGATCCAACTGTCCGCACGCACCGAGGGGGACATTATCGTGTTCTTCGATGCACCCGCGGGGGGCTCGCCGGACGACCTGATCGGGCGTGTAGTGCGGGTGAGGATCGATCGGACGGAGCCGCTGGCACTGCACGGACGGGCGGAATGATCGAGCGGTCGGGGGCTCGCGAGCCGGGGAGGAGCGGAAGGGCCCGAGTTTCGTCCGAGCCCCGTGTGGACCGCTATGCACGCCCAGAGCGAAGGAAAGGCCGCGCTGGGGGCGTGGTCTCCGGAGATCGCTGGAATACCCGCACGTTGGGCGAACGCGGGAGAGTTTGGCGGATAATGTCGGCTAACCTGCAAAACCAACAGGGATCGGCCAGTATGCGCCATTTGTGCCGGCTTTTTGTCAAATGCGACATATTCCTCTTGACAGTCCTGCGCCATCCTGTAGATTACCTCTGCCTTTTCTGATTGCCCCTGAGCGCTCCATTGCCGAGTCTGTCTGCCTTCGGGTGGACCGGACGAGGCGCGAGAGAGAAATGGAGAGAGAGAGATAAAGGCCTCAGGGAGCAGTTGGAGTGAGAGAGAGGCGAGAGAGGGCAGATATGTCCTCCAACCCGGGTGTGAACTGACCGGTCACACCCGGGATTTTTATTTTTGCGTTTCGCGGCTCTGAGGGGATTCGAGCAGGGTGGGCCGCGTCCGAGAATCGATTTTCCGGTACCTTCTGGTGAACGGCCCGGCGTTTACACGCTTTGTGGACGCCCGTGGGTGACCGGCCATGAGTACCACGATGACCGACGATGCCCGCGACGCCCAGGCCGCCTTGGCGGCACGGAACGATTCCGCGGCCACGCCGGACGCTCATCGGGCGTTCGCCCGAATCTACGACCGGCATTGCGCCGTTGTCCGTGCGCTGTGCCTGCGACATCTGCCGACCGACACCGACGCGGACGACGCATTGCAGGAGACATTCCTCCGTGGCTTCCGGCTGCTGCACGAACTCTCGGACCCCGACGGCCTGCGGCCCTGGCTCTACGCCATTGCCCGCAACGTGTGTGCGGAGCGGCGGCGCTCGGCGGCTCGCCGCAATAGGCACGAGCAGGCCGCGGCGGAGGAGCGCATCGTTATGAGCGGGCTTGCCTCGACCAACCACTCACCGCACACGGCCCGGCGTGAAACACCGGTGCCGGACGCGGCCGAGAAGTCCGAAGTCCTGTCGCGCCTGACCGCGGCGCTCGATGAGCTTCCCGACGATGAGCGTCTTGCGATCCACCTGTACTACCTGGAGCCCGACCCCGTCGCGGCCGCGGGGGCATCCCTTGGAATCTCCCGGAGCGGTTTCTACAAACTTCTGAGCCGGGCCCGTGACCACCTCGCCTCCATCCTGGGACCAGTTGCCCCATGACCACTCCTCCCCGAAACCCCCACATTCCGACCAACGATGGCGCCGACGCCACCCCCCCACCGCCGGCGCGAGATGAGCTCGATGGACTGCTCCGCCAGTGGCACCTCGCGAACGCCGAGAAGGCCGCGGCCGGACGTGATCGGCTGGTGAGTGCACTGGCCAAGGAGAGCCATGGCGAGGCAGGCGACTCGGACCGTGGCCCGTTCCCGATCCACGGCGAGGACGCGGCGCGGGGTTGGATCACGGTTCGGTCGATCCTGTTCAACCGGTACGTGCCGTTGGCGGCGGCGGCGGTGATCGTGGCGGCGCTGTTGCCGTTCATGCTGCCGACCAGATCGGGCGTCGTCGCTCCTGTGCACGCGAAGCCGGACTCGAACATCGTGATGGCGCCCGAGGGCGGTCGGCTGGATGCGCTGGACCGTGAGGGCAACCTGATGGGGCCGTGCATGCTGAAGCACACGGACGTGAAGGCGGAGATCAGCGGGCGGTTTGCGCGGGTGACGGTGACGCAGCAGTATCACAACCCGTACCCGGACAAGATCGAGGCGGTGTACACGTTCCCGCTGAGCGACCGGGCGGGGGTGGACCGGATGAACATGACCATCGGCGATCGGGTGGTCGTCGGCGAGGTGAGGGAGCGGGAGGCGGCGCGTCGGGTCTACGAGCAGGCCCGGGAGGCCGGGCGCACGGCGAGCCTGCTGGAGCAGGAGCGGCCGAACATCTTCACGCAGTCGGTGGCGAACATCGACCCGGGCGCGACAGTCAACATCGAGATTTCGTACGTGGAGACCGTGGCCGAGCGGGACGGCGAGCTGGTGTTTGATTTTCCGACGGTGGTCTCGCCGCGCTACATCCCGGGTGCGGGCCTGGACAGCAAGCAGGAGATTCGGCCGCTGCCGGCGGGGACGAAGATGCGGGCGGGGGTGGTGCTGGCCGCGCCGGCGACGGTGGCGGATGCGAAGCGGCACGGGGCGACATCCGGTGATCCCGGCGAGCGCACGCCCGAGGCGCTGGAGATCATGCTTGCGAGGGCGACGCCGATCGCGACGCCCGAGGAGGACCCCACCGCGAGCACGGCGCCGTGGTATGACGTGGATGTGGCCTATCCGGACGGCTCGACCGAGCCGGCGGTGATTCTCGCGGACGGGCGCGGCGAGGTTGGGGGGCGGTGGTTCTATTGCCCGGTGAGCCCCCCCACTGCCATTCCTGCTTCCGGCGAGCCATTCGCCCAGCCGACAGACACGGTGCCCGACGCGGATCGGATCACACCCATGCCGACGCGCCCGAACGTTCGGGCCGGGCACGACATCTCAATCTCGGTGACGCTGGACACCGGCGGGCCGGGGATCACGACGCTCGACTCGCCGCTTCACAAAGTCGTGCGGACGGATCTGGCGAGGAACGCGCTGGAGCAGCCGCGGCGCGTGTCGATCGCGCTGGCGAGCCTGAACGAGATTCCCAACCGGGACTTTGTGCTCAGGTGGAAGCAGACGGCGGAGACGATCACCCGGCGGGTGTTCACGCACACGGGCGAGCACGGCAACTTCTTTGCGCTGCAACTGGATGCGCCGGAGCGGGTGGACGACGTCGATGCGGTTCCGCGGGAACTGGTGTTTGTCGTGGATACCTCGGGATCGATGAACGGGCGGCCGATGGCGCTCTCGCGGGTGGTCATGCAGAAGGCGATCGACGCGATGCGGCCGCAGGACACGTTCAACATCGTCTCGTTCGCGGGGGAGACGAGGGTGCTGTGGGAGCGTCCGCGGCCGAACACGCCGGCGAATCGGACGGCCGCGCAGAGGTTTATCAAGACGTGGGAGGGCTCGGGCGGGACGGAGATGATGGCGGCGATCGATACGGCCCTGCGGCAAGCGCCGGCGGATGAGGGGGCGGGCGGAGTGACGCTTGCGCACTTGGCGAACCTGCCTGCGGATGGGCGGGCCGTGCGGGTGATCCTGGAGGATGGGGAGATCGAGACCGACCGGATGGAAGCCGGGGGCCTGATCCGCTCGCCAAGACTCATCGTTCGCGAGGGTGTGCACATCAGGTGCACGGACTTCACGCTGCCGGAGCGGTTCCTCAAGCGGGCGGACCAGACGGTGGCGGACGACACGGTCACGCTTCGGGTGCTCGTGCAGGGAACATGGACGACCGAGAACGGGGAGCGGGTGCTCAGGGCGGACAAGGTCGGGGAGTTCTACGGCGACACGGGCGTGCGGCCGCTGCGGATCGTGATGTTCCTGACCGATGGAGAGGTGGGGAACGACATGGCGATCATCGATGCGATCCGGCGCAACCGCGCGACCACGCGGGTGTTCTCCTTCGGCATCGGCAACAGCGTGAACCGGTTTCTCATCGACCAGATGGCGATCGCCGGGGGCGGGGAGCCGGAGTACGTGTTTGTCGCGCGGGACTCGGACGGCGACGCCGATGCCGCGGTGGAGCGGTTCAATCGTCGCACGCGGACGCCGGTGCTGACGGACGTGACGCTCACGTTCGATGGGGTGAAGCCCTTGGACATGCTGCCCGCGCCGGGGCAGATTCCGGACCTGTTCGACGATCGGCCGCTGACGTTTCTGGGTCGGTATACGGCGGCGGGCGTGGGGGCGGTGACGATCAAGGGGATGACGGCGCGGGGTCGGTGGGAGCGGACGATTCCGATCGCGTTCCCGGCGCAGGAGGAGCAGAACTCGAGCCTGCCGGTGCTATGGGCCCGGGCGAAGATCGATGCGGTGATGGCGCGGGACCTTGCTGGGATTCAGGCGGGGCATCCGAGTCCGGCGGTGCGGGCCGAAATCGTGAGCCTTGGCGAGACGTTCAACGTCATGTCGCCCTTCACATCGTTTGTCGCGGTGGACAAGTTGCGGGTGACGATCGCGGGCAAGCCGCGCCTTGTGCGCGTGCCGGTGGAACTGCCGGACCGGACGAACTGGGCGGGGTATTTCGGCGGCATTGCGCCTGACGTGCGGACCCGCGGGCCCGGTGATGCGGAGAAGCGAGACGACCGCTCCGGGAAGGACCTGGACGCTCGCGGCGCGGGGGACGCCGCGGAGTCGGCCGGCCGGATTCTGACGCTCAACGAAGTCGTGCTGTCCGAGTTGATCGCGTTCAACGACTCGTGCATGAAGCAGGAGGACGCGGCTCGCACTGGCGCGACGGGGGACAAGATGGTTGTGGGCGCGGAGTTGGGTTTGGCCACGGGCGTGCCGGTGTCGCCGACGTTCCCGCCCCCGCCTCCCCCTCCTGCACCGACCGCGGAGGAATCTCGAGATGTACCGGCCAGGCCCGCGGGTGGGCAGAGTCCGTTTGTGAAGGCTCCTTCGGCCAAACCAGCGGACCAGCCTCGTGGAAGTTCGTCGCGTTCGGAAGTGGCTGAATTCCGCGAAAAGACGAAGAAGGCGACGGAGGCCTCGAAGCTCGACGGCTCCGGCGTTCGCGAACCTGATGCAGGAGTGGACTTGCCGGAGATGCTTCGAGTCCGAAGGAGGCGGGAGCCCGGGCTGCCTTGGAGCCGGAGCGCAGATCCGGCGGATGTCCAGCCGACCCGGACCTTCGGCGGGTACGGCATGGAAGACGCTCGGCGCGAGGCGCTCGGCAAGGACGCGGCGAGCCCCATGCTGGTTCCCCCGCACATGATGGACTTTCCAACCGACTGGCCCGTCAAGACGTGGATGCGTGGCGAGTACGGCGGGTCGGTAGCGTGCGACTGGGATTTGCTCCTTGCGAACGTCGATGCTCCCGCGCCCGAGTCGCTGGTGGCGCTTGCCGCGGCCCAACTCGCGGGCGAGGGTCGCTACGCCGAGGCGAAGTCGCTGGCGTGCTCGAACCTCGCCGGGAATCTCAACCTGGCGCTGGGCAATCGGGCCCAGGGGAACACCTCCAACTTCGCCGGCAACCTTCAGCAAAGTGCCGCGCCGTCCTCCGTGTCGCAGGTGTGCGGGGCGCTGAGTTCGAAACTGCCCGAGGCGGAGAAACAGGCGGCGATCGAGCAGGCCCGCGTGCGGGCATCGACCGAGCTGTTGGAGGCGAGGAAGGCGGCGATGGTGTATCGCAAACTCGCCCCGGAGTTGTTTGCCCGCACCAATCGCGCCGAGAACACGGCGAGCATGGAGCAGGCACCCCAGACCGGGAACACCCGTTTGCCGCAATCCTCCGGTGCTGGTCCGAAGGTCGATTCGGTCGCGGCCACGAAGGACGTGGATGTGCCCGCGGCGGAGGCCAAGATCGTGGATCGGAAGGCAACGGAGACGGCGGTGCCGGCACCCGCGGCGGCAACGCCCGGCGTTCTGGTCACGGTGCTGCTCGCCGATACGACAGCGGCGACGCTGGATGCGCTCAAGGCCATCGGCTTCACGATCGAGACTCTCAGGCCGGAGTTCGGGGTTGTCATCGGGCGGATTCCGGCGGACAAGCTCGAAGCGTTGGCGCTGTTGGCGGTCGTGCGGCGGGTGGAGCCCGTTCCCGACGGGGGCGGGTGAGCGCTCGGACGATGCGAGTCGGCCTATCGTCGCGCACCCCCTGCCCCCCTCCCCGAGGAGCATCCCATGGCCGCAGTCAACTCCACGATGGTTCCGCTGGGCACCGGCGCGCCGGACTTCACGCTGACGGACACCGTGAGCGGGAAGCCGATCAACCTGGCGTCGTACCGAGCGGGCAAGCCGGTGCTGGTGATGTTCATCTGCAATCACTGCCCGTTCGTGGTGCATGTGCGCAGCGAACTGGCGAAGGCCGCGGCGGAGTTTCAGAAGAGCGGTGTGGCCGTGGTGGCGATCTCGTCGAACGATCCGGAGAACTATCCCGACGACGCCCCGGCAAAGATGACCGTGGAAGCCAAACGAGCGGGGTACACGTTTGCGTATCTGTTCGACGCGGACCAGAGCGTGGCCAAGGCGTACAAGGCGGCGTGCACGCCGGACTTCTTCCTCTACGACGCGGCGGGGAAGCTGTACTATCGCGGGCAGTTTGACGCTTCCCGGCCGGGCAACAGCAAGCCGGTGACGGGGGAGGACCTGCGGAGTGCCGTGTCGGCCATGCTGGCGGGGAAGCCTGCCCCGGTGGAACAGTGGCCGAGCATCGGGTGCAACATCAAGTGGAAGCCGGGGAACGCGCCGGACTATTTCTGACGGCCGGATTGGCCGGGAGAGCCGGGGAACGTGCGATTGGGCATCCCGTGGCCGGTTCGCGGCGTAGGGTCAGGAGATCATGCCGGGTCGACCCACCATGCCGCGCATACGCCGCCGATACCACTTCGGCGCGGGCGGCTTTCTCTATGTGTTTGTCACGCTGCTGATTGCGCTGGGCGCGTTCAACAGCGGGAACAACCTGCTGTATTGGACTTTCGGCTTTGCGCTGGCGTTGTTGATCGTGTCCGGGGTGCTCTCGGGCGTGATGCTCATGGGCGTTCGGGTGGAGCGGGAGTGGGCATCGGGGGCGGCCGTCGGGCAGACGGTTCAGATTCGGTACCGGGTTCGCAACCTGAGCCGCTTCATGCCGGCCTTTGCGCTGACGATCGAGGAGGCTGGATTTGAGCCGGTTTCCGGGACCGGGGGGTCGTGGTTGACCGTGGCGGGTCGAAGGAAGTCCGGCGCCGCGATTGGGACGCCGGCCCCGCAACGCATCGGCGCTCCCCGGACCTTTGTGGCCCATGTCGGCGCTCGCGAATCGGTGGTGGTGGAGGCGGTGGCCCGGGCGATGGTTCGCGGTCCAGTCCAGTTGCAGGCGATCCGCGTGAGCACGGGGTTTCCGTTCGGGTTGATGCGGAAGAGCCTGTCGTTCGAGCAGCACGGGTCGGGCGTGGTGACGCCGATGCCGGAGGCAGGGTTCGAGGGGGCGCTGCGGACGGCCGGGGCGCTCGCCCACGTGGGGACGGCCTCCCGACGGGCTGGGCGGGGAGACGAGTTCTTTGCGCTGCGCGAGTATGTGCAGGGGGACAGCCCGCGGGATGTGGCGTGGCGTTCGAGTGCGCGGCGTGGAACGTTGCTGGTGCGACAGTTCGCCGCGCCGAGCCCACCGCGAGTGTGGATCGTGCTGCACCTGCGCACCCACCCGGGCTCGGAGGCGGCGGACGAGCGGGCGATTCGGGTGGCGGCGGGGCTGGCGCGGGCGGCGGAGGCGCAGGGATTGGAGTACGGAGTGGCCGCGCCGCTGTGCCGGATGTTGATCCATCCGCGGCGCATCGGTTCGGCGGGCACCGGGGGACAACTCTCGCGGGTCATGGTTGATCTGGGTTTGCTCGATCTCGGCGCCGACGATGGGCGAGGAGCCCGGAGCGCGTTTCCTGTTCATGCCGCCGCGGCCTCCGGCGGGTGCGTGGTGGTTCATGCCGGGCCGGTGGACGGGGCGTTTGCACCGCGAGCGGCGGGGGTCTTGAACATCTCGGTGGGGGCGGAAGGGCCGCCCGTGGGAGTGCCGGGTCCGGGGGAGACCGCGCTTTCGCGGCGAGTTGAGCACTCCATCGCCTGAGAGCCACACGATGTTGCTTGCCGAGCGTTTCAACTCCGTTCTTCACCTGTGCGTTGCGATCGCGGGGCTGGCGTTTGCGGCGGCGGACGATCGGCCGCTGCTCGCGGTGATCTTGTCGATCGCCGTGGGGGTGTGCTGGCTGGTCGCCCGGCGCCGGGTGGACCATCCACCCGCGCTGCCCCGGGCCGCGATCAACGCGCTGGTCCTGGTCGCGATCCTCAATGCCGCGCTGAAGACCGGCGCCGGGCCGACGGGCGACTCGGTGGTCTCGACGCTGGGCCAGTTTCTGGTGTTCATCACGCTGATCAAACTCCTGGATCGGCGGGCGGCACGGGACGACGCGCAGGTGATCACGCTGGCGATCTTCGTGGCCATCGCGGCGATGCTGACGAGCGCGGACCTGCTCGTGGGACTCCTGCTGATCGTGTTCGTTCCCGTGTCCGTGGGAACGGCGATGCTCTGGCAACTGCGGGCGGGGCAGATCATGCTGACGAGGGCGGTCGCCGAGGGGACCGGCGCGACGGACGCCGGGGAGGGGCGCCGGGTTCTGCCGGTATCGGGCCGGCGGCCCCGCCGGGCGTTTCTGGGGGTGTGCGCGGCGGCGGTCTCGATCTCGTGTGCGATCGCCACGGGAGTGTTCGTCGTGATCCCGCGGGTGGGGGGAGAGTTTCTCGGTCGGTTCGGCGTGACGCGCCAGACGATGATCGGTTTTCGAGAGTCGGTGACGTTGGGGCAGGCGGGGCTGCTGAGCGAGGACCCGACGCCGGTGCTGGATCTGCTGGTGACCGATGCGAAGGGCGAAAACCTGGGATCGTCGTCGGTCACGCAGTATCTGCGCGGAGCCGCGCGCGATCAGTACGTTGCGTCCGAACGGGCGTGGAAGGATTCGTCGCAGAAAGCCCCGGGCCAGTTGGGGCCCCAGGGTCGTCAGCATTCGGTCGAATCGATCGGCGCGGGGTCGGCGTGGGGGCTTCGGTGGCCGGACCCGCCCGACGAGAGGACGCCGGAGCGGGTCAGAGAGCGGCGAATCGTGCAGAAAATCACCATGCGGTCGGACGCGAACAACCTGTTCTTCGTGTGGAGGCCGGAGACGATCACTCCCGACCGGGACGTGAAACTGTCGTTCCGACCGGAGACGGGCACGATTCGGCGGGAGGAGCCCTGGGGCCCGCGATTCACGTACACGGTGCGGTCGGTCACCGCCGAGGAGGCGTACCCGCTTGCGGCGGCGCCGGGCGGGCGCGACGCGGCTCTCGGATTTCAAGAGGGGCCGGTCAAGGAACTCGCCGAGCGCATCGCGGGGCCGGGGCGTTCGGGCCGGCAGGTGGCGACGGTTATCCGCGACTACTTGCAGAAGGGGTTTGCGTACACCACCGAGATGGTCGCGCCGCCGGAAGGCCGGGACGCGATCGAGTTTTTCCTGTTCGATCGGAAGAGGGGCCACTGCGAGTACTTCGCCAGCGCGATGGCGGCGATGTGCCAATCGCAGGGGATTCCGGCGCGTGTGGTCACGGGGTATGTGGCGGCGGAGTTCAACGCCCTGACCGGGCAGTACACGGTGCGACAGTCCAACGCGCACGCGTGGGTTGAGGCGTTCATCGTCGCGGATTCCGAGACCGGGCGTGGGCGATGGGAGCGATTCGATCCGTCGCCGCCGGCGGAGATCGATCGGATCCACCACCCGGTGCGCGGCCTTCTGTCGAGCGCGCGGGCGTGGTACGAGACCCTGGAGTTCGGCTGGTCGAGTTCGTTTGTGGCGTTCGACAACCTGTCGAGCAAGCGACGCGGCGGCGGGATGTTCTCGGAAACCGATGTCACGCCCCAGCTGGTGGTGTGGGGCGATCGGTGGGTGGCGTGGGTCAAGACGATGGTGGCGGATCCGAGCCGCATGCCGTGGTGGCTGCGATGGTCGCCGGGGCTCGCTGTGGGGGCGATCGCGTTCATGCTGCTGGGCGGGTTGCTGTGGCGACGGTGGCGGCCGCGTCCGCGCTCTCCGCTGGCGCGCCAGTATGGGTATGTGCCGGAGCGTCCGTCGGGGGTGTACGCGAGGGCCCTTCGGGCGCTGGATCGGGCCGGGATTCCCAAGCCGGAGGTCGTGCCTCCGGCCAGGTTCGCCGTCTCGCTGGCGGGATCGGCGCCGCGGACATCGGGAGCACTGGCGCGGCTGGCGAGGTATCACTATGACGCGCGGTTTGGCGGGCGAGAACCGAGCACGTCGGACGCGGCGGCGGCACAGGGGTCTTTGCGGGAACTGGACCGGGCCTTGCGCGAAGAGCGTCCGGGCCGATAGCCGGGCTGGTCCGGCCCGCCCGCCGTCTGATAAGGCACCGTGGCCCTGCGTGGGCCACGCAGCCCCCCCACTCAGCGCCGTGAACGGCCATTCGTGCGCCGGTGCCAAAGCCCCCCACCTTCGGGGCCGATCCATCGCCAACGGCACGTCGCATTGGCGGCCGCGTTCAGCACCGACCACCCCTCATCGCGAGAACTCCCGTGCCAGCATCACGCTCCCGCACCGAACATTGGCGCGACTGCCTCCGCAAGGTCTACGAGCGCGGCGGTGCGCTGGAGATCACCGTTGACCGAGGCCTGGCCTTGGACGGCGGGGAGGGAGATCGCGGGTCCGACCTGGCGTGGCGCGTGAAGATCGTGCACTTGCGCGACGACGCGATCATCGTCGAGCCGCCGGCCGCCTGCGGATCGACGATCCCACTGTCGGCCAATATCCGGCTGATCGCCGCGATGACTGTCGGGCAGAACCGGTGGATGTTCCACACACGGACGATGGGTCACGCGGACGGTCCCCGGCTCGCGGGCGGGGGCGGCCGGCTGCTGGTGCTGCACATGCCTGACCATGTGGAGAGGTGCACCCGCCGAGGGTTTTACCGGACATCCACGGTGGACCTGCGGCTGCCTTCGGTGCAGTGCTGGCCGCTGATGGACCCGACATCGGTCGTCGCGGCCGAGGCCGCCAACCGGGCCCAGATCCGGGACCTGACGACCCGCGGGGACATCATGGACTACGAGCTGGAAGACCCGGACTCGATCATGCTGCCCAAGGTTGGGCCCATGTTCAAGGCCAATCTGCTGAACATCTCGGGGGGCGGCCTGGGCCTGCTGCTCAGCCCGGATGAGGGGCGGGCGCTGGATGCCCGACCGTACATCTGGCTGCGGGTTGACCTGCGGCCGGACATCCCGGCCCCGATCGGGGTCACGACCCGGCTTGCCCATACTCACATCGACTCGGCCCACAACCTCTACGCGGGTCTGGCGTTTGACTTTACCCATAACGCCTCGCACCGCCAGTTCGTGGTGGACCTGTTCACGGAGTATGCCCAGCGGCTGCAAACCGCCCAACCCGTGGCCCCCATGTCCCGGGCGGCTTGACCTTTTCCTAACAACTTGCTCTAATACGCACCACGCCCGGCACGTCGCCGGGTGTTTATTCACCACCTCGCGCGGCGTGTCTGCCGGGGCGGCTGTTTTCAGTGTTTTCGGGATCGAGCGCGTCGATGCGCTGTAGCGCTCCACGTCAGGCCCCGGAAACGCCCCGGTAGCGGGTGTTGCCCGACGCCGGGATAGATCGAGAGTGCACTTCCCTTGGCGCAGCGAGCAGTCATTCAGAACGATCGGACCTTCCCCGGAACCGCCCACGACGGCGGACCACCGGGTGTTGCCATCCGTCTCTCCGGGCGGGTGGACGCTGCCGCACTTCCTTGGACGCCGCACTCGATCTGAGAACGAGCCGACCTCGGGTCGTGGCCGCTCGCCGGCCATGATGCCCCAGCCCTCCGCGCGGGACCAGTCCCGCCCGCGAGCATTGCTCGCGCGCGTCTTTCGGAGGGCCCCTTTCGATGCCCCAGCCTCTCACTGTGCTCCCGGTCACGCTCGCGGCAATCGACGGCCTGAGCATCGGGATAGCCGCCGCCGCCCTGGTCGTGGGGCTGATCGTCGGTGCGTTTGTCGTCACGGCCATGCGAGGCCAGACGCTTGCTCGGGCCAAGTCCGAGGCCGCGGAGATCAAGTCGAGGGCCGAGTCGGAGGCGAAGACGATCGCGGAGCGGGCGAAGGTGGAAGGGGATCGGCTGGCGCTGGAGCGGAAGAGTTCCATCGACGCGGAGCAGGAGAAATCCCGGGCCGAGATGCGCGAGGCGGAAAAGCGGATAGCCAAGCGCGAGGACCTGATCGACAAGAAGCTGGAAACCCTGACCTCGAAGGAGGAGCAGGTGACGCGGCTGACGGAACAGTTGAAGGTCAAGGAGACCGGATTGGACGCGAAGGCGGCCGCGCTGGATACGAAGAACGAGGAGATCGAACAGGTCCTGCAGCAGCAGAAGGACAAGCTGTTCCAGATCTCGGGGTGGACGCCGGAAGAGGCCAAGCGGGAGGTCTTGCAGCGGGTGGAAGATGACGCCCGGCACGAGACGTCGAAGATCGTCGCCAAGTTGGTGGAAGAGGCGACAGCCGAGGCGAAGGGAAAGGCCCAGGAGATCACGCTGATGGCGGTGCAGCGGTACGCCAGCGAGCACACGGCGGAGAGCACGGTCCGCGCCGTTCCTATCCCCTCCGACGACATGAAGGGCCGCATCATCGGGCGCGAAGGCCGGAACATTCGGGCCATCGAGAAGGCCACGGGTGTGGACATCATCGTGGACGACACCCCCGGCGTCATCGTGGTCTCCTGCTTCGACAAGATCCGACAGGCCATCGCCGTAGAGTCCCTCAACCGGCTCATCGCCGACGGGCGCATGCACCCCACGCGGATCGAAGAAGTCGTCGAGAAGGTCAAGAGCGAGATGGAGGAGCGGGTCATCAAGTCCGGCAAGGACGCGGTGCTCGAGACCAACATGCGGGGGATCCACCCCAAGATCTCGGAGGCGATGGGGAAACTCTCGTTCCGCACCTCGTACGGGCAGAACGTGCTGCGGCACTCGGTGGAGGTGGCGTACATCTCGCAGATGATCGCGGATCAGCTGGGCCTGGACGGAGCGCTGGCCCGGCGGTGCGGATTCCTCCACGACATCGGCAAGGCGATGGACCACGAGATGGAAGGCGGGCATCCGAAGATCGGCATGGACTTCGCGAAACAGTTCGGGGAGAAGGAGGCCGTGCTGAACGCCATCGGCGGGCACCACGGGGACATTCCCTCGACGACCTTCTACACGCCGATCGTCATGGCTGCGGATGCGATCTCCTCGGCGCGACCGGGCGCTCGCCGGGAGAGCATGGAGAAGTACATCCAGCGTCTCAACGAGCTGCAGGACATCGCGCTGCGGCAGCCGGGCGTGACGGAGGCGTTCGCGATCCAGGCCGGGCGCGAGGTTCGGGTGATGGTGGACGCCAAGCGGGTCAATGACGATGAGGCCCAGAAGATCGCGTTCGATATCGCCAAGAAGGTGTCCGAGGAGATGACGTTCCCCGGGGAGATCCGGGTGACGGTGCTGCGGGAGACGCGCGCGGTTGAGTTTGCCCGATAGTCGAGGGGGCCCCCTGGGTGATCGCGGGTGGCACGGAGGCACCGGGGAGCACTCCGGAGCTGACTCTGTGCGCCCGGACGCGCTCGATGGAATGAAGTCTGGCTGTAGGATTGCCCGTGATCCGTGTCGCGCTCCAGATGCTCTTCGGCGATGCCACCAAGTGTCTGGGCGTGGTGCTGGGCATCTTCCTGAGCACGTTTCTCATCTCGCACATGCTGGGGATGTTCAACGGGATGATGGAAAGGACGTACGCCCAGATCACGGACATTCCGCTGGCCGACATCTGGGTGATGGACCCGGCGGTGGAGTACGTGGATGGGCCGTCGGGGCTGTCCGCGACCGCGCTGGATCGCGTGCGGGGCGTGGAGGGCGTGGAGTGGGCCACGCCGCTGATCTACATGACGCTGCCGGTGAAGCTCCCCGGCGGGGCGTTTCGCTCGGCGCTGGTGATGGGGCTGGACGATGCGACGTTTGTGGGCGCCCCGGCGAATGTCGTCGAGGGGAGCATCGAGTGTCTGCGGGCGCTCGACACCGTGATCGTGGACACACTGTCGGCGTCGAGCCTGCTCAAGACGCCGGAGGATCCGCGGGCCCATCCGCTGCCGGATCGGTCGTCGCCGCACGAGGCCCAGACGAGGCCGCTGGAGACCGGGGATGAGTTCTTTGTGAACGACCATCGGCTGGTTGTGGGCGGGCTGGCGAAACTGGGCCCGCAGTTTCTGGCCCGGCCGGTGTTCTTCATGACGGCCAGTCGGGCGCTCACGATCGCCCCACCGCAGCGGAATCTGCCCTCGTACGTGCTCGTCCACGCCAAGCCGGGGGTGGACCACGCGGCACTGGCCGGGGCGATAAACCAGGCGACCGGTTTGCGGGCGCGGACCGCGAAGCAGTTTTCCGACGACACGTACTGGTACTTCGTGCGGACCACCGGGGTGGTCGATCGGATCGCGTTCATGGTGGGGGTTGGGCTTGTTGTCGGCGTGTCGGTGAGCGCGCTGCTGTTCTACCTGTTCACCGCGGAAAACGCGTGGGCGTACGCGCTGTTGACGGCGATGGGGGCCCAGCGGGCGACCATCACGGGCATGGTGATCGTGCAGGCCATGGTGTGCGGGTCGCTGGGGTATGGGCTGGGCATCGGGGTCTCGTGTGCGATGGGCAAGTACATGCTGACCGACACGCTGCCGTACCTTGCCCTGTGGCAGTCGCTCGTGGGGGCGGGCGGGGCGGTTCTGGCGATCTGCGTGGTCGCGTCGATGCTGGGGCTTCGCCGGGTTTTCGGCGTGGAGCCGGCGATGACGTTTCGCGGGCGATAGTTTGCCGGTGTTGCGACCGGCGCGGTTGGATTCGGTATGATCCTGACCATGGGTCACAACGTCCTCGGGTCCGTCGCCGTGTTCGTGTCAGCCGCAGTCTTGGCCGGATGTTCTTCCGGTTCGGGAGATCGCGTGTCCACCTCGCCCGGCGTGCCCGGTGGCGCGGCGGCGCGGTGCGATCTGAACAATCCGAAGGCCGGGGCCACTGGGCCGGCCGCATCGCATGCCTTGCACAACGTGCATCACATCGGATCCAAAGTGATCTCCGGGGCGGTTCCGGAGAGCGAAGCGGCGTTCGATGAGCTCAGGTCGATGGGTGTCCGGACGATCATCTCGGTGGACGGGGCCTCGCCCGACGTTGAGCGGGCGGCCGCACGGGGCATTCGATACGTCCATATTCCGATCACGTACGCCGAGGCGACGCGTGAGCAACAACTGGAACTGGCGCGAGCGGTGCGGGACCTGCCCGGGCCGATCTATGTTCACTGCCACCACGGAAAGCATCGGAGCCCGGCGGCGGCGGCGGCAATCGCCGTGACGCTCGGGGAGGTCACGCCCGAGGAGGGCGTCGCGTTCATGAAGGCCGCGGGGACGGCCCCGAACTACACGGGGTTGTACGCGTGCGTGGCCCACGCGGTGGTGGCGAGTGTGGCGGCGCTCGACGGCGCGCCGGCCGATTTCCCCGCGGTTCGCAAGCCCGAGGGCATCACCGGGGCGATGGTGCAGATTGACGAGGCCTTCGAGCACCTCGGGCAGATTCGCGCCGCGGGGTGGACCACGCCCGCGGACCACCCGGACCTGGTGCCCGCGGCCGAGGCGGGGCGGTTGGCGGACCAGCTGCGCTTCGGGGGCGAGGATGTGCGCGCTCAAAGGCTCGGGGACGAGTTTCGGCGCCGGCTGGCAGAGTCGATCGGGGCGGCAACGGCCCTGGAAGACGGGCTGGCCTCGCACGCGTCCGCCGAGCAGCTCGAGCGCCGGTGGAAACTTGTGGCGGTGTCGTGCAAGGAATGCCACGCAGCGTACCGGGACGTGAAACGCTGAACGTTGTCGAGCGAACGACGGGACACGGCCGGGAACAAGCGGACCCGGCGAACATTGAGAAGCCCGAATACCTTGACCGCCGAGTTCGCGGGTGGATGCGTGGCCAGCGGTTCTGAACTCTCGCGTCTGACCCGCGTGGTGCTCATCCGGTCCGGTGGCCTGAGGGTGTTCGGGCGAGCTCCGGCGATGGAATGGTGACCCGCGCTGTGTATTGGTCTGATCCCTCGCGGATCAGCTGCTCGACCTGGCTGCTCCACAAAGAGATCGTATGAGTGTTGCGGCCCGCGGATCGCTCTGGCCACCCCTTGTCGGAACGCCGGCTGTGCCGCTCGACTCTGATCAGAGTTCTCTGGCCACGCCGTTCCAGCCAAACGCATGGTCGAACGCGGCCTTGTGGCAGGCCTCCATCTGGTGGAAGTCGATGATGTCGCGGACGAGGAGGTTCTCGAACTCCATGGGGAGGCGGACCTGGTGCATGCCGCTGTTGTCGGTGCAGATGGCGATGGGGACGCCGGCGTCGAAGCAGCGGGCGAGGACGACGCGGAGTTCGTCGTAGGCCTTGAGCGTGCCGGTGCGGATGTAGGTGGTCGGGCAGACCTCGAGGCACTGGCCGCGTTTGGCGACGTCGCGAAGGAGACCCGGGTGGCGGATGGGGATCTGGATGCCGTGGCCGATGCGGTCGAGGTGGGGAAGGAGCTCGGGGTGGAGCCCCTGAGAGGTCTCGAAGACGTGCCCGGTGGTGTGGAGGCCTCGCTTGCGGGCGAGTTTGAGGAGGGAGATGATCTCGGGCAGACGGGTGCGGTACAACTCGTCGGGCCCGGCGATGTCGATGGCGACGACGGGCGAGGTGGCAGCGCTGCGGCTCGTGGGTCGGGGCGCGTGGGCGATGGCGAGGTCCACGATGGCCCGGTTGACACGAGGCGAGAGCTTGCTGTGGATGCAGAGGATCTGCCGGAAGACCAGCGGATACTCCGGCTGGCTGACGGCGGCCTCGGCGATGGTCTGGACGACCTCGTCCATCTGGCGGATCCGCTGGGCCTCGTCGAGGTGTCCGTCGGTGCGGAAGTAGGGCGTGTAGCGCAGTTCCATGTAGGCGAGATTGTCGAAGAGGACCGCGCCGCGGACGAGTTTCTGGATGAAGTAGCGGAGCGAGTGGGAGCGCTGGATCTCCTCCACGAGCGTGTGCATGCGGAGGTAGTCGGTCAGCGACTTGTGCCTGCGGGCGAAGAAGGCCTCGAAGGTCTCGTGGGTGGGGAAGCGGCGGAGGAGCGGGTGCGTGCCGTTCTGGGCGCCGACCTGCCGGCGCAGATAGGAATAGAGGATGTTCGGAAGGATCGCCCCGCCGAGGTGCAGGTGCAGCTCGCTGTACACGCCGCGCGGCAACTGGGAACGTCGTGTGGCGGGTGGTTCGTTGGTCCGCTGCTTCGCCAAGATGCCTCCGCTGGCCGAGGGGACTCGGGCGTGAGGCTATGGGCGATCGGCGGGAGTCGCGACGGAGTTTGCCGGGGCCTGTCGGATCAGTTTCTCGGTGCCGAGCTTGAATCGGCCGAGCACAGCCATGATGTCGCTGGCACGGCTGGCGAGCTGGGCGGCGATGGCCGCTGACTGAACGGCATCGGCACCGGCCTCACGCGCGGTCGTGGCGGCCGCGCGGGTGGCGCCGGCCACCTCGTGGGTGCGGCCGACGATGCGGGCGAGGTCGTTGTTGGCGGTCTCGGCCTGCCCCGCGCCGTGGCGGGCGTGGATGGAGGTCTGGGTCGCCTGCTCGCGGACGACATGGGCCTCGGCGTCGAGCGACTCGACGGTGCGGGAGGCTTCGGCGACCGCGCTCTGGGCACGCTCGGCGACACGGCGGGCTTCCTCGGCGAGCTGGCCGAAGGGGCCGCTGGCGGCGCCGGAGCGGGAGGCTTCGACGGAGGCGTTGAGCGCGACGAGGTGGGAGCGGTCGGCGAGGTCTTCGATCAGCTGCACGAGCTTGGCGGTGCGATCGGCGCCATTGAGGATGGCCTGAGCGCCCTGGGTCTGGTTGGACGCGATCTTGTTGACGCAGCGAATGTCGTCGGCGGTATCGCGGAGAGCCTCCTGGCCCTCGACGACGGCGAGGCTGGCGTCGGAGGCGGTCGTCGCGGCGTCGGAGCACTTCTGCATGACGGAACCGACGGAATCGGCCATCCGCTGCGAGCCGGAGGCGATCTGGTTGGCCGCGCCGGAGACGGCGGTGGTGGAGATGGCGACCTCGGTGAGGGCGTCTCGCACGGTCGCGGCGAGACGGTCGATGCCGCGGCAAAGTTCGCCGCACTCGTCGCGGGTGGTGGAGTTGAGGGGAGCGCGCAGCAGGTCGCCCGTGGCGATGGCGGCGACGGCCTCCGAGGCCTGGGCGATGGGCTCGACGAAGGCGGAGTAGAGCCACATCCAGAGCCCGATGGGAGCGACGATCGAGACGACGGCACAGGCGGCAATCTGCACGGCCCCCGAGACGCTTGCGACCATCATGGCCGCGGCGAGGGCGCAGGCGGTGAGGCCGAGGGTGGCCATGGCGCCGAAGCCGAGTGTGAGGCGGGTGCGGAGCGTGAGCGAGCGGCGGGGTCGTCCGTTGCGATCGGTGGTGCGGGCGTGGGAGTAGGCGAGGCCGAGGGTCAGGAACCCCGCGCCGAAGGCCGCGACTCCGAGGGCGAGTCCGAGAAGGCCGGTCCAGACGGGGCGCTCTGCGGGGATGTGGATGGGCGCCATGGCGGCGGCGGCGGCCACGGGCTCGGGCTGTGTGTGCGCTACGGGCGGGACGGTCGTGGCGATGATCACGGAGGACGCAGGCTCCGGTTGCGGGCGCGGTTGGGTGGGTCCATCGCTCACGGCGAGCGGACGCGGGGTGGGGTCGCTCGATATGGTGGACGGGACGGTCGGGGTGCCGGCGACGGCGCCGGCGGGGACCGGGGCCTGGCAGACGTTGAGGGTCTGGAGATACGCGGCGGCCTGGGCTTCGGCCAGCTTCGCGGCCGTGGCACGCTTGGAAGAGTCGGCGAGAGAGCCGGTTCGCGATCTGCCGGGGGTGATGATGGAGACGATCGTCGGAGCGGAGATCGCCGCGACGGTGGGCCGAGATTGTGTGGGCGCAGCGACGACGGTGGTCGTCTGCGTGAGCGTGAGGGGTTGGGCACTGTTCGGCCGGATCGAGTCGGGAGCCTGGAAGTGAGCCGGGGCGAAGAAGTCCACGATGGTCTGGCCGGCAGCGGGGCTCGGGCCCATGGCCCATGACCGAGTGTTGCCCTCGACGTCATCGATCGTCCATTCCGAGCCGGTTGCGGCGCGCGGATTCCACGCGAGACCGTCGGGCGTGCCGTCGCCCTTGACGGCACGGCTCTGCGTGGTGGTTTCCATGCAGGAAGCATCCAGCAGAGCGAACAACACCATGCCGGTGGCGACGACCCACGGTGTTGTCGAGCGCGGGCGGTCGCCGGTGGTTTCAGACTGGCATTCGAGACGGTTGATCAGACGGGAAAACAACGACATGGCGTGGCTCCGATCTTTGGAGAAACGGGACAGGAGCTTTTCGGGCGGTTCCCGGACGGAGTGAAGCGGGCCCGCACGAACTGCTCAGGGGACTCCACCGGGAGCCCGCTGGTTCGGGGGTGCACCGTTCGGAAATACATGGTGGTCCCGACGAGTTCGCCTCAAGTTGGGCCTGATCGAAGCGCGACCGCGAATGGTGTGCCCCCCCGATCTATCATCTCGGCCCCGACTCTCCATCAAGGAAACGGCCATGACGACCCCGCCCACCTCGACCGCGCCAACGACTGTCAAGACCCGCACCGAAAAGGACACGATGGGGCCGATGGAGGTTCCCGCGGGGGCGTTGTACGGGGCTTCGACGCAGCGAGCGGTGCTGAACTTCCCCATGTCAGGTCGGACGGTTCCGGCACAGATCATCCGGGCGTACGCGATCTTGAAGTCCGCGTGCGCGGCGGTGAACCAGAAGCTCGGGCGGTTGGACGAGGCGAGGACGCGGGCGATCGGCGAGGCGTGCCGCGAGATCGAGGATGGGCTTCCGGCGATGGGCGGGCTGCCGCCGCACTTCCCGATCGACATCTTCCAGACCGGATCGGGCACCTCGACGAACATGAACGTGAACGAGGTGGTGGCGAACATCGTGTGCGTGCGGCTGCACAAGCCGATCGGTTCGTCGAAGGACCCCGGGTATCTGAGGGAGGGCGGGGTCCACCCCAACGATCATGTGAACATGGGGCAGTCGTCCAACGACACGTTCCCAACGGCGATGCACATCGCCGCGGCCGTGATGATCCAGAACGAGCTGCTGCCGGCGGTGAAGAAGATCGCCGAGCGGTTGGAGCGTCACGCGAAGGCGTGGGACACCATCGTCAAGATCGGGCGGACCCACCTGCAGGACGCGACGCCGATCCGGCTGGGGCAGGAGTTCTCGGGATATGCCTCGCAGATGCGCCATGGGGAGGAGCGGCTGCATAGGGCGCTGCACGCGCTGTCGGAGCTGGCGATCGGGGGCACGGCCGTCGGCACGGGGATCAACGCCCACGAGCAGTTCGGAGCGATGGTTTCCGCGGAGCTCATCAAACGCACGGGCGTTCACTTCCGCGAGGCCGCGAACCACTTCGAGGCCCAGCACGCCAAGGACGCGATCGTGGAGACCTCCGGGCAACTGCGCGTGATCGCGGTCAGCCTGTCGAAAATTGCCAACGACATCCGATGGCTTGGATCGGGGCCGCGCTGCGGGATCGGCGAGTTGATTGTGCCCGCGGTGCAGCCGGGTTCGAGCATCATGCCGGGAAAGGTGAACCCGGTGATCTGCGAGGCGGTGATCATGGCCGCGTGCCAGGTCGTCGGGAACGACCAGGCCGTGTGCATGGGCGGATTCGGCGGAGTCGGCTCGCTGCTGGACCTGAACGTCGCGATGCCCATGATGGCCGCGAACCTGATCGAATCGATCCACCTGCTCACGCAATCGTGCCACGTGTTCACGGACAACCTGCTCGACGGCCTGGCCCCCGACGAGGCCCGCTGCAAAGGGTTGATCGAAGGATCGCTGGCGATGTGCACGAGCCTGGTGCCGGTGATCGGGTACGACAAGTCGGCCGCGCTGGCGAAGGATGCGTTCAAGCAGGGCAAGACCGTGCGGCAACTCGCCTACGAGACGGTCGTGGGACAGACCGACAACGCGGGGAAGGCGATCACGCGTGAGGACATCGACAAGTACCTCGATCCGTGGAGCATGACGCTTCCCGGGGGCGAGGGGAGCGCGGGGGGCTGATCGCGAGGTGTGTCGCCGATGACTGTTTTCCGAGAGTTTCATTTCGAGGCGGCCCACAGCCTGCCCGAGGCCCCGCCGGGGCACAAGTGTCGGCGCGTGCATGGGCACTCGTATCGGCTGGTGGTGCACGTGCGCGGGCGTGTGCAGCCGCGCACGGGCTGGGTCATGGACTTTGCCGATCTTCGGGCCGTGGTGGATCCGCTGATCAAGGAGCTCGACCACCAGTATCTCAACGATCTCGAGGGGCTTTCGTGCCCGACGGCGGAGGTTATCGTGCGATGGTGCTGGCGGAGGCTCAGGCCCGGGCTGCCGGGGTTGAGCAAGTTGGAACTCTTCGAGACGGCTCGGTGCGGGTGTGCGTACGAGGGCGAGGACGAAGGGGGCTGACAGCCCGTGCCGCACAGGCCTACTTTGTTGAAGTTCCCTTCACCGCACGGATCCCCAGGAACAGCGGGATCTCGAGCCGCGTTCGGTTCTCTTCGGGTGCGCGAGGGCCGGAGGTGGCCTCGCGCTGGCTCACCCACTCGCGCAGATCGGTGATGAGCAGGCCCGCGGCCACGAGGGCGCGGACGTACACGCCGATCGGGCGGTGGAAGGTGGGCGTGACGATCTCGCCGCCGGACCTGCCCTGAGCCGCCTTCCCGGGGTGCATCTTCACGTCCTTGCGGAATGGCGTGAGGTACGCGTCGACTCGCCGGAACTGCCGCTTGGCCTTGTCGTCCCACCCCCAGTGGCTCTCGCCGGGGGCGCGGAACGCGGGGTGAACGATGACGGCCGCGAAGACGCCGCCGGGGCGCAACGCGTCGGCCACGCCGCCAAGGGCGACGTCGAGGGCGTCGATGTTGGAGAGGGCCATGACGCAGGCCGCGGCATCGAAACCGGAAAGACGCAGAGCGCCAAGCGAGCGGGCGTCGCCGGCGTGGTACTCGATCCCGGGCGAGCGGGCCCTGGCGGCCTCGATGAGTTTGGGCGCGGCGTCAACACCGGTAACCCTCGCGCCGGCGGCAGCGAGGCGACGGGCGAGGATGCCCTGACCGCAGGCGACGTCCAGCACGCGCTGCCCCGGCCGCACGCCGAGCAGGTCGAGCACACCGGGCAGGATCACCTGCTCGTAGTGGTCGCTGCCGCGGTCTTCGAGGAGTGTGTCGTACCACCCGGCGACCTCGTTCCAGGAGGTGTCGTGCTTGGGCTCGGGGTCGCCCGGTGCTACGGCCCTGGTCTTTGTTGCGGGGAGAGCGTCCTTTCCCGCGGAGGTTCCGCTGCCCGCGTCGGCCGGTTTCAGGCCGACGGCACGGAAGAACCCGGGTGGGGCCGGCGAAACGTACCGCACGGGAGCGCCGGTGCCTGGGTGGTCGAAGCCCAACTCGGCCGCGTGGAGGCCGAGTCGATCGATCGGATTAGTCGTGGCCCCGAAGCGTCGATCGCCGACAAGGGAGTGGCCGAGTTCCTGCATGTGGATGCGGATCTGGTTCTTGCGGCCGGTTTCCAGCTGCACTCGCAGCAGCGAGCGGCCCTGGCCCACGCCCACGACCTGCCAGTGGGTGATCGCGGGGCGCTTGCCATCGTCGTGCTCGCGATCCCCGCTCCCGCCCCCCCGCACACTCTTTCGCGGTCCGGGGCCGCGGTCCTCGAAGATCATCGACTCACGCGTGCCGCTGGAGCGGGGCGGGCCGATCTCCCCCTCCGCGACGGCGTAGTAGACTCGGTGCGCGGCCTTGGTGCGGAACTGCTCCTTGAGCGAGTCGAAGGCCCGCTCGGACTTTGCGAACACGAGCAGGCCCGAGGCCTCCTTGTCGAGGCGGTGGATAACCCAGACCCGTCCGGGCTGGGAGCGGCGGCCGAGATCATCGTTTCGGCGGCGCGACTTGCGGACGCCGATGTCGGAGCGGACGTGTTTCTTGACGTAGTCGAAGAGCGTGTCACCCTCGCGGGCGGACGGGCGGGCTCCGCTTCCGGGGGCGGCGGCCCGGGACGGGTCGGCGGTGACCATGCCCGTGGGCTTGTCCACGACGATGAGGTCGTCGTCCTCGTGGATGAGTCGTACGCCGCGCGCGATGAATCGCTTCTCGCCCTCGGGCGAACGAGATGCCTGGCGTGGGCGATCGGAGTGTCCGGGGTGGCGGTCCTTCACGAGGGATTCGTCTCCGTGGGCCGAGAATCGGCGGCGTGTTTCGCGATGACGTCCAGCAACCAGGGCGCGAAGAGCTCTTTGGTCATCGAGCCCGGCGTGCGAGCGACGATACCCGCCGGGCCGACGACCGTCGCCTCCACTGCTGGAGCGTCCATGGTGTCCAATGCATTGGCGACGATCAAGTCCACTCCCTTGCGGCGCAGTTTGGATTCCGCGGAGGCCAGCAGGGTTGCGCCCGGCTCAAGGGCAAAGCCCACGAGTATCTGATCGGCCCGGCGCGCCTTGGCACACCCCGCGAGAAGGTCCGGGGTGGGCTCGAGTTCCAGGGTGAGCCCGCCGCCGGCTCCGTCGTTGCGACGCAGTTTGGCCTGGGCACCCCCCACCGTTCCGGTCTTGGGACGGAAGTCGGCCACGGCCGCGGCCATGACAAGCACATCCGCCTCGTCGAGCTTGACCCGAAGGAGAGCCTCAAGGTCGGCGGTCGTCCGGAACCGAACGACCTCGACCCGCGAACTCTTGGGCGTCAGAGCGCTGGGGCCGAGCAGCAACGCCACCCGCCATCCACGGGCCGCGGCTTCATCGGCGAGGGCGATGCCCAGCCGTCCCGAGGACCGGTTTCCGATGTATCGCACGGCGTCGATCGGCTCGTGCGTGGGGCCGGCGGTGATAAGCAGGCGTTTTGGCCCGGCGATTCCGGCCGCGGTTGTAGATGATGGTGCGTTCAATCGTATTGCCCGACCCCTCCACCCCACGCCGGGTCTTCCAACCAATCCGAGGTGCAATCCTAAGCGGAGTTGAATCGCGGACCGCTCGGCGTCGGGTTTGGTGGGTGATTGGTGCTAGGATCAAGGCTCCGGGCTCCGCGGACTCGATTCCGTGGTACGCTGGGTTCTTGTCAGTCTCGTTTTTCGGCCCGATCGCTTTGGTTCCCTCCCGTCCTATGGCTCGATCTCGCAAGAAAATCGGTGAAATCCTCGTGGGCTGGGGCCTTGTCACCCAGGCGCAGCTCGACGAGGCCCTTGCCAAGAGCAAGTCGTCCGGCAAGCGCGTCGGCGAGACGCTCGTGGAGTTGGGCTTCGCCAAGGACGATCAGATCGCCAAGGCGCTGGCGAACCAGCACGGCATGGAGTATGTCGATCTGGCCGCGGCGAGCATGGCCGGGAAGGTCGATTCCAAGCTCATGCCCGAGGAGTTGATCAAGAAGCACCTGGTGCTGCCGCTGGCGAAGGCGGGCGGGCGGCTACAACTGGTGATCCATGACCCGACGGACATCGAAACGCAGGATCTGCTCCGATTCCGGCTCAACACGGAGCTCGAGCCGCGCCTGGCGCCCAAGAGCCAGATCAAGTGGTACATCGAGAACAAGCTCAACGGGCAGGTTGCCGGCGGCGGGCAGGTGCCCAAGAAGAGCCTCATCGCCGACGACGTGAAGATGGTGGAGGCGGGCAAGTCGCTGGTCACGGAATCGATCGACAAGAGTGTGGACCGCTCGGTGGATCGCTCGGTGGACAAGTCGATCGACCAGGCGGCCGACGACGCCCCGATCGTGAAGCTCTGCACCCGCATGCTCATCGAGGCGGTGAAGATGCGGGCGAGCGACATCCACATCGAGCCGATGGCGGATCGGGTGCGGCTGCGGTATCGCATCGACGGCGTGTGCATCGAGCGAGACAACCTGCCCAAGCGCATGCAGAACTCGGTGCTCAGCCGGATGAAACTCATGGCGGGGATGAACATCGCCGAGAAGCGCGTGCCGCAGGACGGGCGCATCAAGATCATGGTGGACGAGACGCAGGTGGACTTCCGCGTGTCGGCCTGCCCCGCGTACCACGGCGAGAGCGTGGTGCTGCGTATTCTGCGCCCCGACTCGGTGAAGATCGGCCTGGTCAACCTCGGCTTTGAGGAGGACAACCTCGCGACCTTCAACCGCATCATCCGGCGGCCCAACGGCATCTTCCTGGTGACCGGGCCCACCGGCTCGGGCAAGACGACGACGCTGTATTCCGCGCTGGATGTGCTCAACCGGCCGGACAAGAAGATCATCACCGCCGAGGACCCCATCGAGTACAACTTCGAGGGGATCAACCAGGTGCAGATCAACGAGAAGATCGGCCTTACCTTTGGCATGGTGCTCCGCACCATGCTCCGCCAGGCGCCGAACATCATTCTGGTGGGAGAAATCCGCGACCGGGAGGTGGGCGAGATCGCCATCCAGGCCGCGCTCACGGGCCACCTGGTATTCTCCACGCTGCACACCAACGACGCCCCGAGTGCGATCACGCGGCTGATCGACATGGGAATCAAGCCCTTCCTGGTCGCATCTTCGATTCAGGCGATCATGGCCCAGCGGCTCATCCGTGTGCTGTGCAAGCAGTGCAAGGCGCTGGACGACAATCCCGATCCGAAGTACATGCAGTTGTGCGACATCTCGAGCGACGAGGCCAAGGGCAAGATCATGAAGGCCGTCGGCACGCTTCCCACCGGCGAGGATTGCCCGAACTGCTCCAAGACCGGGTATCGGGGCCGGCAGGCCATCTTCGAGATGATGACCATGAACTCGGAAATCCGGGAGATGGCCTTCAATCTCGCACCGATCGATCAGGTCCGCAAGGCGGCCCTCGCCAACGGCATGAGGCCGCTGGTGGCCGATGGGAAGATCAAGGTTCTCAAGGGCGTGACCACCCCGGGCGAGGTCGCCCGCATGGCCCAGATCGAAGGATCGAGCGACAGCAAGTAGTCTCAGGATTCACACTCACACCGGGAACTCCCCATGTCTTCGATTCAGATTGACCGACTTCTCGACACCGTCATCAAGCTGGGCGCCTCCGACTTGCATCTCACGGTCGGACGGCCGCCGACCCTCCGCCTCCACGGCGGCCTGCGGAACCTCCAGACCAAGATCCTCGACTCCGACGACATGGTCTCGCTGATGAAGGCCATCACCAGCGAGAGGTCCCAGCAGGAGCTGCAGGAAGAGGGCGGGTGCGACTTCGGCTTTGCCTACGGCGACGCGGCCCGCTTCCGCGTGTCCATCTTCCGCCAGCGTGGCGATCTGGCGATTGTCTGCCGCCAGATCCCCAACCGCCTGCTGACGTTCGAGCAGATCGGCCTGCCGGAGATGTGCCGGGAACTGATCCGGCGTCCCCGAGGGATGTTCCTCGTGACCGGGCCGACGGGTTCGGGGAAAACCACCTCGCTGGCGACGATGATCGACTTTGTCAACGCGAATCTCGATCGACACATCGTCACGATGGAAGACCCCATCGAGTATTACCACAAGCACAAGAAGTCGATCGTCAACCAGCGTGAGGTCGGCAACGACGTGCCGTCGTTCGCCGAGGCCCTCCGTCGCGTGCTCCGTTCGGACCCGGACGTGATCCTCGTGGGCGAAATGCGAGACCTGGAGACGATCGAGGCGGCCGTGCGTGCCGCCGAGACCGGCCACCTGGTGTTTGCCACGCTGCACACCACCGGCGCGGCCAAGACGATCGACCGCGTGGTGGACGCCTTCCCCCAACAGCAACAGAACCAGATTCGCGTGCAGCTGTCCACGGCCTTGTTGGCGATCCTCTCGCAGGTGCTCCTGACCCGGGTGGACCAGCCGGGCATGGTTGCGGGATACGAGTTTCTCGTGGTAACCCCTGCGATCGCCAACCTCATCCGCGATAACAAGTCGTTCCGTATCGATTCGTCGATCCAGACCGGCAAACGGTTCGGTATGCAGTTGCTCGACGACCACCTGTGGGCGCTGTATTCCAAGGGGATGATCTCGGCCGAGGAGATGATCGACAAGAGCAAGAACCCCGGGGACCTTCGGGATAAGGTGCACAGGCTTGGTCGTACCGTCGGGCGCGCGGAGTGGGACATGGATGACAGCGACATGGGGGATGAGAAGAAGGGTGGGGCAGCCAGCAAGTCGGCCTAGGTCGCGTTCGGTTCGTATCGATTTGTTGCACAATCCAGATGACGAAACGATTGTGACGTACCCTGTTGGGTGGTTTATGGAACCGCGACCGACGCGGCTGCGATATCTTTCTAAGACGCCCCACGCGCGGTTTGGGTCCCGATCGCCCGGGACTTGATTGGGTGTGGAGCGGGAGGTTCCGCTCGATGCCAGTAGATCCCGCTGAACTCAAGGGTCGGAAGATCGGTCGCGTGCTCACCAAGCTGGGCAAGGTGACCCGCGAGCAGGTCCACGAAGCGCTGGCGATTCAGCAGACCCGAAGGTCGAGTTCGGGCAAGGTGCAGATCGGCCAGATTCTCATCGAGCTTGGCTACTGCACGACGCGCGACATCTCCGAGGCGGTCGCAGGGCAGGCGGGGATGGCGTACACCGATTTGTCGTCGTTCACGATGCCCGACGATGTTCGGGATTCGCTCGCGGCCGAGACGGTGCAGTCGTACCAGATCGTGCCGATCGAGTACAACCCCCGGTCCAAGCGGCTCAAGGTGGCGATGAAGACCCCGGACAACTTCCGGGCCGTGGACGACCTTCGGCTGCTCATGGGCTTCAACGTGGAGGCGGTGGTTTCGGATGGCGCGCAGATCGAGGCGCTGATCAAGAAGCACTACGCCAAGGGCGAGGCCGTCGCCGACGTGGTGACCGAGCTGGCCAAGGACAAGAAGTTCGAGGCGCTCGTCGGCAAGTCGAACCAGTCGATCGATCTGGATGCGCTGAGCGAGGCGGCCGAGGACAACAAGGTCGTCAAGCTGCTGAACCTGGTGCTCTTGCAGGCGATCAAGGACCGGGCCTCGGACATCCACTTCGAGCCGTTCGAGCGCGAGTTCAAGATGCGATATCGCATCGACGGCGTGCTCTACGAGATGACCCCGCCCCCCAAGCACCTCGGCCCGGCGATCACCAGCCGCGTCAAGGTCATGGCGAACCTCGACATCGCCGAACGCCGCTTGCCGCAAGACGGACGCATCGAGCTGAACCTGGGCGGATCGCCGGTGGATCTGCGCGTGAGCGTGCTGCCGACGATGCACGGCGAGAGCGTCGTGATGCGCGTGCTCGATCGATCGAACGTGCAGCTCAAGCTCGACCGCATCGGCCTCCGCGAGGAGGACCTGACGCACTTCCGGAAGCTGATCAACCGGCCCAACGGGATCGTCATCGTCACCGGCCCCACCGGCTCGGGCAAGACGACGACGCTCTACGCCGCGCTGGCCGAGCTCAACGACATGGAGACCAAGATCCTCACCGCCGAGGACCCGGTGGAGTACGACATCGACGGGCTGTGCCAGTGCCAGGTGAACGTGGAGACGGAGACGACGTTCGCGCGGTTGCTGCGGTCGTTCCTGCGTCAGGACCCGGACATCATCCTGGTGGGTGAGATCCGCGACCTGGAAACGGGCAACATCGCGGTGCAGGCCTCGCTGACGGGCCACCTCGTGCTGAGCACGCTGCACACCAACGACGCCCCGAGCAGCGTCCTGCGTCTGCTCGACCTGGGGATCGAGAACTTCCTGCTCACGGCGACGATCGAGGGGATCGTGGCCCAGCGCCTGGTCCGCACCATCTGCACCAAGTGCAAGGAGCAGTACGAGCCGCGCGAGGAGGAGCTCATGGAACTCGGCCTGCTGCCCGAGGACATCGGGGGGCGCAAGCTCTTCCGGGGCAAGGGGTGCGAGAACTGCCACGGCTCGGGCTACAAGGGCCGGCTGGCGATCTTCGAGATCATGGCCATGAACGACACGATGCGCGACCTGATCATGAAGAAGGCGTCCACGAACGTGCTGCGGGATCAGGCCCGCAAGTTCGGTATGCGCACGCTGCGCGAATCGGGCCTGCTGGCCATCTACGACGGCCTGACCACCATCGACGAAGTCGTCCGCGAGACGATCGCGGAAGAGGGCTGAGCCCGAGGGCCTCGGGGCGCGGGCCCCGGGCCACAGACCAGACGAGACACAATGCCCCGCGGCCTTCGCCCGGGGTTCTCTGGAGATCGACCATGGCCACGTTCATGTACGAAGCCCTCAACGCCGCCGGCAAACCCCAGAAGGGCACCGTCGAGGCCGGCACGACCGAGGAAGCGATCCAGCGCATCAAGGGTCAGGGCTTCTTCCCCACGTCCGTGCGGGAGCAGAAGAACAAGCAGAAGGCCGCCGCGGCCGAGCAGGGGGGCACCAAGAAAAAGAAGAAGAAGGAACTCAACTTCTCCATCGGCGGCGTGAAGGCCAAGCACCTCACGACGTTCACACGGCAGCTCTCGACGCTGCAGGACGCGGGCCTGCCGCTGCTCCGCTCGCTGCAGATTCTCGAGGGCCAGCAGAAGCCGGGCAAGCTCAAGAACGTGCTCGAGGGCGTGTGCGAGGATGTCGAGGGCGGCACCTCGCTCTCGGACGCGATGGCCAAGCACCCCTCGGCGTTCAACCGCCTGTACACGAAGATGGTGGCCGCGGGCGAGGTGGGCGGCGTGCTGGACATCATCCTGCAGCGCCTTGCGGAGTTCATGGAGAAGGCCGAGAGTCTGAAGCGCAAGATCCGGGCGGCGATGATCTACCCGATCGCGGTCGTGGTGATCGCGGTGCTGATCGTGGCGTTTATCATGGTGTTCATCATCCCGAAGTTCGAGGAGATCTTCCGCGACTTCGGCGTGGCGCTGCCCGCGCTGACGCGGGTGCTCATCAACATCTCCCGCTGGATGGCGGGCAACGGCGTGGGCCAGGTGGTGCCCGGCTGGGTGTACGTCATCTTCTCCCCGCTGATCATCTGGATTCTTTTCAAGCTCGCGAGGAAGAGCCCTCCCGGACGCGCGGCCCTGGACACGCTGGTGTTCTGGATGCCGCTGTTCGGCAACCTCATCCGCAAGACGGTGACGGCCCGCTTCACGCGGACGCTGGGCACGCTGATCTCGGCGGGCGTGCCCATCCTGGAGGCCATCCTGATCACCCGCGACACCTCGGGCAACTATGTGTTCGAGAAGGCCCTGACCAACGTGCATGACTCGATCCGCGAGGGCGAATCGTTCGCCGGGCCGCTCCGCGAGGCCAAGGTGTGCGACGCCATCGTGGTGAACATGATCGACGTGGGCGAGGAGACGGGCGACATGGACGTGATGCTGTTGAAGGTCGCCGATAACTACGACGAGGAGGTGGACGTGGCGGTGGGCGGTCTGATCAAGCTCATCGAGCCGCTGCTCATCGTGTTCCTGGGCGGGGCGGTCGGCACCATCGTGGTGTCGATGTTCCTGCCGCTGGTGGCCATGATCGAGTCTCTCCAGCAGGGCGGTGCCGTATGAGAACGACCATCCGGCGAGCCTTCACCCTGATCGAGCTGTTGGTCGTGCTGGGCATCATCGCCCTGCTGGGCTCGATCATCCTGCTGGCGATGGGCAGGGTCCGCAAGACGGGCGACGTCACGGCCGAGCGGGCGATGGTCGTCGCGCTCAAGAACGGCGTGGAGCAGTTCAAGCAGGAGTTCGGGTTTCTCCCGCCGCTGGTCATCGACGATCCGGCGGGCGGACCGGGCGGGGCGCCCGTGGATATCAACGGCACCATCTTCGTCTGGCCCACCACGGATCTCTACCTCCCCACCACCACGCTCAACGGCAGCACCGGCCCGACCGATCGGCGGTGCTACAGCCAGTACTCGCTGCCGTACTACCTGGCCGGATCGTGCGATGAGTTGTACGACGGTGTGGACGGGCTGGGGTTCACCGCCCCGAGCTCCAGCCACGACGGCACGTTTTCCAAGCGGGGCCGCAGGCACGAACCGATCGTGGACCCCACTCTGCAGAAGACCCGCTCGGGGCAGAACCGGCTCTCGCCCCGCGTGCCGATCACCGGGAACACTCCGGCCAATCAGCGCAGCCGCGCCGCCCACACGATCCTCGATCGGTGGTCCGACGGGACTGCGATCAACTCGCGGCCCATTCGTTACTACCGGTGGCTGCCGGACTTCTGGCCGCAGTCCAACACGGCGCAGTCGGGGCAGGTGCACTATTGGAATATCCCGTTCGTCGTCGGCGGCGATCCCACCAACCTGAATCCGCCGGCGAACATCGAGCTCAAGTCCGCCGAGTGGGCCATTGTTTCCGCCGGCCCCGATCGCCTCTTCGGCGATGAGGGCGGCGTGTACAACCCCGAGGCCGTAAAGGACAACATCGTGGAGGTCGGCCGATGAAACCACATCCACGCACATCCCGGGCCCGAGCGGCGTTCACGATCACCGAACTGCTCGTGGTCATCACGCTCATCATCATCCTGGTGCTGATCGCGGTGCCGAGCTTCTCGGCGATGATCTACTCCTCCGAGGAGAGCCTGGCCGAGAGCCAGCTGCGGGCGGCGATGCGGGCGGCCCGCGACGCCGCGGTGCGCTCCAGCGGCGCGGCCGACGGCGCGGCGGTGTTCTTCTTCGAGCCGGGTGGCCGGCTGACCATCCTGCCGTGCGTGAAGGTGGGCGACCTGACCGACTGGACCGACCTTAACGCCGTGAACGCGCAGTCGGACGACCTGACCCGGCGCGAGGTGTTCGCGGCCGCGCCGGGATTCTCGGCGGTGACGCTCCCCAAGTTCTGGATGGTCCGCGGGTTTGCGCCGGCCAACTCGCTCACGGAGATGTGGTACGGCGCGGGCGGCCCGCGAACGGCGACCACGTACACGGCGACGACCGCCACGAATCGGCAGTGGGTGTTTCCCGAGACGGGGTTCTTCAACGTCGAGGGCGCGGCCGACGGCTACCGCCGATCGACATTCATGGTCCGCTTTCGGGCGGGGACGGGGGAGCTCGTCGGCTCGTCCACGACGCCCGCGCTGGTGTTCTCCCCGCGAAACTCATCGGCCAACCGCACGGGTCCGCTGGCCGCGGCGCGTGCGGACCGGGCCGAGGACCCCGTTCGATTTGTTCGCCAGGTGCTCTCGCAGGGAGTGTCCCCGGCGAGCCCCGCGAGCGACAAGCGGCGGGTGCTGGGGCGTGCGAGCTCCGACATGGTGCTGGCCCGTCCGGTGATGCAGGTTGCGTTGTACAACGAGAACCGGCTCGCGGCGGCGCTCGGCCTTCGCGTGGATCGCGACACCGACAGTCTCTACATGGGACCGGATGTCTCGGGCGGATTGCCGGTGTACGCCACCTACGTGCCGAAGTACGTGGGCGGGCAGACGGCCGCGTTGCTCGACAAGATCTCCCGCTTTGTTGAGGGGGATACGAACTTCGACAATCGGGTGGACGATCAGGACAGGCCGAACGCAAAGGTATTCGGTATCGATCGGTACTCCGGCGCGCTTCGCCGATTGGAGGTGCAGCCATGAGAACGGTCAACCGAATCGAGCATCCGCGGGATTCGTCGCAGAGCCTCCTCGTCCCGGGCGTGGTGCGCGGGGTGGGGCGCGCGTTCACGCTGGTGGAGATTCTGATCTCGATAATGATTCTTGCGCTGGGCGTGCTGGGGCTGGGCGTGCTCTTCCCGGTGGTGATCCGCGAGCAGCGGATGGGCGTGGACGCCTCCACCGGCGTGGTGGTGGCGGGCACGGCCAAGGACACGCTGACCGCGGCGCAGTGGTCGCGGGCGCTGCCGAGCGGTGGGCTCGCGGCCACACCCGCCCCGCCCGCCCCGCCACCGCTCCCCGCGCCGCAGCCGCGGCCCGGCGCGTGCTGCCGGCCCGTGACCAATCCCTCATGCACGATCATCACCGCCGCGCAGTGCGCGACGCAGAACGGGCACTTCTTCGGCGAAGGGACGGTTTGCCGCGCCGCCCCGTGCTCGCTGGGCCACCCGGCCATCGTGGCCTTCGGGGTGGACGGGGCGACGGAGTGGATGTGGGACATGCTCCGCAACCGGGAGCGCTACTCGCCGACCTTCGCGGGGACGATCTCCGACGGCCTCGGGCGCGGGTACAGCGTCGGCTCGCGGCGGGCGACGGGGGTGTGGTACGGTGAGGGGCAGTGGTTCACTCGCCTGATCGAGCCGACGACGGGCGTGGCGAAGATCGGGTTTCCGAACTCGAACGCGCTGGTAACGGGCTTGCGCACGGTGACGTTTGTCTCGCCGCCGGATGTGACGGCGTGCGTTGACCTTCCGGTGCAGCAGCGGTTGTATCCCCAGTCGGCCGACATCGATCCGCAGTTTGTGTGGGACTTTGCCGTGCAGCGGGTCTCGGGCTTCAACTACATCAACCACCCTCCCCAGCTGGACGACCTGCGGGCGGTGGTCTTCGTTCGGCGCGTGGACTCGCGCATCCGCCCGCCGATCGACGGCGCGACGGGCCGTCCCAAGTCGGTACTCCGGGCGATTCTCGACGGGGACCGGCTGCCGATCGGCGAGGACGGCCCACTTCCCACGCCCGACGCGCCGAACTATGGCAATCCCACCTTCGACGGCACCAACGGCGCGGGGGGCCTGAAGTACTCGGGCATCCACTCCTGCGAGGTGGAGTTCTGGTACAACCCGGCGGTTCCGGCGATGAACCACACCGATCGCCTCTACATCCCCCTTGCGCTTGTGGACACGGGCCTCTCGGCCCAGCTCCCGATGCTGTTCGCGCAGATGAAGCAGCCGGGCCAGAAACTCGTGGACAATCTCGGCAACATCTACACGGTGATCGGCTTTGGCAACGAGCCGGGCGTGGCCGCGCAGACGTTTGATGGCGTTGCCGGCGGGGACTACATCCGAGTCGATCCGCCGATCGGCATCGCACCCGAGCGGGCCGCGCCCGCGACGCAGATGGTCGGCTACGGCTCGCCCAACGGCGAGGTCCGGCGGGCGATGTGGTCGGTGAGTTTCACGCCCCAGGTGCCCGTGGCCGTCACGATCGTCGATCTCGTCCGGAGGAGCGGCCAGTGAAGCACCCCCCCACCACTCGTCGGCCCTTCCAGCGTTTGCACACCGCCATGCGGATCGCGCGAGCGTTCACGCTCATCGAGATGCTCATCGCCGTGGGCGCGGTCGCGCTCATCGCGGTGGGGCTCTCCAAACTCTTCGCCTCCACCGGCGAGACGATCAAGGCGGGACGCCGGATCAGCGCGCTGAGCGAGGCCGCGAACACGCTGGAGCGCCAGATCCGCAAGGACATCGACGCGATCGCCAACGGCGGCGACGGATTCATGGTCATCCGCAACAAGCGGCTGTATGAGAACGGCGTGGAGGGGCGGGAGATTCGGCTTTCCAACGACGACCGCAACCCCGCGCCGGGGGTCCGGCGCGTGGACGAGTTCATGTTCTTCGCGCACGGCTCGTACACCTCGGCCCGCGAGCCGCAGTATCCCGGGCGCACGGCCGTCGGCGCGGCCGCCCGCATCTACTACGGGCACGGGATGCGGCTGGACTCCTACGAGGACCTGACGATCCATTCCGATCCGATGTGGCACGACACCACCTCGCCGCGCATCTGGCAGGGCGCGGGCACCGGCGGGCTGGGGGAGAACGGGCCCAATCGCTTCGCGGGCACCTGGACGCTGCTGCGGCATGTCACCGTGCTGGCCCGCCCGCAGCGGACGGCCAACTCGGGCCCGGGGGCGGTGTTCCCCGGGTTGCTCGACGCGACACGCTGGCCAGACTCGATCGTGCAGATCGGCCTGCAGCCCGCGGCGGCGAGCATCTTCCGCGTCGATCCGATCCGGCTCACCGCTCCCGACATTCTTGGATGGGGCTACAAGGATCCGCCCAGCGGGGCGGGCGGTCCGACGGCGTTCCAGTTGACGCTGCCGCGAACCCGGGAGATCGCCCGTCCGGGCGAAACGTCGGACTGGCCGTCGTTTGTCAACGGGATGGTGGACGTCGCCGCGGTGGACCTGAACCTGATCCGGGCCCGTGTGATCGGCGTGGGGCGCGATCCTCAGGCTTCGAATCAGGGCAATCTCCTCCCGAGCGATTTGTACTTCGAGCAGGGGTACACGCTGCCGCTCATCTCGCAGCCCACACCCAAGGCGATGATCACCTCGACGCAGGTGCTCGACAACACCGTCCACGGGCAGAAGATGACCATGGCCGGCGCGATGCCCTCGAACGATCCGTGGCTCTTCGATCGCGGCACACTGGCGACGCCGGATCAGGGGCGCTCGGGCAATCAGGCCACGGCGTACAACGAGCAGCGGGTGATCTACGCCCCCGCGCCGCCGGACTTCACGGGCAACCTCAACCCGGCCCACCTGGGCACGCCGTACCCAGCCAACGAGCCCTATCACCGCCAGGACCAGGCGATGCTCAGTTCCTCGGTGATCACCCCCGGGTGCACCGAGTTCATCGTGGAGTGGAGTTTCGGCGATGTTCACGCCGCGCCGCTCAACCAGACGCTCACACCCGGCGACGGCGGGATCATCTGGCACGGCCTGACTCGCGACGACGGCACGCCCTACGGGGTCCATCCGTACCGGGCCGTCTCCGCCTTCCCGGCAACGGGCGCCGTCGTTGACGAGCACTTCAATGGCGTGAACCGGGCCGTGCCGGCGGCGCTGATCCACTGGCCGATCCAGCAGAACCCCACCGGCACTCACCCGACGGACGTCGCGGGCCAGCGGCAGATGCCGCTCTACTCGTTCTTCGGCTACCAGGACCCGTCGTACATCCCGCAGGACGCGACGCGCGATCCATCAACGCTCGACTGGCCGTGGCCGCGCCTGCTCCGTTTCACGTACACCCTGACCGACCCATCCAACCCCGCCGTCGAGCAGACCTACCAGTTCGTGGTGCAGGTTCCCTCGCAGCAGCGCAAGCCGTCCTGATCGGGCCCGATACTCGGAGAGTTTCTCATGCGAACACCATCCCCATCCCGCCGGCGCGAGCGCTGGGATCCGCGACTGGCGGCCCACATCCTGCTGCGATCGTCGCCGCGCGAGCGCGGCACGATCCTGCTCATGGTCGTCGGCGTGCTGGCGCTGCTGGCCATCATCGGGGTGGTGTACGCGACGCTGGGCAAATCGGATCGGAGCGCGGGCGCGACCAACGTGAAGGCCGCCCGCTCGGCCGAGCAGGTCCAGGACGTCGGGGCGTACCTGGCGGGGATCATCGCGGACGCGACGTTCGCGACGTATCCGGAACTCACCGGGCGCGGCATTCCGAGCAACCCGGGCGACGCGGAGTGGATCGATCGAGTTCGCGGGTACACCTTTCCGCTTGCCAGCCGGCACCAGATTTCGGTTCCTCCCGCCGACATCGCGCGCACGGGCCAGCCCAGCCCCCTCCAGCCGGGCGACACTCTGTTCGAGTACTCGCTCTTCTCTCCCACCGGCACGGGCATCCGGCTTGGCGATGCACCGACCGGCTCGGGCAGTGTGACGACCAACTGGGGCAGCTTCAACGCGCTGGATCCGCGTGAGTATGGAGATCCGTACCTGGCCGCGCTCGATCCGGAGTTTCTCGGCCTCTCGCAGATCATCAACTCCGCCGGGGATCTGGCCAATCGCCACGACTGGCGGAGCATCTCGAACTTCTCGCCGCGCGGGAACTTCGTGAACCTTGCCAACCTCCGCCCAAGCCGCGGCGGATTCAACGCCCGGCCGGGGTTCACGCAGAACATGATGTCGTACGGCCTGACGCTCTACAACCGCGACACCGGAGTGCCGCAGCCGGTGGGTCCGCAGATGTATCCGGACCTGGACTGGGCGACCGGCACGGTGACCATGCGCCAGGCCAACCCGCTCGTCCCTGCCCACTGGACGATGAATCAAGTTTGGGCCTTCCGTCCGGCGGTGGCCGACGAGGGCTACCAGCCCTCAGACTACGAGTACGCCTTCAACCAGTGGGCCGACGCAGACGGCGACGGCTTCTTCGACTCGCGTTGGTTCGAGATCGCCGACATCAAGGACCTCTTCGGCACGACGCCCTACGCCAAGGCGATGCTCTCGCCGCGCGGCCGGGCTCGGATCTTTGTCGCGGCCCGGTGCATCGACTCGTGCGCGATGGTGAACGTCAACACCGCGACGGACTTCACGTTGGGTGGCCAGTCCTTCTCGCCCACCGGCCCGGGGCTGACGCGTGATCTGGCCGTGCCCCCGGGCGCGAGCCCGGCGGAGATCAATGTTCGGCGCATCCTTCGAACCTCGGATGTCTCCGCGGGCCTGTTCGCCTCGGGGGTTCCTCAGAATGACCTTCCGTACGTAGCACTGCCGCAACCCAGATCGACGACTTCGCCCGAGCTCGGCGCCGCCGACTACTCGGTCGCGGGCAACCCGTACAACTTCCCCGCGGCGATCCAGGTCGGCGGCTCGGCGTACACCGCGCTGCTGGACGGGCGTTCACGGGGCCAGACCGAACAGGCCAACCACTATCCCGCGGGCGCGGTGGCCCTGTTTCCCTCCCGGAGGCTGAGCGGCTACTCGATCTATGCCTCTCCGGCCCACGCGCAGCGGTACTTCGTCAATCCCACCACCGGCTACGGCTACTACGGCGCGCAGGCGCCCTTCGACCTTGCCGACGAGCTCGAGCTGCGGGCCTTCTTCGGCGTGAACGATTCCGACACGCTCTCGCGGCTGGAGGCCACGCTGGGCGGGCGGGTGCAGAACCCGGTCAAGTATCGGGACTACAGCCCGCTGCGCGACAACCGGCCGCGCTCGCTGGAAATGGTCGGTCGCGACGAGTATGGCCCGACGCGCCTATTCACGGACTATGCCCCGAACACGCCCAGCGGCAACCGGTCCGCGCTGCTCTCGGTCTTCTCCGATGTTCGCCACCTGCTGACGACCGTCAGCAACGCCCGTCCGATCAAGGACGGATCGGTCGCGCCCGAGTTCAACCCCGACGGCACGATCCCGTTCGGGGCGGCGTCCACGGACATCTCCGCCGCGCTGGCGGCGATCAGCAACTATGGGAGATTCGACCGTGCTCCGCGGGCGAGCGACCCGGAGCGGTATCCCAACGGCAACACCAGCGCGCTGCCGCTGGACTGGCGCCTGCCGGCCCGCGACGACTTCTTCAACTACCAGACGGCCGTGCGGCTGATCTTCCGCCTGTATCTCAACTCGATCGCGCCGTACACGGACGAGTACTGGTACCCCGGCGTGTGGACCACCGTCAATGCGGGCAACGCGGCGTATCCCCCGCCGGGCAGCGCGGACGAGACGTTCCTGCAGGGGCTGGTGTACGGCGGCAACACGGAGCTTGCGGTGCAGATGGCCGCGCACATGACGGCGAACCTGATCGACGCGTTCGATCGCGAGCGCGTGCTGGACCTGACTCCCCGCGCGGGCCTGCCCAGCGGGACGGGGCGGCCGGTGGTGGATGCGGGCGGTGTTGAGAACCGCGGCCGCGACCGGACCGAGCCCGTGGCGCTCGACCTGCAGCTGTGCCTCAATCCACAGTTGACGACCCCGCGAACAACCAACGCACACAAGGACGTGCAGGCGTTCCCCGCGACGGTGCCCATCGGCGCCCCGCAGGTCAGCGACGACCATCGTCTGGCCCCGAGCGTGGCCGACCTGAAGGCGAGGAATGCGTACCCGACGGCGTCGGGGATGAAGAAGGTCTTCGGCATTGAGCCGCAACCGTTCATCACCGAGGTCGCGTGGTATGGGATCTACTCCGGCGATCCCGCCCAGGTGGGTGTCCCCGGCGGCGGCAACGGGAGCGACCTGCAGATTCCTCCGCAGGCACCGCCCCCGGGCAACTCGCTTCCGTTCGCGTCTCGCCAGCCCGGCCAGCCGAGCGTGCAGACGATCCGGATCGAGACCACGCCCGACCTGATGGGCAACCAGGACTTCATCGGCGAGATCATCGCCGTGCAGCTCAACAACCCGTTCGATCAGGACGTGGTGCTCTACGACCCGCGTCTTGGCCCTTCGGATGCGGAGGGTGCGGGCGAGCCGAGCCATCCCCCGGCCCCGTCCGAAACGCGCCGCGTCGATCGATTCAAGTTCTACTTCGAGTTCGCCGGACGCTACTACGCGTTCGCACGCCAGAAGGTCTCCACCAACGCCGCGGAATACGCGTTCGCCGATGACCTTGAGGCACGGAACGATCCCGTGGTGCTTCGCGCCGGCGAGACGCGGGTGTTCTACTTCACCAATCCGGGCTCGCTGCAGGCCCTGACCGATCGGGCCAACGCCCGCGTGGGCGGATCGAGCACGTTCACCGTCGAGTCCATCGAGGAGTGGCTCGCGGGACGGTGGACCATGGACGGCAAGCCCGAGTTGAACACCAACACCCCCTCGGGCAACGGCCAGTTGTTCTTCCGCAACGCTTTCAACGTTTCTTCGTCCACCTTCACGCAGCGCACCGACGGCGATCCGGCCAAGCCGCAGCCGATCCTGCAGGTGTATCCGACGACGTTCAACGCTGTTGTCCCCGATGCGAGCCACGGCGCCGGCTTCGTGGACATGTGGGGCGTGTACTCGCGAGGCTCCGGCGACGAGACGCTCAAGCAGGCGGGATACTCCAACGGCGGCAATCCGGAGTTCGCCCCGTCCCGGCGCGTCGCCCACCTGTGGCGGACGCGCCGGTCCGAGTCCTCGTCGCAGGAGGCCCCCTACCGCCTCGGCGGCGATCTGCTGGGCGGTGCGAACCAGGATGTGAACGATTTCTCCAACGACTACCTCGCCGATCGTCTGCGAGATCCCGTCGGGGACACTCTCGACCCCAATCTCTCGCCGTCGCGCGGCAGCCTGTTCGAGCCTCGCGTGGCGCTCGAGAACGCCGGCACCGTGACGATCACGCACACGGGCTCGCCGATTCCGTTCTCGCTCTCGTTCGTTGCGCACGGCCACGTTCGGCGGCCGACCGATACGGATATCGACCCGCAGGTTCCGCCCTTCGGGACCTATCCCATCGCCAAGGGAACCACGCGTATCGATCACTCAAACTCGCGGCGGATGGGCACCCTTCGCGGCGTGCTCCCCCCCTGGTGCCTCGAAGTGCGGTCCGACGACGACGTGGACTGGGGCATGACGCGACTGGCCAGCAAGTGGTCGCTGAATCTGGGCGAGTCCAACCCAACGGCCGGGACCATCGCCAACTTCCGCGTGGACGGCCCGTATGTCGCGCCGCTCGCGGCCGCGGACACCTCCGACACGTCCACCTTCCCCCAGCCCATGCGCGAGCACTTCTCCTCGCTCGTCGATCTGTTCGGCTATCGCGGCCCGGTGAACACCGAGATCGGCAAGCCGTGCGAGCAGAAGATCGGCAACGACATCCACGTCAACCGCGACCTGAAGGACTACAAGGACGTGGCGGTGGAGTACTACGACGTCGGCGAGGATCGCCTCGGCGGCGCGGGCGGGGAGTATGAGAGGATCACGACCTACATCGGCAACACGGTGGTGACGAAGACCGTTCCGGTGCGCCGCAGCCGCAACTCGGCCCTCTTCGGCCGGCGCGGCGACTTCCTGCTGCCCCTGGCCGTGGGGCCTTGGTACGACCCCTCGCGCGAGGGTGCGTCGCAGGGCGCGTTTGTCACGGCGTGGACGGGCAGCGATCCCGCGATCCTCGATCGCGAGGTGCAGTGGATGACGCTCTCCGAGTCGCTGGCGCTCTCGACGGGCTACTACGGGCCGCGCGATACCAAGGACCCGTTCTGGCGGTTCGGCCAGGACGACCCCACGATCAACCGCAAGCCCCGCACCGACCGGGGGCACCTGGCGATCGATCGCTTCTCTCCGTACCTGAAGAAGGGCGCGATGGAAGCGCAGCCGCTCGGCTCGGGCGTGCCGTTCGCCCTCGGCGTGATCGATCAGTTCCGCACCACCCCGGGTGTCTCAACAACGCCCATCGCGACCACGCGCAACTCCGGAGCCCCAAACACCGTGCCGCACTACCCGCCCGGTCCGGAGGGCCTGGCCTCGTCGAACGCCTTCGGCGGCGGCAACGCCGCGACGACGGGGGCCGTCTCGCCCAGCCCGGATCGCCTGTCGAACGTGACGGCGATTCCCGGCCCGATCAACGCGAACACCATGACGCGGAACGTCGCGGCAACCATCCCGATGCTCAATCCGAACGCGAGCGAAGATGTCTGGATGACCCTTGGCGTTCCCGCCTATGTCGATGGGAACGTGAACTACTTTGGGCTGCTGAACACGGTCGAGTCGTATCGCAACAACACGCTGCGCGTACCCTCCACGTCCGGGCTGTGGCCCGCCCACGCCATGGCCAATCAGCGGGTGTCTCGTGGCGATCCGAGCGCCAGCAACGTCGAGTTCGTGCGCACCGCCCGCGGCATCAAGAGCCTCGGCGAGTTCGGCGTGATGAACTACCACTACGCCAGCGGCGGCGTGGCCCAGGGAGTCTTCCCGCTCGCGAGCATGCTCACCTACACGGTTCCCGAGCCGACCCAGCCCAGCGTTCCCAACCCCAACGGCGGCATGGCGATTCAGGCCCCGCGTCTGAGCGCCCATCCCGAGGTGGCCTCCGGCGGGCACTACGACCGTCGCCCGGACGGGCGCATCCAGGACGGTGCGCTCGCCGCGTGGCAGATGGCGACGCCTCCATCGAGCCCGCAGACCGCCCGCAAGTGGTTCCAGCAGGACGGCACCGTGGTCACGACCCCGCAGCCGGCCACCCCATACAACATCCTGCAGGCCCTCGGCTCTCCGCAGGTCGAGCACAACTACCAGGACAAGCTGGCGATCCTGAACACCGTGACCGGCGCGGCGAGCGTCCGCTCGGACGTGTTCACCGTGTACTTCCTCGTGCACGCCTACACGCCCGAGGATGTGGATGTTCCGGACTCCCAGCCGATGGTTCCCAGCATGGCCAAGCGGTTTGTGATGGTCGTCGATCGGTCCAACGTCAAGAGCCTGGGCGACAAGCCCAAGGTCCTGTTGCTCAAGGAAGTGCCGACGAACTGAACGGGCATGCACCGGCGGCGCGGGCGGATCGGCCCGTGCCGCTGATGTCCTCGCGGAACTCGGGGGCCGCACGCATACCATCGATCGCCCAGGGTGTAGCTCAGTTTGGTAGAGCGCGTGGTTTGGGTCCACGAGGCCGCAGGTTCAAATCCTGTCACCCTGACTTTTTCGAGATCAAGCCCTTCGGCGAGCACGTCGAACAGCCTTGTCGTTGTGGGGACCAGACTTACCTGCCATGACAACGAGTTCAATCGATTGCCACATTGCAGCCGGAGAGCGGCCGTTGGAAGCCGACTCCTGACGGGATTTGAACCGATCGCAGCTCGCTGTGCTGGCTTGCACGCGTGCGGACAGCGGCACGCCTGTTGAGTGTGTGGCGAGAGATTACCATTCGCTCATGTCGGCCACACCCCCGCAACCCGAAGACGCCACACTGCTCATGGTCGCTGCGGCGGGCGGGGACAAGAGGGCCGCCGATCGCCTTTTGCCGCTTGTCTATGAGCAGTTGCGCAAGTCGGCCCAGCTTGGCTTGGCGGGTGAGCGAGCGGGGCACACCCTCTCGGCGACGGCGCTGGTTCACGAGGCCTACTTGAAACTCGTTGGTCCCCGCGAGGTGGCATGGGCGAGTCGAGGCCACTTCTACGCCGCGGCGGCCGAAGCGATGCGTCGCATCCTCATCGATTACGCCCGTACCCGAGGTCGCCGTAAGCGTGGCGCGACCCCGGTGCCGCTCGAAGGTGCCTCGGTCCTGCTCAGCGTGGCCGATCTGGTGTTGGAAGCACATTCTGACCAAATCGTGAGGCTGGATGAAGCCGTCCGACGCTTGGAGGTTGAGGATCCCGATGTGGCCCAGGTCGTTCGGCTTCGGTTCTACGCCGGGTTGAGCGGCGAGGAGACCGCATCAGCCCTGGGCAAGTCTCCGGCCACGGTGGACCGTGACTGGTCGTGGGCTCGAGCGTGGCTCTTCCGGCAACTGCGGCCAGCGGGCTCATAGGTGCGAGGTAGCGTGCGGAGATGAACATGAGCGGCAATCGCGAACAAATGCGGGACATCTTCGACCAGGCACGTCGTCTGCCCAAGCCCGAGCGCGCGGCGTTCCTGAACGGAATGGCGGTGGTCAATGGCCCGATGCGGACGCAGATCGAAGACATGCTCGCGGCCCTGGATGAGGCGGGGCCATTCCTCTCCGAACCGACTCAGGGGCACGGCGACGCCTCGCCCACGGCCGACTCCGCGGCCGCTGTGACCACGGCCGCGCCGTTGCGCGAAGGCCCGGGCACGCGGATCGGTCCGTACAAGCTGCTCCAACTCATCGGCGAGGGCGGCTTCGGCTCGGTCTTCATGGCCGAGCAGGAGAAGCCGGTCTCCCGCAAGGTCGCGCTGAAGATCATCAAACTTGGAATGGACACCCGCCAGGTTGTGGCCCGCTTCGAGCAGGAGCGGCAGGCGTTGGCGATGATGGACCACCCCAACATCGCGCGGGTGCTGGATGCAGGGGCGACGGAGACGGGGCGGCCGTTCTTCGTGATGGAGCTGGTCAAGGGCGACCCGATCGTCGAGTACTGCGACAAGAACAACCTGAGCATTCAGGACCGGTTGGAGTTGTTCGCGCAGGTGTGCAACGCGATTCAGCACGCCCACACCAAGGGGATCATCCACCGGGACATCAAGCCGTCGAACATCCTGGTCTCTACGCAGGACGGACGGCCGCACACAAAGGTGATCGACTTCGGCATCGCCAAGGCGACGGCGAGCAAACTCACCGAGAAAACGCTCTTCACCGAGCACAAGGCCCTCATCGGCACGCCGGAGTACATGAGCCCCGAGCAGGCCGAGGGCAATCTCGACATCGACACCCGCACGGACGTGTACTCGCTGGGCGTGTTGCTGTATGAACTCCTCACCGGCACGACGCCATTCAGTAGCAAGGAACTCCGCTCCGCCGCCTACGCCGAGATCCAGCGGATTATCCGCGAGGTCGAGCCGCCAAAGCCCAGCACGCGCCTGAGCGCGAACACCGACACAATCGCGAACGTCGCCTCCCACCGCCGCACCGAACCAAAGCGTCTGGGCACGATCGTCCGCGGCGAACTCGACTGGATCGTGATGAAGGCGCTGGAGAAGGACCGCCAGCGGCGGTACGAGACGGCCAATGGGCTGGCATTGGACATCCGCCGATACCTTGCGGGCGAGGCGGTGCTGGCCGCGCCGCCGAGCACGGCGTATCGGTTCAAGAAGTTCATCCGGCGTAACAAGGGAACGGTCGCCGCGGCGGCGGCGGTGTTGGTGGTCTTGCTCGCCGGATTGGCCGGAACGTTGTGGAAGGCCGATGAAGCACGGCGAGAAGCGAACCGAGCGAACATCGAGGCCGCGGCCGCCCGCAATGCCGAATCTGAGCAGCGCCGGCTCGCCGAGTCCGAAGGAAAGGCCCGCGTGCTTGCGGACAGGAAAACGGCCGAAGTTGTAAAGGCCAGCGAGACGATCGAGTACAACTCGTACATCGCAAACATGGAGATGGCAGGCGCCGCGATGGACTCCCGACAGTTCGATCGCGTGCGTCGGCGGCTGGACGCGTGTCCGGAGCGTCTGCGCGGGTGGGAGTGGGGCTGGTTGGATGCGTGCGCCGACCGTTCCCTCTTGGTGCTCAGGGGGCACACCGACCTCATCACCATCGTCATGTTCAGCCCAGATGGAAAGCGATTTGTCACGGCGTCGGCGGACGGGACCGCGCGGGTGTGGGACGCGGCCACGGGCGCAAGCATCGCTGAACTCAAGGGTCACACCCGCGCGATCGAGTCCGCGCAGATGAGCGCCGACGGCACGCGAATTGTCACGGCGTCGTGGGATGGAACAGCACGCGTGTGGAACGCAACGACCGGGGCGACTGTCGCCGAACTCAAAGGGCACACGATAGAGGGGCACACAGCAGCCGTGTTTAGCGCCGCCTTCAGTCCTGATGGCAAACGGGTCGTCACGGGCTCGCACGATCGCACCGCGCGGGTGTGGGATGTGGCGACGGGAGCGGCCATTTTCGAACTCAAAGGGCACTCCCAGGGGGTCCGCGTCGTCGCGTTCAGCCCCGACGGCACCCGGATCTTTACAGCTTCGCTGGAGGGCGCCGACCTCAACAACGCCCGTCTCTGGGATGCGGCAACGGGCGCGAGCATTGCCGAACTCAGAGGTCACACGCGCGGCATGTGGACGGCCGAATTCAGCCGCGATGGCACACGACTCGTCACGCCCTCGCTCGACTCGACGGCGCGGGTGTGGGATGCGACAACCGGAGCGAGCGTTGTCGAACTCAAGGGCCACGCAGGCGGCCTGCGGTCCGCCGCGTTCAGCCCAGACGGCACGCGGATCGTCACGGCGTCGTTTGACAAAACGGCGCGGGTCTGGGACGCGGCATCCGGAGCGACCCTGGCCGAACTCAAGGGCCACACGGGCGCGGTCCTCTCCGCCTCGTTCAGCCCCGACGGCGCCCGAATTGTCACCACGTCGGTGGACAAGACCGCGCGGGTGTGGGACGCCGCGACTGGGGCAAGCCTCTCCGAACTTCGGGGCCACACCAGCGACGTCTTCTCCGGCGCGTTCAGCCCCGACGCGAGGCGGATCATCACGGTCTCAGGCGACCATACTGCCCGGTTGTGGGACGCACGAATGGACGCCGTTCGCTTAGAACTCACCGGTCACACGGACTACGTGGACACGGCCGTGTTCAGCCCGGATGGTCGGAGAATCCTCACGGCCTCCCGAGACAACACGGCGCGACTATGGGATGTCGACACCGGCGCGAGTTTTACCCAACTCAAGGGGCACACGGGCATGGTCCTCTCCGCCGACTTCAGCCCTGACGGCCGGCGGATCATCACCCTTTCGGATGACAAGACCGCACGGGTGTGGGATGCGGCGACCGGCGCGAGTCTCGTTGTTCTCGATGCAGCCCCCTCGCCAGTGAGCGCCGCAGCGTTCAGCGCCGACGGTGCACGCATCGTCACGGGTTCAACCGACACAACCGCACGCGTCTGGGATGCGACCACCGGGTCGAGGCTGGTTGAACTGAAAGGACACACCGCCGAGGTTGTCTGGGCCGCGTTCAGCCCTGACGGCACGCGGATCGTCACCGCGTCGTTCGACAGCACGGCGCGGGTGTGGGACGCCGCCTCAGGGGCAAGCCTGGCAGAACTGAAGCACCCCGCTCATGTCCGGCGCTCCGTGTTCAGCCCGGACGGCGCTCGGATCGTCACCGCGTCATACGACGGCACAGCCCGCGTGTGGGACGCGACCACCGGGGCCAGCCTCGCCGAACTCAGGGGTCACGACCGCAGGCCCGAGGGGTTTGGCATGTTCCCGTCGATCGCATTCAGTCCCGACGGCAAGCGGCTGGTCACGGGCTCCACCGCCCCGGACGGCCCCGCCCGGGTGTGGGACACAACAACGTGGAGAAAGGTCTTCGAAATCAGGTGTGACGCCGGGGAGGTCTACCCAGTCACGTTCAGTCCCGACGGGGCCCGGATTGTCGGCTGCAACGACACGGCCGTTCGAGTATGGGACGCGGTAACCGGGGCCAGCCTAGCGGAACTCAAGGGACACACGTCCCACGTCCGCACCGCCTCCTTCAGTCCCGACGGCACGCAGATCGTCACTCCGTCAGCGGACAAGACCGCCCGAATCTGGGACAGTGTTCCCTACCGCGAGCGGCTCAAGGAGCGTCAGGCCAAGGCCCCCCACTGAGTGAGGTCCGCTTCCTGACAGCGCTCCCCGCACCCGGGTGGTCGCATTTCCAAGTTTGCGGTTTGACGACCACCAAGGCCCGCATTCCCGGCTCCCAACGCCGAACGCCCGCTAAGAAAAGTTCTATTGGCGTACTGTCACCCTGATTTCGGTATTCGGCTTGGCACGCTATCGCTGTCCGGGAGAGCCCATGGCCAACTCGAGTCTGCCCCCCGACCCCCCGGACCCGCTCGATCTCGGGCCCGTCGATCGCGCGATTCGTATCAATGAGATTGAACAGCGGCTCGAGGACATGGGCGCTGAGTCCATGGGCGTGAGCGGCGATTGCCCTCCGGATATCCAGGAGCAGTTTCTCAGCGGGGTTCTCGCCTACGAGACCGCGCCTGTCTCATGCCAGTTCGACCGGCTCGTGCAAGACGGTATCGAACTCCCTTCTCCCGACAGCCTGGACGAGGCGGCCCTGCACGCCAAGCTGTGGGAGATCGTGCACGCGCTCGCGGCCCGGGATGTGTACCTCGAGCGAACGGACCACTTGAGCGATCGCGAGTTGTACGAGCATCTCTGGAGCGACTCGCTTCGGGAAGAAGTGCCGATCATGCCCGCCGGGTCCGGCTGGATCAACCACATCGACATTTTGGGCGGCTGCTCGGAGGAAGACATCCAACTCGCGCAGCGCTACTACGACGACGAGGAGACTCGCCGCCGCTGGGCGGAGGACTTTCCCGACGACACCATCCCCCCGCACGAGGATCCGCCCTTCCAGCGTGATCGGCTCCTTCCCCGGCCGCCGGAACCGGGAGCGGGCGAGATGACTGACGACCCGGACGATGAGGACCACGAGCCATGATGTCCGCCATATCACGGTGCATCATGGGGGCAATGGCCTGTTCCGTCGGCGGGTGCGCGGCCTCGCGCGCCCCCGCCCCCGGCCCCATCCGCGGTGGCCGCTGCTCAGGCCGCTTCCACCCACTGGACCGTCGTTCACACACCGGGAGACGCCCCCATGAGACTTGGTAACTTCTCGGTCAGCCTCGCCGTCAAGGACCTCGCCGCGTCGCGTGCGTTCTACGAGAAACTCGGGCTGAAGGTCATCGGGGGCGACCAGGAGCAAAACTGGCTGATCCTGCAGAACGAGACCAGCACGATCGGGCTCTTCCAGGGAATGTTCGAGAAGAACATGCTGACGTTCAATCCGGGATGGGACCGAACGTGCGCCACGCTGGGCGACTTCGACGATGTGCGAGAGATCCAGCGCCGGGTCAAGGCCGCCGGGATCGTCCCCACCATGGCCGCGGACGAAGCAACCACCGGGCCGGCGAGCATCGTGCTGACCGACCCGGACGGCAACCCGATCCTGATCGATCAGCACGTTGCGAGCCCGAAGAAATAGAGGGGCGGCCGGTCGTGCCCGGCGCCGGGCGGACACCGTTGAAACCCTGACGTTTCCGGGCCGCGCGGCGACCATGGGATTCTCGCACCGATTGTGCTCCGTAGACTTGTGCCCGCCGTTCCGGGGGGGGTGGGGAAGCGGCGGGTGTGGTCCGGAGGCCCCGATCGTGCGATACATTCCGCTGCGCCTTGTTGCTGGTTCGTTCGTTCGTTCTCTGTCCAGCGCGGCGGTGCTTGCCACCGTCGGCCTCGGGGCGTCCGCCGGTCCCGCCGCAGCGGACTCGAAACCGGATGCACGGATGCTCCGGTACCCAACCATCAGCAGCTCGCAGATCGCGTTCGTGTACGCGAACAACATCTGGGTCGTTTCTCGCGAGGGGGGCGTGGCGAGCCCGCTGGCCGCGCCGCCGGGGGCGTCATCGTTGCCTCGCTTCAGCCCGGACGGGAAGACCATCGCGTTCGTGGGCAACTACGACGGGAACCGGGATATCTACACGGTGCCTGTCGCCGGCGGCGTTCCGTTTCGCGTCACGCACCACCCGGGGGCCGAATCGCTGAGCGGATGGGCGAGCGCGGACACGCTGCTTTTCTTCACCGCCGGGGCGGTGAACATGGCCCGGCAGACGCAGATGTTCACGGTTTCCGCGCACGGCGGGCTGCCGACCAAAGTGCCGGTTCCCTACGGCGCGTTCGGCTCGTACGACGCGACGGGCGAGTGGCTGGCGTACACCCCCCACTCCATCGACAATCGGACCTGGAAGCGGTATCGCGGCGGGATGGCCACGGATGTGTGGCTGCTCAACATGAGGGACCACACCAGCAAGCGCCTTACCGACTGGGAGGGCACCGACACGCTTCCGATGTGGGGGTTCGGGCCGGCGGCGAAGACCGTGTACTACCTCTCGGACGAGGGGGAGCAGCATCGGCTGAATATCTGGTCGTGCGAGATCGAGTCGGGCAAGAGGACGCAGCTCACGTCGTTTGCTGACGATGACGTGCGCTGGCCGTCGATCGGGCCGGGCGCTGCCGCGGGTGGGCGAGGGGAGATCGTGTTCCAGCTCGGCAGCCGGCTCATGCTGCTGAATCTCGACGCCGGGACGTCTGCTCCGGTGGAGGTGGTCATTCCGGGCGCCAGGCCAAAGATCAAGCCAAAGTCGGTCGATGCGTCCGAGACCATCACCTCCTGGTCCCTCGCGCCGAGCGGCAAACGCGTGCTGATGGTGGGTCGCGGCAACATCTGGAGCCTTCCCGCCAAGGAGGGCGTGACTCGCAATCTGAGCCATTCCCCCGCGGTGTTCGAGCGGGACGCGGCGTGGTCGCCCGACGGCCGGTGGATCGCGTATTTCTCGGATCAGTCGGGGGAGTATGAACTCTGGGTCCGCCCGTCCGATGCACGCCGGGCCGAGAATGAGAAGAAGGATGGCAAGGGAGACGATAGCGACGCGAAGGCCGTCGAGACGGTTCCGGTCGCGGGCAGGGCGATCGCGCCCGCCCGCCTGACCACGCTCGGCCCGGGATTTCGATATAACCCGGCGTGGTCGCCGGATTCCATGCGAATCGCGTTTACGGATCGTGCGGGGCGCATCCTTGTGGCCAGCCTCGCATGGGAGGGCGACAGCGCGTCGGCCGTGGTGCGGACGATCGACAAGGACCCGCAGGGTGAGCCGACACTGTCGTGGGCCAACGACTCGAAGCACATCGCCTACACGCGCGGCGATGAGGACAACGAACACGGCTGCGTCTGGATCGCGACCCTGGGCGAGGCCAACGCCGAACCGATCCGCACGCGGGTCACGCATCCGATGTTCGACGCGGCCAATCCCACCTTTGATCGGAAGGGGGACTTTCTGTACTACCGGGCGTCGAACCGCTTTGCGTCGCCGCGGTATTCCGACATCGACAGCGCGTTCATCTATGCCGGGACGCAGCAGATCATGATGGTGCCGCTGCGTGAGGATGTGAAGAACCCGCTGGGGCTGCGGAGCGATGAGGAGAGCATCAAGAAGGACTCGGCCGCCAAGAAGCCCGCCGAGAAGAGGGACGAGGGCGAGGAGAGGGACGACAAGGGGGAGAAGAAGAAGGGGGATGAGAAGATCGACGCCGAGGGGCCCGGGCCCGACGAGGATAGGAAGGGCGACGAGAAGAAGCCCGACGCCAAGAACGCGGACCACCCGCCCAAGAAAGAGCTGAGGATCGACTTCGACGGCTTCGAGCGAAGGGCGGTGGCGCTGCCGATCTCGAGCGGCAACTTCGGCCCTATGGCCGTCTCCGACGATGGGCGCTTGGTGTACATGCGGCAGGGCTCGCGCGGCGAGGAGGACGCGGGGAGCAAGCGGGGCCTGAAGATCTTTGATCCCAGGGCTGTCGGCTCGGGCGAGAAGAAGGACGAGGAGACGATCCTTGAGGGAGTGGCGGGGTTCGACATGTCGGCAAGCGGCAAGAAGTTGCTGGTGCGGATGTCGGGCGGCGGCGCCAAGTACCGCATCGTCGACCCCGTGGCCGGGGGCGGGAAGGCCCAGGATGTTGTGACGACGGGCATGAGGCTCACGGTGGACCCGCGAGAGGAGTGGAAGCAGATCTTCCAGGACGCCTGGCGGGTGCAGCGGGACTTCTTCTACGTCGAGAACATGCACGGGGTGGATTGGGCGGCCATGCGCACGCACTACGGCGCGATGATCGAGGACGCGGCCAGCCGCGAGGATGTGCAGTACATCCTCGGCGAGCTCATCAGCGAGCTGAACATCGGGCACGCCTACGTGCAGGGCGCGGGCGATGTTGGTGATCAGGGGCCGAGCGTGTCGGTCGGCATGCTCGGCTGCGATTTCGAGCTCGACTCGGGTGCGTATCGCATCAAGCAGGTCTACACGGGAGCGCCGTGGGACGCCGACGCCCGCGGGCCTCTCGCCGGCGCGGTGGACGCCTCCGGCAGACGGGTGAGCGTCGATGCCGGGACCTACGTGCTCGCGGTCAACGGGATCCCCATGGATACCCGCCAGGACCCGTGGGCCGCGTTCGTGGGCATGGCCGATCGGGCCATCGCCATCACGGTCAGCGATCGGCCCTCGCTGGACTCGCCCGGGGCGAAAGAGGTTCTCGTGAAGCCGATCGGGAGCGACACGGCCCTGCGATACCGGGCGTGGATCGAGCGCAACCGCGAATACGTCGAGCGGACCTCCGAGGGCAAGGTCGGCTATGTCCATGTCCCCGACACGGGGGTGAACGGCCAGAACGAGCTGTTCCGGCAGTTCTACGGGCAAAAAGGGCGTGCGGCGATGATCATCGACGAGCGTTGGAACGGGGGCGGGCAGCTTCCGTACCACTTCATCGAGCTGCTCAATCGCCCGGCGACCAACGCGTGGGCCCTGCGCGACTGGCAGGACTGGATCACCCCCAACGATGCGCACCAGGGCCCCAAGTGCATGCTGGTGAACGGCCTGGCGGGGAGCGGCGGGGACATGTTTCCGTGGCTGTTCAAGCACGACAAGATCGGGCCGGTGATCGGGCAGCGCACCTGGGGCGGCCTGGTGGGCATTTCCGGCAATCCGCAATTCATCGACGGCGGAACCATGACGGTCCCCCGATTCGGCTTCTACAAGCTCGACGGTACCTGGGGCGTCGAGGGGCATGGGGTTGACCCGGACGTGGTCGTCGTGGACGATCCGGCCCTGATGCTCGATGGGGCCGGCCCCGACGGTCCGCACGCGTCCATCGCGGGCGGGCGGGGCGGGGGCGATCCCCAGCTCGACGAGGCCATCAAGATGATGGTGCGCGAGGCGAAAGAGCACCCGTTTGTCAAACCGGTTCGTCCCCCTTCGCCCGATCGGAAGGGCATGGGGATTCCGGAAAGGGACCGCTGATCGAACCGGCGACTACCACCCGTTGCAGCCGGCAAGCCAGCAGTTCAGGAAGTCGAAGATGTCCTGCACGTTGAGCGTGCCGTCGCTGTTGACGTCGCCGTCGCCGGCGAACCAGCTGTTGAGGAAGTCGAAGATGTCCTGGACTTCCAGTGCCCCGCTGTTGTTCCAGTCGCATCGGCAGCGGAGCGGCAGCGTGGCGGAGTCCATCTCCGCCGGAACGCTCTTGCCGTGGAGGACCCACTGGTCGTAGGCCGTCTGGCCGCGGGTGTTGGAGGTGTTGGCGTCGCGCAGGAACTCGACGTACTCCTTGCTGGTGGTCTGGTACAGCACGGAGACCCGGACCGAGCGGGCGCCGAGGGGAATCGCGAAACGGGTGTCGTCCCAGTACTGGCCGTCGGCGTAGGTGTTGGCGGGCACGTGGCCGGCCTGCACGGCCGTGAACCCGGAGTTGGTGAATCCCATGGGCGGGATGCGGTTGTCCTTGTAGTACTTGTTGCTGATCGCCAGTCGGAAGCCGGGCCCGGGGATCGTGCCGACAAGGGCCGCCACGGGCGCGTCCGGTCCCATTTTCGCCTCGTACACCTTGGTCGAGGCCGCGTCGAGCACCGCCGTTGTCGGGTCGTAGGCCCCGCGCTCGGCGATAACGTTGTTGCCGGCGTCGAAGAACTTCGCGTTGATCCACATCCGCCGGCCCTCGTTGTAGCCGGTGGGGAGCTTGTGGCCGGAGAAGTTGATGATCCGCACGTTGATGGCGCCGTGCGACTGCGCGACCTCCAGGTCGCTCGCCGCCTGGAGCATGGCGACGTTGCGGGCGATCGACTCGTTGGTGTACTGCTCGTTGAGTTCCGTTTCGTCGTCGGGATACAGGCTGCGAACGGCCTTGAGGACCCACGTGTTGGAGCCGTTGAAGTTGTGCTGGGGCAACGGGATGGGCTGGGCCGCGGTGGGCCGGGTGGGCGGCTCGAGCGAGCATCCCTGGCCGGAGATGCCGGGCATGTGGCAGTCCTGGCAGCTGGCGTAGCTCGGGGACAGGCCGCCGAAGCGGCCGTTGAGATTCACCGGCCCCTGGGCGAAGAGACTCTCGGACCACTCGCTGTAGGTGCGCTGCTCGGGGAACTGGTCGAGCTTGCTGGGGGCCGGCGTCTGGTCGATGGCGTTGATCGCGTATGTGCCGTCGGTCTGGCGCGTGAAATGGGGTGTGGAGACGTCGTGGCAGGTCGCGCAGAGCCGGGACGAAAGATGGAACGGCGACTGCAGGAAGGCGTGATACTGGAACCCGGGTGGGGTGATCGTCGACCACTCGATGTCAAGGTTGAACGGACCCCGCCGGCGGTCCTGCGGATCGAGCACCATGCTGGCGTTGTGGGCCGAGGGCGGGACGCCGGTGGTGAGGCCGGCGAGGACGGTCTGATCCACCGGGGGGCTGACGCCCGGCTGGTAGATCGGGTCCACCATGCGGTGGCAGATGTGGCATGCGACACCGACCCGATTGGCCGCCGAGAGCGGGAGCGTGGTCCCATAGCCGGGCGATTCGGTGTCGTTGTCGAACTTCACCAGGTTGCGCATCCATGTCATCGGCGCGTGGCACCGCATGCACAGCTGGCCGGCGTACGACGCGTCCTGCTCGGTGATCGCCAGCGCGGCGTAGAAGATGGGGTCCCGGGCCGATTGGCCCATCAGCGAGTGGTTCCACCGGCTGTAGGGCTCCATCGACTCGTCGTAGAACCCGTGGCAGGCGGCGCACATGGATGGGTCGATCAACGGGTCTGCGTACTCGAGGGGCTGGGAGCCGGGGATGAAGAAGTTCTGCCTGGTGGTCTGGAGCGGCTGGGTCGCCGTGGCCACGCCGACCGCGCAGACGATGAGCGCGGCGACCCAAAGGGCCTGGGCACGCACGCGCCCCCGGCACCGCTGGGCGACGCGGGTGAGGACATGCCAACGGCTTCGTTCACGCGAGGTGTTCCCCACGTTGCACTCCGATCTTGTGGTGATGAAACGGGGGGACGAATGCCACCCGATAGAAGACTAACACTCCGTACGTCGCGAACCAACGATCGGGTGCATCGGGGGCGTGGTTTCGGCGGCGACGGTCGGACAAACAAGAGAGGTCCACGGGAGTTGGTTATCGGATTTGCGTACCCCGTGCAGACCCTGGGCCTCGGCGGATCGGTTCAGGGGTCGGTGCGGTCTGGCTTGGCCAATTCGATCTCCCCGGGTGCCGGGCAGAGACCAAGAGCCGCACCCTCGTCGAGCAGGCGCTGGATGGCCGCGCTGCCGTTTTCCCCGGCGTCGAGGGTCAGGTCGCTGACATACATCTCGATGTACCGCTCGGCCTGTGCCCGGCTGATCTCGGGGGCGAAGTGCATCGAGTACTCGAGGGACCGTGCCCCATAGGCCAGAGCGTGAAGGATTGAGGCGTGCAGGATGTTCACCACGCGCCGGGCGGTTCCCATGCCGAGTCGAGCATCAAGATCACGTCGAATGGCGTTGCCGCCTAGAGGCAGCGGCAAGCCGGTGCGGGTGAGCCACCACTGCCCGACGTCGGCGACCAGATCCACGCCCATCTGTGCAAACGTGAGTTGCGATTGGTGGATGAGCAGGCCATGGGTGACCCCGCCACGGCCGCTCGCGACGGCGTCGAGGATGCGGTCGAAGGGCATCTCGATGGTGCGCAGGCGGGGGTGGGAGTCGCCGAGCATCATGGACAGCACCAGGAAAGCGGTGGTCTCTCGCCCGGGGATGGCCAGCAGGGCGTCGGGGTCGAGCAGTGCCGCAACGCCCAGGTCCAGCGGGGAGAGTTCGCCCGCGTAGCACGTCGCGGATGCGACCGTGGGGACGCCTCCGGCACGGGCGACGACCTTGGGCCCGTACCCATAGCCCATGGAAGATCCGAAACTCGTGAGTTGGTACGTGGCCGCCACTCTCGCGTAGCAGTTCATGGACATCGCGGTGATGTCGAGGTCGCCGTGCTCGATGGCCCACCGGTTGAGCACGGAGATGTCGGCCGCGATGGGGACGAAGCGAAGGTCGCCGGTGTCGATTTCCGGGGCGGTCACGACGCAGGCGGGCTCGACGGCCTGGTGGGAGCCGGGCGGCTGGATCATGCCGGTGATCGGCCACCACATGAACACATCGTCGGGATCGGGGGAATGGGCGAGGTAAATGTCGGGCATGCTCGCTCGACTCGCGGACGCGAGAGGGTTCCTAGAACATCTGCAACTGGCGCGTGGCGACCTCGTCGGTCACCGGGTGGTCCGGGTCGAGCCGGTAGTCCCCGGTGTAGCAGGCCGTGCACCAGTGCTCGCGGGGCTGCGTCTTCACGCACGAGAGCATGCCGTCGAGCGAGAGGTAGTGCAGGGAATCGACGCCGAGAAACACGCGGATTTCCTCGACGCTCTTCTTGTGGGCGATCAGCTGGTCGCGGCAGGCGAAGTCCACGCCGAAATAGCAGGGATGTCGGATCGGGGGGCAACTGATCCGCAGGTGGATCTCCTTGGCCCCGGCCTCGCGAAGCTGGTTCATCTTCACCTGCGTGGTGGTGCCCCGCACGATGGAGTCGTCCACCACGATGAGCCGACCGCCCGCGACGATCTCGCGGATCACGTTGAGTTTGAGGCGCACGGCCGCGTTCCGCTCGGTCTGCGTCGGCTTGATGAACGTCCGTCCCACGTAGCGATTCGGGACGATACCCTCGCGGTAGGGGATGCCGCTGGCCCGCGCGTAGCCAGAGGCGGCGGACCGGCCGGAATCGGGCATGGGCATGACGCAATCGGCGTCAACCGGCGCCTCGATCGCGAGTTGTTCGCCGAGCCGCTCCCGCACGATCTGCACGTTCTCGCCGAACACCACGCTCGAGGGATTGGCGAAGTACACATGCTCGAAAACGCAGTGGGCTCGCCGAGGCGCGGGGTCGTCGAACCGGCGGCTGGTCACGCCCGCATCCGAGAGCGTCACGATCTCGCCCGGCTCGACTTCACGCACCAGCGCCGCTCCCAGCACATCCAGCGCGACGGTCTCGCTCGCGACCACGTGCCGGCCGTCCGGCAGCCGCCCGAGCACAAGCGGCCGCCATCCCCACGGGTCCCGCGCGGCCTCGATCCGGTCGGGGAACAGAAACACGAGGCTGTATGCCCCCTCCAGATGACGCAGCGTCGCGGCCAACGGATCGACCGCCCTCTGTTGCTCCGGCGAGGCGAGCAGGTGGATGATCACTTCGGTGTCACTGGTTGTGTGGAACAGGTGACCCGCTTCCTCGAACCGCTTCCGAAACGCGCCCGCGTTGATGAGGTTGCCATTGTGGGCCACCGCCACTTGCCCGCCGACGTAGCTCTCGAGCAGCGGTTGGGCGTTTCGCGGGAGCGAGCCTCCCGCGGTTGAGTACCGATTGTGTCCGATCGCTCCGCAGCCTTTGGTGTACGCCGACCCGTTCACGGGGGCCGCGTGCTTTCCATCGGCATGTTCGGGCCTGGCCGCCCGTTCGAGGGACTCGAGCACCGACCGGCGAAAAATCTCTGGAACCAATCCCATGCCCGTATGGGCTTCGAGGTGGGCGCCATTGCTGACGCAGATCCCAGCCGATTCCTGTCCGCGATGCTGCTGGGCGTACATGCCCAAGTAGCACAGCGTCGCCGGCTCGGGGCCGCCCCAGAGCCCGAATACGCCGCATTTGTCCTTTTTTTCCGGCAAATCCCACTCGGCGCGGCCCGTCGCCGCGGGGAGGGACAGCACGGGAAGCGGAAGGCGGACGGTCATCGAGAGGAGTGTAGGTGAAGCACGGAGCGAATCGGACGCGAGAAGGTGTCGTTTGCCTGTTGGGCGTCCGGGAGAACGCGGGGGTCGCGAGAAGACCCTTGTGGGATTGCAGCTGACCAGTCGATGTTGCGAGCCCCACGCCCCTCAACGCGGGAGTCGAGGGAGGAACGGTCGGCAGACCCCGTCAAATCCCGGACAGGCACCGTCACTCTTGGATGAGAAACTTGACACCGACCATTCCCCTGCCTTTACTCTCCGCCCCTGACATCTTGTTGATGCCCGGATCTCACCCAGCCGAACCGCAGCCGCGGCACCCGGCGCAGATCGTTCGCCCCCACCACCCTTTGGGCGAACACGGCGGCCCAGTCCCGGACGTTTCCGGAGCCTGCGACCGCCCGACGGAAGGAGTCTCATGGCTCGTTACACCGGTCCCAAGTTGAAGTTGTCCCGCCGCGTCGGCACGCCGATCGAGGATATCCCCAAGCACACGTCCAAGCGGACGCTCACGCCCCCCGGCATGCACGGGTATCGCGGTCGTCGCCTTCGCGACTTCGGTGTTCGCCTGAACGAGAAGCAGAAGCTGCGCCATCACTACCACGTGCTTGAGCGGCAGTTTCGTCGCTACATCGACGTGGCGTCGCGCATGCCCGGCAATACCGGCGAAAACCTGCTCCGCCTGCTGGAGCGTCGCCTCGACAACGTGGTTCGTCGCGCGGGTCTGGCCCGCACGATCTGGGCCGCGCGTCAGATGGTGGCCCACGGCCACGTCATGGTGAACGGGCACAAGACCGACCGCCCCTCGTACACCGTGGACGTCGCGGACGTGATCACCGTCAAGCCGGGGCTGCACAAACTCGTGCGCGAGGCGATGGAGTCCATCTCGGGCCACGAGGTGCCGGGCTGGATTGACCTGAACCCGGGCGAACTGACGATCAAGGTCGTGGCCCTGCCCACGTCCGACCAGATCCCCTTCGACGTCAACCCGAACCTGATCATCGAGTACTACCGCTAAGACCAAGAGCGCAGAGCGCGAAGCGCAGACCGCAAATGCGAGCGATCGGAAACCCGGCCGTGCGTGTGTGCCTCTGCTGAATCGCGCTCTGCGTTTTTCGCTTTGCGCTCAGGATCCCCTCCCATGCTCAAGTGGCTTCGCAAGTACAACACGTTCATCCTGGTCGTGGGCGGCTGCCTGCTCATGGTGGCGTTCCTGCTCCAGGGCACGCTCGACGAGCTTGGCAAGCGGGGGTGGATCGGCGCCTCCGCGTTCCAGGTCGGCGGGCACAAGGTCGGCCTGGAGGAGTTCGGCAACTCGGCCCGCGAGTACAGCGCGGTGTCGTACATCGCCGGCGGAGCGCGAGAGCTGGAAGCCTTCTTCCGCATCGAGGGAGCCGAGCACTGGTATCTGCTGGTGAAGGAAGCCGAGGAGGCAGGGCTGGTGGGCGGCAAGCTCGACGGAGAGGACTACCTGGCCGAGATCCCGGCGATCATCGCGGGCACACGGGCCCGCTTTGACTTCCGGGTGCCCTACGACCAGATCCTCTCCTATGAGCGGGCTCGCATCGAGGCATCCAAGCTGCGCGTCATGAGCGAAACGCGCCTGACCGAAGACCAGCTCTTCAAGGCCGTCGCGAGGCTGCACGGCATTCGCCGGTTGCAGGCGTCGTACTACGGAGCGTCCCAGTTCGGTGAGAAGCGGCTGGTGACCGAGGGCCGTGAACTCACCGACGCGCTCCGCGCCGACTACGTGCTGATTCCCGCCGAACGGGAGATGGCGGCGATCGCCGAACCGGACGAGGCGGCGATCAAGGCCCACTACGAGAAGTTCAAGGACATCCCGAAGGGCGGGGGTGAGTTTGGCATCGGCTACACGCTGCCGCCGCGCGTCAAGCTCTCGTGGATCGAGATCAACCGTCAGCTCATCGCCGACGCGGTGCGGATCGACGAGATCGAGGCCGAGAAGCGGTTTCAGCAGAAGTATCCCAACGGCGTGGTTCCCGAGGGCAAGAACGCCGACGACGAGCGAGCACGCTTCGAGGCGGAGGTTCGCACCGAGACCGCCGATCGGGCGATGAAGACCGCCATCGACGCGGTGCGGGGCGAGATCGACAAGGCCACCCGCAAGCTGGATCGAGAAGGGGAGTTCCTGCGGGTCACCCCCGAGTGGGAAACAATCAGGCCCGACTTCCAGAAGATCCGCGAGGTGGTGGCCGCCCACCTTCTCGAACAGTACAAGATCGTCGTGTCTCCGACCAGGGTCGTCGTTCGCGCCAACTCGTGGGTGGACGCCCAGGAGGCCCAGTCGCTCGAGGGGATCGGCCACTCGGCCCAGCAGCGCGGCCAGTCGGCTCTTCCTTTTTCCAAGGCGGTCTTTGAGGTGCGGGAGATCGCCGGACGCAACGACCTGGCCCTGCAGGTCGGGGTGCCGGTGAGCGAGCCGTTCAGGAGCGGCGGCAACGCCTACTTCTTCGTGGTGCTCGACGCCCGGAAGGAATCGCCGCCGGACAGCATGGAGGACGTCCGGGCGGACATCGTTCGAAACGTCAAGCGTCTGGCCGCGTACGAGATTCTCAAGGCCAACGAGTCGCGGTTGCTCGCCGAAGCGATCTCCGGCGGCCTGGAGGCCCTGACTCGCTCTCCCGAGGGAACGCCGGCGGTGAGCATCGGCGAGGTGAATGTGAGCAAGAAGCGAACGGTCGCGCTGGAGCCGTCCCTCGACACCCAGGAGTTCCGAGACACGGCGCTCGCCGCCGCGTCGAACCTGGATCCGACGGTCGATCCGACGACGCTCCCGGCCGACAAGCGGACGTTTGCGACGCCGGTTCCCAAGTCCCTCTCGCTGTTCGTGGGCCGCATCAAGGGTCTCCAGCCGCTGACGCTCGAGCGCTACCGAAGCCAGCAGGACAGCATCCTGGCGAACGTGCAGGCCGACGAGTTCACGGCCGATATGAACGCGTTCCCTTACTCTCTTGAGGTCATGGAGAAGCGGCTGGACGTGCAGTATGAGGAGAGCCGCGAGAAGGCCCGCGCCGAACAACGTGCAGAGAAGGCCGCCGCGCGACAGGCCAGGTCGTCCGGCCGATAGTCGGGACAACGCCCTCTAGACGTGACCGGATCCCTCCGGGCCCCGACCGTTCAGGGCCCGATTCATTGCGCCCCCGATGGACCGCATGGTCAACTCGGGAAACGACGCGGGCGGGCGGCCCGGCAGGATCGACCTCACCGCCTCACGCAAGATCCGCCATCCCGAGAGCATGGCCAGGCCGAGCGAGGGGCGTGGTTTGAGCGCATTGCGACGGATGAGCAGCGCGGTGACATCGTCGTCGAACTCGATCGGACTGCCGTCCTCGGCGTGCCCGATGGCCGCGAGCAGGCCGCGGACGAGCGTTTCCGGGCGGGCAGGGTCGAGCCGGTTGAGGTGGTCGATCAGCCCGTCGGTGCCCAGCAGCCGGCCGTGGGCGTCCTTGGTCTCGATGAGCGAGTCTGTGTAGAACAGCACAAGGTCGTTGGGCCGGAGGCTGGTGAGCGAGGCGGGGTATCGCGTCTCCTCCAGAACGCCCAGGGGCAGGTTGCTCGGGCCGGCGCGTCCGCCCTCCGGGGCCTCGACCCGCCCCCATCGCTTGGCCCTGGCGTCGAATCGGAGCGGGCGCGGGTGTCCGGCGTTCGAGATGGCCAGTTCGTCGGTGGGCGCGAAGTATGTGGCGATAACGGCCGTGGCGAACATCGCGCCGCCCTCGCCGAGGGCGTCCTCGCCGATCTCATTGAACTCGCGGTTGACGGCCTCGACGAGGCGGGACTGGTCGATGTAGTTGGAGTGGCGTCGCATCAGGCGACGGAGGGCGTCCGCGGCCCGGGCCACCGGCGCGCCGTGCCCGCTCACGTCGGCGACGATGAGGCGGGTGATCCGCCCCGTGGCGCAGCTGGTGACGTAGTGGATGTCGCCGCCGCCGTCGTCCGGGCCGGTGCTCTGGAATGGGAGGCTGTAGACCCAGGCGTCGAGGCCGGGCATGACGACGCCGTTGTCGATGGCGCGATTGCCGCCCCAGACCTCCATGCAGGCCATCACGTGAGGTGCGGTGACGTCGTTGTCGGCCATGGTGTGGCGGCTCGCGGCCGGTCGAGCCGGCGACAATCAGGCCAGCAGCGAATCGAGCAGCTCCGGCACGCCCTGCGCCCGCGTTGCGATGGTCTCGATGACCGGTCGCTTGCCGGCCACATCGCGGAGGTCTCGCATCAACTCGTTCTCGCCCGGATGGTCGGCCTTGTTGCAGACAAAGACGTCGGCGATCTCGAGGATGCCCGCCTTGTCCATCTGCACGGCGTCGCCCATGCCCGGGGTGAGCACCACGGCGGTCCGATCGACGAACGAGCGGATCTTCGTCTCGTTCTGGCCCGCGCCGACGGTCTCGATGAAGACCGTCTTGAAGGGCGAGCCGGGCATGCCGCCGATGAGTTCCACGATCTCGGGCAGGGCGTGGTAGTCCTCGCCGCTGATCGCCAACGACCGGTAGAAGACGTTCTGGTCCAGCGTGTTGAAGTCCACGCGAAGCCGGTCGCCGAGCAGGGCCCCGCCCGTGATCGGGCTCATCGGGTCGAACGCGACGACGGCGCACCTGCCGAGGTCCGGCCGTTCCTTGGCGCGCCGGGTGTACTCGCCGACAAGCTGGGCCACCAGAGTGCTCTTGCCCGCACCGGGAGAGCCGGTGATGCCGATGACGCGCGACGGACGCCGCCGGGCCGCGCCCGCTCGCAGCGGCTTTCCCGCGTGCATGAGCGAGATATCGCGAGCGAGCTGCGATTCCACGGTGGCGCTGGCCACCTGTTGCGGGCGCGGCTTGGTTGCCCCGCGGACCGCCTCCACGATGTCGAGCAGGCCCGTGGCCGTGGTGAAGCACTTGGCCACGCCCGCCTCGATGAGCGGCCCGATGTCTTCCTGCGGCAGGATCCCGCCCATGTACACGGGCATGTCCGGGCGCCCGAGGTCTTTCAGGGCGTTCACCAGACGCGGCCCGAGCACCAGGTGCGAGTTGCTCATCATGCTCGCCGCGATGACGTCGCAATCCTCGTCACGGGCCGAGATCGCCAAGCTCCGGGGCGTCTGCCACAGCCCGGAGTAGATCACGTGCACGCCCGAATCACGCAAGGCTCGGGCGATGACTTTCACACCCCGGTCGTGCCCGTCGAGGCCCATCTTCCCCAGCAGCACCCGCGGCCGGTGGTCCAGGTCGGCACAGCGGTCCTTCTTCTCGAACTCGGTGGTGGCGGTGTGAAGGGTGGTGGTCATGGTTGTGAGGACATGGCCGGAGGGCCAAGCCCGACAAGAGGATATTCCATCATTCGGAGACGGTCTGGCCCGGCAGAAAACCGTTTCCTTGGGATATTCCCGACCCGCGATTGAACGACGACAAATACCCTCACATCGGCCCTGAATCAGCTCTGGGGTTGAGTCGGAGAGCGGAAGTTCTCCGCGGGCTTCGGCCCTCCAACGCGCACACCTGCGCGAGCGGCCGCACTGCCGTCACTCCCGTGCCGTAGCGGTCCGCACGAAGTCCTCGAACACTCCGGCGCCCAGGGCGCGAGCGGCCGTCCGCTCCGGGTGCCACTGGACGCCCACGAAGAACCTCGCGCCGGGGTCGTCGATGGCTTCGATCAAGCCATCATCGCTCACCGCCGCGACGCGCAGTCGTCCCGGGTCACGCACCGCCTGGCGATGGTGGCTTGTCACGAAGGACTCCTGACCACTCCCGCACCACTCCCCCACCACGCTCGCGCTCGAGACCGCTTGCACCCGATGGCCGGCGTTGTTCCAGTGCCGATCCGCTGCGGGCATCGAGTCTGGAAGGTGTTGATCCAGCGACCCGCCCGCGACCAGGGCCATCATCTGCATCCCGAGGCAGACGCCGAGCGTGGGCGTCTGCGGCGAGGCCATGAGCGCCGAAAGCAATGCGGTGTCAAAGGCCTGCCGCAGGGGATGCACTGGCGTCGCCTTTGGGTTTGTAGGGTGACCGAACGGCTCCGTGCGTGGATCGTCGCCGCCTGTGAGTACAAAGCCGTCGCAGTGCTCCAGATGCTGCGGAATCAACTCGAGGATCGGGGGAAGAACCACGGGCCACCCCCCCGCCACCCTCACCGCTTCGGCGTAGGTCAGGGCGCAGGTGGCCCGCATGCTCCCGGGGCGCGGTTCCGCGACGTCCGGGGCGATGCCGATGATGGGTCGTGGGGAAGGCATGTATCTTCCGAGGGTACGGCAACGATCATCGGCCCAGGGCGCTGTCCGGCCCCCAACTTGTCCGGCGCACTCCCTAGACTCGACCAATGTCCACCAAGGCCGTCATAGTCTGGCTCTTTCTCGCGGTGGTGCTCGGCATCGCGGTTGTACTCCTGGTTCTCCGCCCCGAAGGCGTGTTAGCGCCGGTCCAGCCCGGCCAGTCGGTCGCCGTCGGGACTCGCCTGCTGGAGTTCAGCCCGGGCGATGTTCGCCGGATTACCGTGGAATCCTTCTCCGATGGTCTGCTGCAGACCATCGAGCCGGCCCCGAAAGGGAAAGGACCGTTCGGGGCCGATGCCGATTGGCTGCTTCGCACCCAGCCGATCTCCGGTTCGCATTCCGCATCCCGCCCGGCGGAGCCATGGCCCCTGGAGTCCGCGCGGATCCAGGGGTTGCTTCGCCTGCTCGCGGAGGTGCGGGCTGTGGCGCCCGCGTCCGGGGACGCGACCCTGGGAAACAAGCCGACGAGAGTGACGATCCAACTGCGAGAAGCCACCTCCACCTGGACGCTCGCGGAACGCACGCTCGGGGGAACGGGCCTGGTCGAGATCGCCGGGCCCGGCCCGGGCGCCCGGCGCGCGGTGGTCCGCGATGACCTGCACCGGGTGTTCAACGATCCGGGGCCCCGGGCCTGGCGAAGCACGTTTCCGCTTGCCGGCATTACCCCGGATGCCTCCCGGGTCCGGCTCGATTCGCTCTCGCACCACCTGGCAGTTTCCAAGATCGATGGCAAGTGGAACCTGATCGAGCCCGCCGCGGCCCCCGGAGATCCCGCCGCCATCCAGAGCCTCATCGCCGAGCTCGGCCGTGTGCAGATCGTGGACTTCTTCGACGTGCCCTCGGAGGCCTCGGCGGCCGAAGTTGACACACCCACCGCCACCATCCGGATCGAGGCCGACCGGCGCACCATCGAGGCGAGCGAGCCCGAGCCGACGGTGTCCACCGATTCGGTCGAACTCACCATCGGCGGTGCGGCCGGCAGCGCGAGCCCGACCGCTCCCCCGCGCGTGTTCGGTTCGATCAATCACCAGCGCCCCGTTCTGCTCGATGGCCGTTCGGTGGGGATCACCGTTGATCCAGCGGCCTACGTCTGGCCCGCGCCCCTGCGGGAGACGCCGGCCAACATCGGAGGTTTTTCCCTCACGCTCGTGGGCGATGCCAACCCGGGGGCATCCGGGCGAGCGTTCCGGCGATTCGGCACCAGGTGGGTACAGACGCTTGCCGGCGGGGACGAGGCCCCGGTCTCGGACAGCGAGCGGCGCGGCGTGGAGGAGGTGCTGGCCTTCCTGACCGGCGAGCGTGGGGCGTCGCCCAGGGACTCCCAGCCCGGCGCACGGCCCACGATCACATTTGCGGCGCCGGAGGAGTCGCGAGCTATCGGTTCGCTGCGCGTCGATGGGCTTTCCGGCGCTTCGATCGAGTCGCTGGAGATTCTGACCGTCGGTGACGACAGGGTCTGTGTTCGCACCGGCTCCGTCTGGCGCACGTACGGCCCGGGCACGGTCCCTGCCCTGCTCTCGAGCGCGGCGGAGGTCGCCCGGAGGGCGACGCCACCGCCTACACGTTGAAGTACTTCGCTTCGGGGTGGTGGACGATGATGGCGCTGGTGCTCTGCTCTGGGTCGATCTGCCAGTTCTCGGTGAGCTCGCAGCCGATGCGTGTCGGATCGATGAGCTTCCAGAGGCGGTCCTGATCGCTCATGTCCGGGCACGCCGGGTAGCCGAAGGAGTAGCGGCTGCCGCGGTAGTGCTGCGTGAAGAGTTCCTTGACGCGCGGCGAGTCGTCGCCGACAATGCCCAACTCCTGCCGGACGCGCTTGTGCCAGAACTCGGCGAGGGCCTCGGCCGATTCGACGCCCAGCCCGTGCAGATAGAGGTAGTTCGTGTAGTCGTTGGCCTTGAAGAGTTTCTGAGCCTCCTCGCTGGCCCGCTTGCCCATGGTCACGCAGTGGAGCGCGAGCACATCACGCCTGCCGGAGGAGATGGGCAGAAAGAAATCGCTGATGCACAAGCGGCGTTTGTCGCTCTGGCGGGGGAAGCGGAACCGCTCGATCTCGCGGGATTGTTCCGTCGGGTCGTACACGACGAGATCGTCGCCGTCGGCGTTGCAGGGAAAGTAGCCGTAGACGGCCGCGGGCCGCAGGACCCTCTCGTCGCGGCACCTGGCCTTGAGGTTCTCGAAGATCGGCGTGATCGTGTCCTCGATGAGGGCATCGTACTGGGCATCGCTGAGCGCCCCCTTCTTGACCTGCCATTGGCCGCGGAACAAGGCGATCGGGTTGATGAACTGGTAGATCTGGTTGAGGTCCAACCCCTCAACGACGCGTGAGCCCCAGAACGGCGGCGTCGGGATCCGATCCGGCGGAAGTTCGGCCACATCCGAGCGGACGCGCTCCGGCGGATCGGCGACCGCCACCCCACCACCGCCACCCTTCGACGCCTCGAACGCCTCCGCCCGCTTGCCCTGCTCGGCCCGCGAGCGTGCGATGGTTTCTTCCGCCTTGGTCCGCTTGCCGATCCGGTCCTCGATCTCCCGATCGAGCGTCGCCATCCCGTCGGAGACAATCCGGTCCATGGTCGAGAGCCCCTCGAACGCGTCCCGGCCGTAGAAGACCGGGCCGTTGTAGACGTCCCGCAGCGTTCCCTCGCAGTAGTGGCGCGTCAGCGCGGCCCCGCCGAGGAGCACGGGCACGTCCAGCCCCAGCGCGTTCATCTCGTTGAGGTTCTCCTCCATCACGTTCACGCTCTTGACCAGCAGGCCGGACATGCCGACGGCGTCGGCCTTGGTCTCCTTCCACTTCTCGACGATCGCCGCGATCGGTTGCTTGATGCCGAGGTTGTAGACGGTGTACCCGTTGTTGCTCAGGATGATGTCCACGAGATTCTTGCCGATGTCGTGGACGTCGCCCTTGACCGTGGCGAGGACGATCTTGCCCTTGGTCTGGCCCTCGACCTTCTCCATGTATTTCTCGAGGTGGGCCACCGCCATCTTCATCACCTCCGCGCTCTGGAGCACGAAGGGCAGCTGCATCTGCCCGCTGCCGAAGAGCTCGCCAACTGTCTTCATGCCGTCGAGGAGGTGGTCGTTGATGATGACCAGCGGGGTGTATTTCTGGCGGGCTTCTTCGAGCGACTCGACGAGCCCCTGCTTCTCGCCATCGACGATGTGCGAGCGAAGGCGCTCCTCGATGGTCCGTGCTTTCTGCACCTTCTTTGCCGCGCCGGCGCCGGTCTCGGCGTCCTTGAAGAGTTCGATGAACGCCGAGAGCGGATCGAACGCGTCGTCCTTGCCGGCCGGCGCGCCCGTGCCACCCGCGGCGACGCTCCGGCGGTCGTACACCAGGTCCAGGGCGGCCTGCCACTGATCCTTGGGTATCTTGTTCTCGGGCAGGATCTTGCTCATATGCACGATGGCGCTGGTCAGCCCGGCGGCGCGGAGCTCGTGCAGGAAGACGCTGTTGAGCACGATCCGGGCCGCGGGCTTGAGCCCGAAGGAGACGTTGCTCAGGCCGACGGTGGTCTGGCACTCCGGCATGGTCGCGAAGATGCGGCGGACGCCCTCGACCGTTTCAAGCCCCGAGCGCCGGTCGCTCTCCATGCCCGTGGAGACCGGGAGCACGAGGGGATCGAACATCAGATCGGCCGGATCCAGCCCGTGGATGTCCACCGCCCGCCGGTACGCCCGCTGGGCGATCTCCAGTTTGCGCTCGGCGGTGCGGGCCATGGAGGCTTCGGTGTCCTCGTCGATGGAGCCGATGACGACGGCCGCGCCGTAGGTCTTGGCCAGGGCGAGCACCTGATCGAACTTGTGCTCGCCGTCCTCGAAGTTTGCCGAGTTGATGATGCACTTGCCCGGCGCGTGGCGCAGACCGGCCTCGATGGTCTTGAGCTGCGTGGAGTCGAGCATGAGCGGGGCGTCCACCTGGCGCACCACCCGCTTGACGATCTCGGCCATGTCGCGGGCGTTGTCGCGCCCGGCGTAGTCCACGTTCAGGTCGAGCACGTGGGCCCCGTCGTGGCGCACCTGTTCCCGGGCAAGGGAGATGATCCCGTCCCAGTCCTCGGCCTCGAGCAACTGCTTGAACTTCTTGCTCCCCGAGGAGTTCATCCGCTCGCCGATGATGAGGAAGGAGTTGTCCTGCTTGTAGTCCACCGGTGCGTAAAGGCTTGTCACGGCCTTGGGTACCCCGAGGCCCGGCGGAGGGGCCTGCGTGGCCGCCCGAACGGTCTTCACGAGCGCGGCGATGTGCTCGGGCGTCGTGCCGCAGCATCCGCCCACCAGCCGCACACCGTCGGCCTCGATGTACTTCTTGAGCGCATCCGCGAAGGGCTGGGGCGTCAGCGGGTACTCCGTCTTGCCGTTCACGAGCACCGGCAGGCCCGCGTTGGGCATGACGGAGACGTATCTCGGCGTCGCGCCACGGAGTGGCGGGCTACCCGCCCAGTGCTTCCCCAACCAGTGCACGTGCTCGGCCATCTCCGTCGGCCCGGTGGCGCAGTTCAGACCGAGCGACAGGATCGGATACCCGGCCAGTGCGGTCGCGGCCGCCTCGATGCTCGTGCCCAGCAGCATCGTGCCCGTCGTCTCGATCGTGACCGATACCATGATGGGCACATCGTCGGTGGTCAGCCCCTTCTCCGCGAGCGCCTCGATGACGGCGTTTACCGCGCACTTGACCTGCAAGAGATCCTGGCAGGTCTCGATGATGAACGCGTCCACCCCAACCGGATTCCACGGCGCGCCCGTGCCCGCGAGCAGGCCGCTCGCCTGCTCGCGGTAGCTGACCTTCATGGCCTCCCAGTCCGTGTTTCCGAGGGTGATGAGTTTGGTCCCCGGCCCCATCGAGCCAATGACGAATCGGGGTCGATCCGGCATCGAGTGCGTTGCGCACGCCGCGCGGGCCACGCTCGCCGCGGCCTTGGAGAGCTCGAACGCCTGCTCCGCAATGTCGAAGTCTCCGAGCACCAGCCGATTCGACCCGAAACTGTCGGTCTCGACACAGTCGGCGCCGGCTGCCAGGAAACTCTCGTGGATGCCCCGGATCACATCCGGGCGGGTGCGGGCGAGGATGTCCGTGCAGTTTTCACATCCGCGGTAGTCCTTCTCCACGCTCAGGTCGTGCTTGTGGATGCTCGTGCCCATGGCCCCATCGAACACGAGGACGCGCCGCTTGAGTTCCTGTGCGAATCTGCTGCTCACGTGGGCTCCGGGGAGAGGGTCTCGGATGACTCGGGTGGATTGGAACAATCAGGTGGGAGTCTAGGCAACCATCCATCTATCCGGATGATTGGATATATGGCCGTCTGCGGCGACACCCGTTCATCGAAACAACAGACCGGCCGGATGAATCCGACCGGTCTGGTACATGTTCGGGTGAAGTGAGCGGCCGGTTCAACCGGCTGAAGCGGTTCAAGCCTTCGCACCATCCACCGCCGGTGCCTGGGCACCCTTCTTGGCCGCGAAGTAGTTGCCGCCGAACTTCTTCTGGAACTTCTCGACTCGCCCCGCGGAGTCGATGAACTGCTGCTTGCCGGTGAAGAACGGGTGCGAGCCCGACCACACTTCGACGTGCAGTTCCGGCGTGGTTCCGCCGGTGGTGAACACCAGTTCCCCGTTGTGGAAAACCTTGGTGGGGAAATACTTCGGGTGGATGTCCTTCTTCATGGCTCGTCGTCCTTCGTGGGCGGTGCGTCGAAACCCTGGGCCGCGAGCCGTCTTGGCGCTGCGAAAACAGGGGCCGAGATGATAGCCACGAGTTGCACTGAGCCAAGCCCCCATCTTGACCGATACACGGCTTCGCCTACCCTTCCCTCCCCCCCCCACCGCCGCCGGCCACCAAGGCCGCGGAGCGGGAAAAACCTGTGTTTCCCCGATAGCTCAATGGTAGAGCGGCCGGCTGTTAACCGGCAGGTTCTAGGTTCGAGTCCTAGTCGGGGAGTTCCAGACGCCCCCGCGGCCACGCGGGGGCGTTTTGGTTTACGGCTCGGCCCCGCCGGACGCCCCCGGCCCCGGTAGCGGAAAGTCCCGCCGTGGTGGGGGTTTCGGCGCTTCCCGGTCCGCCCCCCGCGCTCTCCGTCTTGGCGTCGATTCTTGGGGTCCGACGGCAACCCCCACGGTTGCTCTCGCCCCCACCGGCGGCCACGCTCTCGGACTCTCGCGCTCTCTGGTTGACGGGCGGGCTGAGGTTAGCAGGAGGGTTGCTCTCGGGGCCTCCATTGATGGGCACGTAACCTCATGCTCCCGCCGTCACACCCTCTTTCTCTGGGAACATGATTGTGATTACCCGCCTGCAACTCCTACGGAACATTGGACAGTTCGACAACGTCGCGACTCCCGCGACGCTTGACCTGAAGCGCCTCACGCTGGTCTACGCCGAGAACGGCAGGGGCAAGACAACGCTCGCGGCCATCCTCCGTTCGCTCGGCACAGGGGAAGCACTCCCGATCAACGAGCGGAAGAGGCTGGGCGCGGCTCACCCTCCGGAAGTTCGCATCGCTTGCGCGGGCGGGCCTCAGCCGGCGGCGTTCGTCAATGGCGCCTGGGACCGTACCTGTCCGGCGGTCATGGTGTTCGACGATGTGTTTGTGGATTGCAACGTCTACTCGGGGTTGGACGTAGACCCGGAGCATCGTCAGAACCTCCACGATTTGATCCTCGGCGCGCAGGGCGTCACGCTTGCCCGCCGGGTTGATGACCTCGCCACGCAGATTCGGAACCACAACACCGAGATTCGGACCAAGGGGAACGCGATTCCCGTCGCGGATCGGCACGGACAGTCGATTGAGGACTTCTGCGCCCTGCCGCAGCAAGCGAACATCGACGATGCCATTCGTAACGCCGAACAGCGGCTGGGGGCATTGCAGCAAGCGGGCGCGGTGCAGAGCACTGCCGAGTTCGCCACGCTCGGCCTTCCGGCGATTGACTCGGCTTCGCTCTCGAGCCTGCTCGGGCGCACGGTCGCCAACTTGGATGGGGCAGCCGCGGCCGCCGTTCAAGAGCACTTCACGGTGCTCGGCGACGGCGCGGAGGCATGGGTGAGCACCGGAGTCGGCCACACGCCCGGCGGCGTGAACGCCGCGCCGGATGCTCGGTGCCCGTTCTGCCGACAGTCGCTTGCGGGATCAACGATCTTCGCGCACTACCGGGCATACTTCGGAGACGCATACCGCCAACTGCAAACCGACCTCTCGGCGACGCAGACAACCTTGGAAGCAGCGATGCGCGGTGATGCGCTCGCGGGGTTTGAGCGACAGGTCAAGACGACAGAAGATCGGCAGCGCTTCTGGTCGGCATTCTGCACGGTCCCGGCGATCGGCATTGACACCACGGCAGTTGCCCGCGCGTGGCAGAACGTGCGGGACCGGCTGCTTGCCGCGCTCCGCACCAAGCGTGCGGACCCACTCGTCGCGGTTACCCTCGATGCTGACGCGCGGGCTGCGTTGACGACGTACGCGACACTGGCTGAGCAGGTGGCCGCCAAGAGCCGCGAACTCTTCGCCGCGAATGAGAACATCCAGCGGGTCAAGGAGGCGACCGGCGCGGGGAATACGCAGGCGGCGGACAACGAGGTGAAGCGTCTGAAGGCGACAAAGGCCCGGCACACCCCGGAGAATATTCGGCTCTGCGATGCCTATACCACCGCCGTGCGCGCCAAGGAACAAGCGGAGACGGACAAGACCGCCGCGCAGCAAGCGCTCGATGCCCACCGGGACACGGTGTTTCCGGCCTACCAGACCGCCATCAACTCGTACCTTGCGCGGTTCAATGCCGGATTCTCGATCGAGCAGGTGCAACCGCAGAATACGCCGGGTCGCCCAAGTTGCACGTACCAGTTGGTCGTCAACACCCACCGCGTCCCGGTCGCATCGGGCAACGTGGCCGCTGGGGTCTCGGCGTTCAAGAACACGATGAGCGCGGGGGACCGGAACACGTTGGCACTGGCCTTCTTCCTCTCCACGCTCGCTCAGGATCCGCAGAAGGCGACCCGCGTGGTCGTCATGGACGATCCCGTGTCAAGCCTCGACGAGCATCGGTGCGTCGCCACGATCCAAGAGGTGCGCGGCCTCGTCGGACAGGTTGCCCAAGTCATCGCGCTATCGCACTCCAAGTCGTTTCTGGCACGCATCTGGCAGCACGCCGACCATGCCAACACGACATGCCTCACGGTAACGCGGGACGGCGCGGGTTCGACGTTGGCCGCATGGAACGTGACTGACGAGAGTGTCACCGAGTACGACAAGCGACACGCGCGGCTTCGGGAGTACGCGACGGCCAACACCGGCAACTCCCGCGAGGTGGCCCAGAGCATCCGACCTGTTTTGGAGGGCTACTTGCGAGTCGGCTGCCCCGAGTATTTCCCGCCCGGGACATTGCTCGGCCCCTTCCGTGGAGTCGCGCAGCAACGCGCCGCGGCAGGCACGCCGATCATGGATGCCACGGTTCTGGCGGAACTCGGGCATCTTGTTGAGTACAGCAACCGATTCCACCACGACACGAATCCAGCATGGGACACCGAGAACATCAACGACGGCGAACTCGCTGGGTTCGTGCGGCGCGCGCTGGACTTCGTAAAGGCTTAGCCGCGAAGCGGAATCTAAGCCGCCACCGTCGCCGCCGCAACCTCCGACCATGGCGCCTTGTCGCCGCGCGTGCTCACCCGCCGCAAGGTGCAATCGGCCGTCTTGCTGGGCGAATTGGCACGGGTTGTCGGAGACGAAGGCAGATCCATGTCTCCCCGCCTGAACGTTCAGGGCTTCACTGGCAGACCGCGTATGCCGTCCAGAAGCACCCTGGTGGCCCGACAGTCGTCCTCGTTGTAGTCGAGAATCCGCTGGCGCACGGCGCTATCGCCCGTGCGCACCCATTGGTCGTACCACTCGATCGACGCGGCGCCGGACGGGTCCGTGTCTCGCCACGTGAAGCCAAGGTACTTCGCAAGCGTCTTGATCGAGAAGTCGTTGGTAGGCCATTCGCTGTTCGGTCGGACGACCGCGTGGTACAGGTCCGTTGAGCGCGGAGACGTGAAGATCGCAGCCACCTCTTCCGCGGCGATGACATCCGGGAACCGTGCCTGCAGCTTTGTCCAAATCGTCCGCTCGTAGGGGGAGTAGTAGTAGATGGCTGCGTCAGGGAGGGCGCGGAGGTACTCGCACGCCTCAGCGAACGCCTGACGCTCGCCTTCAGGTGTCGCCGTTGGGGCGAAGCACGCCCGGAATCGCTCGGTGCTGTTGTCCCGATTGTGCCGCTCCAGGAATCCGTGGAGGTAGCAAACGTCCCGGAATGGGTCTACTTCAATGTCGAAAAACAGCTCCACCGAAGCGTCAGCAGCATCGAATGTGCTCGTCAAATAGGGCGTGGAGCCGGGCGTGTTGAGCAAGGTGGCCCGCCGCTGGAACTTGTGGAGCATTTCAGCCCCGACGCCCGCGATCGTTGTCTTGTTCTTCGGCAAAACGAGCATCGCGATGTCAGTGATGGCTAGGGCCGCGACCGTGCGCAGATTCGGAGGGAAGTTTTCTCGCCGCGCTCTCCCGAGCTCGGGGATCAGGGTCAAATCGTTCGACTTCGTGATGCCCGCGTAGCAGGCTGTGCGCCAGTGGCATTGTTTGCAGATGCTCGCGAGCGCAGGGAGTGTCTCGGATGTTCCCGCAACGATTTGCCTCGCCTCCGCGAGCACTCCCGTGTACGTGTCCCAGAACGGATCGCTCCTCGGTCCAGGCTTCGCCGCTAGGTCGTATGGGACCTCGTCTCCGTGGATGTCCCAGATGAAGCCCCGACGCCCCGCGCTGAGCCCGACCTGTTCGAGAATGTCCGTGTACAGCGCCAACTGGACCGCGTAGTGCTTCTTGGGCTTCGTGTCATCGTCGGCGGCCCCCTCCTCACCCGCGCCACTCTTGATGTCACCCGCGACGTAGAGGTCGCCGTCCTTTCGCAGCAAGTCAGGCACGCCAAGGAGGTCACCCGCGCGAATCCTCCCCGAGTAGATCAGTTGGTCCCCTTTCCGCATCGCTCTAATGGTGCGCTCTTCACGCTCGTCATCACCGAATCCCGAGAGGTCGGTGAAGGGCAACTTGAGCTCCTCGATGACCTGCTTTTCAAAAGCATGGCCCCGCTCCCACAGTAGCCGAGTGAATGGACTGATGTCATCTCGCTTGGACTTGTCTCCGAACGCGTCCATCCGGACTCGGTGGGGGCATGACACCAAGTCATACAGCATCGACGCTGTGATTGGAGTGCTCATGGCAAGAAGCATAACCGATCTTGGGTGCCGGGGTGACCCTTCTGCGGAACATCACACGATTGCTTTGGTCGCGCGGGCGATCAGCGAGCCCGGGATCGCAGCACTTTCGCGCCGCCGCCGTCGCCGCGGCGACCTCCGACCCCGGCCCGCGTTTCTCCGTGTGTTCACCGACCGCAGCGCGTAACACGCCGTGTTGCCCGCCACGCTCGACGTGAGGTCGCTACGCAGGGTGACGCAAGGGTTGCTCTTGCCCCCCTCGCGCGCGGCTTCGGAAGCCCATCGCGTAGGTATCCAGTAGCCAGCGGCGGCGTGCCGCGGGCGACCGATCCCTGATCACCACGACCACCGCGGACGGGTGAGCATCTCCCAAGGAGTGCGCGATGTCGCTGCGCCACGATCCGACAGACCCGGCGGACATGTCGCCTCAGGAGCGACTGGATGAGATCGCGAGCATCTTGGCCCGCGGGATTCTGCGGCTTCATGGGCGCGTTCTTCCCGACGTTCCCGACATCGAGAATCTGCCGGAATCCTCGGCCACATGCCTTGAACTCTCGGCCGATCCTCGCCCTGATGGAGTCGCTGGTTAACGGCCAGAGAACGGAGGCGTTGCGATGCTGAACGTGGGCCAGAAGGTGAGCGAGTTGCGGCGCATGACCGTGGGCGAACTGCGGCGGGAATACGCCGAGGTCTTCGGCGAGCAGACGCGCTCGTACCACAAGGAGTTCCTGGTCCGCCGGATCGCCTGGCGGATTCAGGCCAACGCGGAGGGCGGGCTCCCCGAGCGGGCGCGGCAGCGGGCCCTGGAGATCGCCAACGACGCCGACCTCCGCACTCGCGCCCCCGGGCGGGCCAACCCGCCGTGCATCCCGATGTCGTCGGCGACAGGCCGGGTGGTGACCGCGCGGATAGAGGTCCCCGCCGACGCCCGACTGCCGATGCCCGGAGCCCTGCTGACCCGCGAGTACCGGGGTCGGACTATCCGGGTCCGGGTCCTTCCCAAGGGATTTGACCACGAGGGCACGGTGTACCGCTCGTTGTCCGCGGTCGCGCACGCCGTTACCGGCGCGCATTGGAACGGGTACCTGTTCTTCGGCCTCGAAGCCCCCACGAAATCCTCAACGGAGAAGCCATGAGCCGCCACCCCCCCACCGCCACCCGTGGTTCCGCCACCACCGTGCGCTGCGCCATTTACACGCGCAAGAGCAGCGAAGAGGGTCTGGAGCAGGAGTTCAACTCCCTGGATGCCCAGCGCGAGAGCGGCGAAGCGTACATCGCCAGCCAGAAGAACGAGGGGTGGGTGTGCCTGCCCGACCGCTACGACGACGGCGGGTTCACCGGCGGGAACATGGACCGCCCTGCCGTGAAGCGCCTCATCGCCGACATCGAAGCGGGGAAGATCGACTGCGTGGTCGTGTACAAGGTGGATCGTCTGAGCCGGTCGCTTATGGACTTCGCCCGGCTCATCGAAACGTTCGAGAAGCACAAGGTCGCGTTCGTCAGCGTCACCCAGCAGTTCAACACCGGGTCGTCGATGGGCCGCCTGGTTCTCAACGTGCTCCTGTCGTTCGCCCAGTTCGAGCGCGAGATCATCTCCGAGCGCACCCGCGACAAGATTGCCGCAACGCGCCGAAAGGGGAAGTGGGCCGGCGGCCACCCCATCCTGGGCTACGACGTGGACCCCCGGGGCTTCCGTTTGGTGGTCAACGAGGACGAGGCGGCCCGCGTTCGCGACATCTTCGCCATGTATCTCGAGCACGAGGCGCTCATCCCGACGGTGAAGGCCATCGACGCAAAGGGCTGGTTGAACAAGCAGTGGACGACCCGGAAGGGCAAAACCCGGGGCGGAGCCCCGTTCGACAAGTCCAGCCTGTTCAAGACGCTCACGAACGTCGCGTACCTGGGGAGGGTGAAGTACAAGACCGAGGTCCATCCCGGCGAGCACGCCGCCATCGTGGACGCGGCCATATGGCAGCGGGTCCAGCAGGTGCTCACCCGCAACGGCCGCACCGGCGGCGCCGCCGTCCGCAACAAGTACGGCGCCCTGCTCAAGGGCCTCATCCACTGCGCCCCGTGCCGGTGCTCGATGGGCCACACCTACTCGTCGAAGAAGAACAACGTCCAGTACCGCTACTACGTCTGCCTGAGGGCGCAGAAGCGCGGTTGGCACACCTGCCCCTCGAAATCGATCCCGGCCGCCGAGATGGAGCGGCTGGTCGTCGAGCAGATCCGGGCCATCGGGCGCGACCCCGCCATCCTGGACGCGACGCTCCGGCACGCCCGGAAGCAGGCGGAGGAGTCGATCGGTGCGCTGCAGCGTGAGCGGGCGGCCCTTGAGCGGGAACTCAGGCGGCACTGCGGCGAGGTGCGCACGCTGTCCGTTGAGGCGTCGTCCAACGGAGTCGCCGCGTCGCGGCTGGGCGACCTCAACGAGCGAATCCGCGTGGGCGAGCAGCAGATGACCGAGATGCGAGAGCGGATCGTGGGCATGAGCCGAGACATCGTCACCGAGAGCGAGGTCGCGGCGGCGATGACCGCGTTCGATCCGGTGTGGGACACACTCACGCCCAAGGAGCAGGCCCGGGTGGTGCGGCTGCTCGTGAAGCGCGTCGAGTACAACGGGACGACGCGCACCGTGTCGCTGACGTTCCATCCCGAGGGGCTGCGCGGGCTGGCCGAACAGGCTGTCGAGGAGGTTGCCGCATGAACAAGAATGACCCGCGGATCGAGTTCAAGGTGCACTTCCAGGTCAATCGCCGGGGAAGGAAGAGGGCGGTTTCCGGGGAAACGCCAGCAACCGACAGCCCGGAACAAGGGCGTTTGCCCCGCGTAACCCGCCTGATGGCGCTCGCCATCCGGTTCGACGGCCTCATCCGCGACGGGGAGGTGCGCGACCTGGCGGAAGTCGCTCGCCTGGGCCATGTCACCCGCGCCCGCGTGACGCAAGTCATGAACCTGCTTCACCTTGCGCCTGACCTCCAGGAGGCGATCCTGAACCTGCCGCGGGTTGAGAAGGGGCGGGAGACCATCACCGAGCGCGAACTCCGGCCCATCGCGGCGCTTGTGGACTGGCGAAAGCAGCGGCTCGCGTGGCGTCTGCTGTCACATAGCGACAAAAGCACATGCACGGGGGCTGTTAACCGCCATAATCCTCCTAAACGTCGACCTCTCATGGAAGGGATGCAGGTCGCTTAGGAGAAGCACACCGTGGCAATGCTCGATCTACGCTGGTTCACAAACGAAGAGTCACTTCGGTCCATCACACCAAGGTACCTCTTTCGGCTCCTCTCGCCCCATGCCGTCTACCTGCGAAGCCGTGGCTTCACGATACCCGGTCTGGGGATTGGCGAGCTTCTCGACTACGACGCGCTTCGGGGCATCCTGCTCCACCCCGACCGGGCCACGCCCCCGCGGTTGATCGACGCGTTGTATTTCGTCAACGAGTTGGCCACGCCAGACGCGATGGACGATCTGCTGGGCGAACTGGAGGCCCGGGGTCTCTGTATTGATGATGACCAAGAGCACGCTCCGATTGACGTGGCCATTCAGGTCTGGTTGCTGGACCCAGACATGCTCCAGGAGAAGCATGCTGAGCAGTACCTCGCGCGGCCTCGCTCCTTTCAGTATTTCCAGACCGAACGACCAACGATTCCGGAGTTCGTGTTGCCCACGGCCGAGGCCCGCCGCGCACTCGAAGAGTCGTTGGATGCGTGGTTCGTGGACCACAAGCGGGGGACAGGCGCCCGCATTTTCGTGTATCCGCGGGAGGACCGCATCTTGTTCTTGGTGCGCCACGGCGATCCATACCGGCGCGAAGGGAGTATGGAGAACGGCGAACCTGGAAGCGTCGCGTATCGGCCCTTGAAGTTCGATGTTCTGGAGTATAACCCGCGCATCGGCGAGATCGGTATTAACGCGGGGACTGATGGCGAAAAGTTGTTGTACCGGCACGCGGTCGGTCGTCACTTCTTCAACGACGAGAACTTCTTCCCCGGCACCGCCAAGTACTCCCTGGAGCCCTTGCAGTGTGATGGCGAGGCTTCCCTGGTTTGCAGCGATGTTGACGGGATCGAGTGGGTTCGATTGAAAGAGGTGCATTTCTACTGGGGTGGTGCGGAGGGGGAGGTCGAGGTGCGAAAGGCGAAGGGCGTGTTCGCGGCATACGCCAAGAGAAACGCGACGTTTCCGCGCGCCAGGATCATCAAGGCCGTCTTCGAGGTGAAGTTCACCGATTGCAAAACGCCTCGCTCCGTATGCATCAGGCCGTCCAATGTGGCCCAATACACGCGGGATCACGACAGCGTCCACATTGAAGAATGGCTCAACCGTCGCGGCTTCATCATCCAGCGCGAGGTGCCTACCAATGCCGAATCTGTTCTGGCATGCACTTGAGCGCATCCCCGGGATGTCAGCTGCCACTGCGGAGTGGCGAGAGGCCCTCGGTCCCGATTGGGAGTGGGGCAGGTCAATCCTGCGTCCTACCCAACAACAGGCCGAAACGATCCTGCTGCCTGGCGGCCTGCACCGCGTGGTCGCGCACGCACATGACCGCATGGTCGCCGTGCCGGTGGACGGTGGCCGGGCGCAGCCCATAGCGCCGGCGGATCTCGCGGTACTAGAACTGAACCCCTCGCGCCTTGCTGAAGTTGTGTGCGACGCCTTGGGGTTCGAGCGATCTTCAGGCCGACTGCGGACGGACGGACTCTTCGCAAACATCGGACGCCACCCGACGACGCGCGCAACCGTTTGCCCGGCGCATCTGTGCATGCATTGTGAATGCGGCAGTCTGCATGCGGCCATTCGGAGGCTGCTCGTGGAAGGCGACGGCCCGATGATCGTCCTGACCCCCACCCAGATCGATGATCCAGACATCCGTCAGATCGTGCGAATGCGCCACTCGTGTCACCTGGCCCTCGCCGACTCCATCAATGTGGACGCCAGTCGGGTCCCAGCAATCACGGATGCCGCCCGCTCCGCGATTGCCGCATTCTCCAGAGTAGTTGAAGGCTGGGAAAGTGCGCCGACCGCCCTTGCCCGGTTCCGCTTCGCTCGCAGCGGCCGCGTGTGGGTCCTGTCATTCAACCGAACGCCGTGCTACATGCCGCACAAGGATGCTGGAGGCCTCGCCTACATCCAACACCTGCTCGCTCGACCGAACCAAGAGATCCCGGTCGAGAGGCTGGAGGAGATGGTCACCGGCGACCTCGCCCTTGACGCCGTCTCCACGGGCGATGCCGTGGTGGATCGCGAGGGACTCGCCAAGATCTGGACGGAGATGAGGCGGTTGCGGGCCGAGATGGACGTTGCGGAGCGCAATGGAGACAAGGCCGCGCACTCGAGATTGGAGGGTGAATTGGACCGGTTGGCCGAGCAGGTGCGGACGATGCATGGTCTCAATGACAGGGTGCGGCGCGTTGGAGATCAGACCGAGCAACTCCGCTCGAAGGTCACCAACTCCATTCGACGGGCCATCAAGGCTCTCGATGAGCTACCCGCCCTCGCTGCACACCTGAGCGCGGTGAAGCCGGGGCGCACATTGAGCTACCGACCGGACTCGCAAATCCTTTGGGACTTTGATGCCCCGTGACGCGCCGCGTCACAGGGTGACGCGCGGCGTCACGCCGAGGTGGCCGGAGCGGCTGCCCGGCCAATCTCCATGACATTCCCATCGCTCTCGATGAGCCGATGGCCGGGCCTTGCTTCGAGGGCTCTCTCGGCCACAAGGATTCCGTCATGGGATGCAGCCATGACCATCAAACGTCTGCCCTCGGGCGGATTCCTCGGCCAGCGAGGAGTCTGTCATGGTCGGTTCATCGCTTTTCGATAGGGATGGGTACGCGCAGAAGCTGATCGAGTTCAAGGCGGCGCAGTTGTGCAAGCGCCCGGGATTCAGCCGGTCGGACCGGCAGGACATCGAGCAGGAACTGTGGGGATTCCTTCATACTCGGATGCCTCGGTTCGACGCCACCCGCGCATCCCAGAACACGTTCGTGGCCCGCGTCATCAACTGCGGGGTCGTCACCATCATCCGGTACCACGATGCCGCCAAGCGTGCCCCGGGCTGGTCGCTCATGTCGCTGGATGCGCCCGCGAGGCCGTCGAAGGACGGCCAGGACGACGCCGGCGTCGAACTCGCGGCCCCCCGCAACGGCCCTTACCACCATGACCTGGTCCACGACGTGGCCCGGCTGCGGGCGATGCTCCCGTCCGAGACGCACCGGGCCGTGGTCGATCTGCTCGCCCAGGGCGGGACCGCCAACTCGATCGCCGGCGACCTCGGCATCTCTCGGCGAGCAGCGGCCCGGTATGTCGCGGAGGTTGCCCAGTGGGGAGAGGCCTCCGGGCTCCGCGACTACCTGTAGAGCCGTGCACGCGGTGATCGACTCGGCGTAGATATCTGATAGCCCGACACCTTCAACGAAGGAGCACACGCATGCCGCGCGGAATCTATCGCTACGCCTTCGATCGCCGGATTGCCTTCAGCACCGTGCTCGACACGCTCAACCTCGCCGTGATCGGGGCCGAGAGCCTCCACGGCGAGGCGCGTGTCCGGCTTGATGCAAGGTTCGTCAACGAGCCCGCCAAGCGCGCCGTCGTGATCGACACGACCACGGCCGTGGGCAAGGCCGTCAACACCCTGTTCGCAGGCTTCGCCGCCCGCGAGTTCGGCGACCACGCCTTCTCCGTGCACCGCAATCCGACCCGCAATCCCCTCCACCCCCCGCACTCCTCGCAACCCCCCACCGCCAAGAAAGGACGGCCATGACCATGACCTGCACCACGTTGAAAGACGCCGCGCTCGAACTCGGCCGGCTCGGCTATGCCGTGTTCCCGTGCCGCCCCGGCGAGAAGATCCCCATCACCAAGAGGGGCTTCAAGGACGCCACGTCCGACCTGGCCCAGATCGAGTCCTGGTGGACGAAGTACCCCGACGCCAACATCGCCGTGGCCACCCGCGGAATGGTCGTCGTCGATGTGGACGACCGGACGAGCGAGTGGTACACCCGCCACCGGCTCGAACTCGAGGCCGCGTGCGGGGCCATGTCGGTCACGCCGCGCGGCGGCACGCACTTCTTCATGCGCGAGCCCGAGGACTCCCCGTGCCGGTGCAGCGCCGGGAAGCTGGCCCCGGGAATCGACGTTCGCGCCGACGGCGGGTATGTGGTCGTGCCGTGCTCGGTCGCGGGCGACAAGGCGTACTCGTGGGTCGGCGAGATGTCGTTGCGGGTGGAGCCGCAGAACCTGCCCGACGCCCCCGCATGGCTCATGGAGCAGGTCGCGGCTGCCGCCAAGCCGTCCCCGAGGCCCCCAAGCTCCCCCACCACTTCGCCCGACAGTCCCAGCGCCGACGACAAGATGATCCCCGAGGGCCGCCGGGACAGCACCCTGGCGAGCATCGCGGGCACCATGCGGCGTCGGGGGCTTTCCACCGAGGAGATCGCCGCCGGGCTTCGGGCCGTCAACGCCCGCCGCTGCCAGCCCCCCCTTGGGGAGTCGGAGGTGGCCGCCATCGCCGCCAGCATCGGGCGGTACGACGCCAAGCCGATGGTCGGGGCGCAGTTGATCCTGCTCGACACCGACGAGCACCGGGTCGTGGACGACGCGGTGAAGGCGCTGGCCAGCGACCCGGACGTGTACTGCCGCGGGAACATCCTCGTCCGGGTGGTCGAGGTTGCCGCCGACCCGGGCACCCCCCCCACCCAGAGCATCGTCCGCCTGGAGCCCCCCACTCTGCGGGAGCGTCTCACCCTGCACGGGGAGATTATGAAGTACAACAAGGACGGCGACCAGGTGCCGGCCCATCCCACGGGGTGGCTGGTGTCGGCGCTGGAGGCCCGGGGGTTCTGGCCCGGGATTCGCCCGCTCGCGGGCGTGGCCGACGCCCCCCTTCTGCGCCGGGACGGGTCGATCTGCGCCGTGAGCGGCTACGACGCGGCCACGGGCGTCGTGGTGACGATCCCCGAGGGGTTCCCGGCCGCGCCGACCGACCCCACGCTCGAGGACGCCCGCGCGGCGGTTGAGGAACTCGTCCAGGTCGTGTGCGACTTCCGGTTTGAGAGCCCCGAGCACCGCTCCGCCTGGCTCGCGGCCATCATCACCACCATCGCCCGGTTCGCCTTCGACGGCCCGAGCCCGATGTTCCTGGTGGACGCCAACGTACGAGGGGCGGGCAAGGGCCTGCTCTGCCAGGTCATCTCGCTCATCTCGCTGGGCCGGATCACCCCCGTGTCCAGCGCCCCCAGCGACACTGACGAGACCCGCAAGCAGATCACCACCGCCGCCATGGGGGCCGATCGGATCGTGCTCCTGGACAACGTCGAGGGGAAACTCGGCAACGACGCCCTCGACCGCGCCCTGACCTGCACCCGGTGGCGCGACCGCATCCTCGGTAAGAGCGAGCAGGTGGACCTGCCCCTGATCCCGACGTGGCTGGCGACCGGCAACAACGTCACTGTCGGGGCCGACACCGCCCGGAGGATTATCCACGTCCGTCTGGACGTGCTCGAGGAGAAGCCCGAGGAGCGACGGGACTTCCAGCACCCCAACCTGCTCGCGTGGGTCATCAAAGAACGCCCCCGGCTGTACGTGGCGGCGCTGACGATCGTGGCGGCGTACATGCGGGCCGGGAAGCCGGTGCAGGCCATCGACCCCTTCGGCAGCTTCGAGGGGTGGAGCGACCTGGTGCGGGGGTCGCTGGTGTGGGCGGGGCTCCCGGATCCCTGCCTGGGGCGCAAGCGGCTGGTGGAGTCGGCGGATTCGGCCAGGGAATCCCTCTCGGCGATCCTCGACGCCTTCCGGCAGATGGACCCCGCCAACGACGGCATCGTCATCGCGCCGCTGCTGCTCGACCTCTACGGAGCGGACAAGGGGCTCAACGCGCTGACCGACGCCGCCGTCGCCATGCGCACGGCCTTGGAGTCGCTTCCCGGGGTTGGTGGCGGGTCGAAGGCCCCCACCGGCCGCGCCGTCGGAAATGCGCTGCGAAAGTTCCGCCGGCGCGTGGTGGACGGGGTGTACCTCGACACCGACCCCGAGCGGTCCACGGCCTCGGGGAAGGTGTGGCGGCTCTTCGACGCCGACACCGGCCAGCCCGCCGCCCCGAAGGCGCCCCCGGTGTAAAGCCGGGGGCGGGGGGAGGGGGGGTGTGGAAGTTCGAAAGTTGTTGATGTTTTTGCCTCGCGGCCAAAATCAAATCGTGCCTCCCCCCCCCACCACCACCGTCAGTTCGGAGCCGCCGCCCATTCCCCAGCACGCCGGGAACATCCACATCATCCATTCGCGGGGCCGTCGCGGGCTGATCGATTTTCCACGGGCCGGAAAAACATCCACGACTTCCCATCTTCCACAAAACGTGCCGGGTCCTCGGGCTCTCATCCATAGTGCGCGCAACCAGAACGCCCTCTCGCGTAGATATCCAGTACGGGGGCAGCCGCTCTCGTCGCGCCCGTCGCGCGGAGCTGCATCCTCCGCGCGGCGCGGCCGCGCTCACGGAGCCAGCCTCGTGCACATCGAACTCCGCCCGATTGATTCAATTACACCCTACGACAAGAACCCGCGCCTCAACGACAGCGCGGTGGAGGCCGTGGCCCGCTCGCTCAAGGAGTTCGGCTGGCGTCAGCCCGTTGTGCTCGACAAGGACGGCGTCATCGTCGTCGGCCACACCCGCTGGAAGGCGGCCAAGAGCCTTGGCATGACCGAGGTCCCCGTGCACGTGGCCAGCGAACTGACTCCCGAGCAGGCCCGGGCGTACCGCCTTGCCGACAACCAGACGGCCACCATCGCCGAGTGGGACATGGAACTGCTGCCCCTCGAGATCGCCGAACTCAAGGACCTCGGGCTCGATCTCTCGCTCCTGGGCTGGTCGCCAGAAGAACTCACCGAGATCATGGCCTCGCAGGGCAACCCGGGATTGACCGATCCCGACTCGATCCCCTCGCCTCCAGCCGAGGCCACGAGCAAGCCCGGCGATCTGTGGATACTCGGCGATCATCGCCTCCTGTGCGGCGACAGCGCCAAGCCCGAGGACCTCGACCGTCTGCTCGCCGGCGCGCAGATCCATCTGGTCAACACCGACCCGCCGTACAACGTCAAGGTCGAGCCCAGGAGCAACAACGCCATCGCCGCCGGGCTGTCGTCCTTCGAGGCCTCGCCCGCCGCCGGCCGCGTGGGGGCCAGCCTGCCCTCCCAGGGCGACGGGGCCAAGCCCCACCAGGGAACCACGGGCGGGGCCACGCACGCGAGGCTTCGGGCCAAGGACCGCCCTCTGGCCAACGACTTCATGACCGACGAGGCGTTCGACGTGTGCCTGGCCGCGTGGTTCGGCAACATCGCCCGGGTGCTCATCCCCGGCGGGGGCTTCTACATCTGGGGGGGCTACGCCAACTGCGGCAACTACCCGCCGGTCCTGAAGTCCTGCGGCCTGTACTTCGCGCAGGCGATCATCTGGGACAAGCAGCACCCGGTCCTCACCCGCAAGGACTTCATGGGCGCGCATGAATGGGCATTTTATGGTTGGAGGGAGGGCGCCGCGCACCGCTTCTTCGGCCCCAACAACATCCCCGACCTGTGGTCGGTCAAGAAGATGCACTCGTCCAAGACGGTCCACTTGACCGAGAAGCCCGTGGAACTCGCGGCGCGGGCCATCGTGTACTCCTCCAAGGCGGGCGAGAACGTGCTGGACCTCTTCGGAGGCAGCGGGAGCACGCTCATCGCCTGCGAGCAGCAGGGCAGGCACGCATACCTGATGGAACTCGACCCGCTGTACGTTGATGTGATCGTTCAGCGGTATGAGATGTTTTCTGGCAAGAAAGCCGAGCGACGGTCAACGTGACCGCCGCCGGGGCAGCACACACGGTTCGAAAGGACTCGAATGAGCGCAACAGCATCCGACACGCAGCAGCCCTCCCGCCCCCTTGACGAGTCGATCCAGCAGAGCCTGGCGGGGCTCGGCGGGCTCCGGAATGACCACGCCGACTACCTGGCCAGACGCGCCGCGGCGATCGCGCGCCTGCACGCGGGGCGAGAGGACATTCTCGCGGAGATCCGCGATCTGGACGAGAACCTGGACATCATCGAGGCCGCCATCGCCGAGGCGCAGAACGATCTGCGGGCCGACATCGCCCAGCGGGCCAAGTTCATCGCCCGCGAGCGCGGCGTGGCCAATCGCTTCAGCCTGTTCAAGACCAGCCACGGATAACGTCCCAACGCCCTTCCGGGCAGCGCAGGACGCGACCGAATGCAAGCACGCACGCCCGACAGCCCGATCTCGATCGACCAGCAGAAGGGGGTCATTGCGCTCTTGCGCGAGCCGACCGTGGCCAAGGCGGCCGAGTCGATGGGCATCGACGAGTCCACCATGTACAGGTGGATGAAGGAGCCGGGGTTCTCCAAGGAGTTCCGCGAGGCCCGGCGCGACTCGTTCCGCCACGCCATCGGCCTGTGCAACAGGTACGCGCCCGCGGCGGTGCAGACGCTGATGAAGATCCTCCAGGACCCGGGCGCGGCCCACTCGGCCAAGGTCTCGGCCGCAACCGCGCTGCTCAAGTTCAGCCGCGAGTCCATCGAACTCGACGATCTGGCGTCGCGGATCGACGCCCTCGAACAGGTCGCCGCTCCGCAGCCCGGCGCGGGCTCCTTTGGAAGGGCGGCGTGATGCTTCAGGCGTTGTCCAGACGCATCGCTCGCGCAGAGTCCACGGTCGAGGTGGCCCGCCGCGTGCCGCCGACAAAGTGCGCCTGGGCGTGGACCAGCCGCCTGGCCGAGTTCGATCCCCGCTACCACGACATCGCCGAGGTGGGCGTGCCCATCGCCGAGGCCAAGGGCTGGATACTCCTGAGGCCCGAGCCGCCGCGTATACACGCCGGGACGCTCTTCGACGTGCTCATCGAGCACTCCCGGATGGCGTTCTTCCTCAAGGACCTCGGCGGCTGGAACCCCACCGAGGCGGAGATGAAGTCGGCCGATCTGTTTATGGCGCTCGACGCCATGGCCAAGGCGTACCTGGCCGCGACGGGGGACTACTCGCCCTTCCCGCTGTCGTGGGCCGACTACGAGGGGTGGTATCGCCAGCGCGGGCGCAGCGGGCGGCGGTGACCGCCCAACGGGGAGGTGGCGAGTGCACGAACTCTGGAGCGACCCATGGCCCTGCTGCATCGCGTTGGTCGTTTGGAGCGACACACTCCCGTGCACGGCGGCTATCGCCGGTGCGCTGCGTGCGGCAACGGCACGAAGCCCACGGGCCTGCTGGTCAGGATTCTGGGCGTGGACCAGGGGCCGCGGCCAGGCCCATGCCCCGGGTGCGGGCGGGACGAGCCAACGGTGATCGACATCGAACGGGCCGAGCCGCCGCCGATCCCGGCAAATGCCCCGCCCTGACCGTCCCTCGCCGCGTCCCGCGCCGCGCACGCAGGCCGGCGCACCCCCCCGAACGCCGATCTATGAGCGCGTCGTTTACGGTAGAAAGCGTGCCTGCCGATGCGGTTGGGGGGGCGGGGGGAGGCGCGGCAGGGAATAAGGAACCCCGAGGGGGGGAGGGGGCGACAGTCGCGGGCTCGCAGTTTTTGGAAGAACGCGGGAGGGGTAGAACATGGCGCTGGCACACCGGGTTGGACGGCTGGAGCGGGAGATGACGACCGACGCCAGGACCGGCGCGGTCGCCCGACGCTGCCGCGTGTGCCGCGACGGGGCCAACCGGCGGGAGGTGGTCCACTTCGACGGTGCGCCCGCCTGGGGCCAGCGTGCCGACCCCTGCCCGGGGTGCGGGCGGGACGTGGTGGATGTCGTCCACGTGCGCGGCATCGACCCGGGCGCGCTGTGACCGCTTGCCGATACTCACCCCATGGCCATCCACGCCCGCATCGCCCGCCTCGAGGACCGCCTGATGGCCGGCACCAACCCCGACGGCTCGTGCCGGTACTGCTCTGGCCGGGAGCGGGAACTGGGGGAGGTGGTGGTGCTGCACGACCCGCCCAGGGACGAGGAGGCCATCGACCGGCTGTATCCGCCGCGGCCCAACCCCGGCCCCACGCCCTGCCCGCAGTGCGGGCGGGATCTGAACACGACCATTGTCGTCAAGCGGGTGTCGATCGAGGAGTGGGCGGCGGGACGGAGCGGCTCGACTTCGAACATGGGCAAGCGTGCCACTCGTTTCGGGGTATGGGGCCTCGACCAGTTCCGGAATTTCCCGCAGTCCGCTGTCACACTCCCGAGATTGGTCTCGCTTCCCCAGTTGGGGAGGGAGCCGCGGGTCCGAGACGACCGCGCGGCTTCATCAATCAAGGAACTCGCATGAGCGCACGCCGAATCGCAGTGTTTCTAGCCCTCGCATGTCTGGCGATGGTGGGCGGCGGATGTTCTCGCCAGGCGGCCTTCGGTTTTCCGGAGCGGCCGCGCGGAGATGCAAGCACCGTCTCCGCCCTGGAAGCGAAGTTCAACTCCGACACCACCGTCGCCGACTTTTACGACGACGCCAAGACGCCGCCCTCCGCTCGCACCCAACGGCGCAACGACATTGTTCAAGGGCAGATGTGCCTGATAGATCTGCGGTACTACGAGTTTGCCCAACGCTTCGTGAGCGACAAGCAGGCCGCCGACTTTGTAGCCGAACTCGCCCAGTTGAGCCTGGGTCTGGCCACCGCGACGGTTGACAGCGGCGCGACCAAGACGGTGCTGGGTGCGGTCATGGCAGGCATCGCGGGCGGGAAGGCATCGTTCGACAAGACCTACTACTTCGAGAAGACTCTGCAAGTGCTTCTCTCCGCGATGGAAGCGCGGCGGACGGAGGTTCGGGCCGGGATCGAAGACAGGCTTGTTCGGCAGTCCGAGGCGGAGTACCCGCTGAGCGCCGCGATCACCGACCTGAGCAAGTACTACCTCGCGGGCACGCTGATGGGTGTCCTGGAGACTATTCAAAAGGACGCGGGCACCCGGCAGGCCAGTGCGGAGTCGGAACTCAAGGACATTCGATCGACCGGGGTATTCGGCTCAAGCCCCGATGCGGCAGTGATCCGCCGATGGCTCGCCCAGGAGAAGGAAAACCGTGCCGCGCTCAGCAATTGGCTGGACGTGCAAGAGGAGTTCAAGGACACGGGCGGACTACCCGTGGGCTCGCTGCTCTCTCGGGGGGACCTCGATGCGATTCGCAAGCGGGCGATCGATCACTTCAACATGAACAAGTAGGAGAACGACGATGCCCTCGGGAATTCACCAGATCACCGACGTTCCGGCGGACCAGGTTGGCCAGGTCGTCAGCGACTACTACGACGATGGAGCCCAGTCCGTCGAGGTGCTCCGCCAGGCCGATGGCAAGTTCACCGTGCGGGCGTACTTCAAGCCCACAAGGTCCGCATCGCTTGACGCCGGAACCGGCTGATCCTGCTCCTGCTGCGCATCTCGAATGCCGCCTCTCAACCCATTACCCCCTCGTGGAGACTTGAACATGTCGCGTGTCCCATCCCAGCCGAGTCCCGCCCCAGTTCCCCGCCCCGGCCACGACCCACACCTGGTCACACCGCCTCAGCGACCCTCCTTTTGGAGCGTACTCAAGACTCCGTGGTCGCCACGGTGCCCCGGGGGCACCATCCGAAGGGCGCTGATCCTGTGGATCTGCGTGTTCAGCGCCGGAACCGCGATCCCGAGTGCTCCGTTGCGGGACCTGCTGACTTTCAACACCTACAACATCGTGAAGTGGAAGATCCCCGCGAAGCAGCCAAAGGGCTCGTCCCAAGACGTTTCAGCTGGCCCAGGCGATGGCGCAGCCAATCTCCAGCCGAGCGCGCAAAGTCCGACTGCTCCGAACGACGGACGCACCGACTCCACGACCGCTACGAAAGCACAGAGCCCAGCATCCGCGACGGGCGGCGCGACAACCGTGGAGTTGAACGCCTGGCAATATCTCCTGCTGTTCATTCCGCTTTCGGTGGCTGTCTTCGTGGCGTGGACCCCAACGAACATCGCGCTGATCTGCTGCGCCGGAGCAGTCCTCGGGGCCGCCGCCCAGCGCATGTGGATCGCGGGCATCCGCAAGCGCAACGCGGCCTGGCGGGCGGCCTCCCCACAATCTGTGTCCGAACTTGATGATGAGGTCGAGGTTCCCGACGCGGCGGCGATTGTGCACGGGTTGGCGGTGTTCGTTGGCATCCTCGTCGGCGTGGTCGTCGTGCAAGGATCGTGGGACATGCAAGGCGGGGGACCCGAGCAATACTTGCGACTCGCCGGGACCGCCACGCTCTTCAGCATTGCAGCCGGCGCGAACCCGAACTTCATGCGGCTCATCGCCAGCGCGTTCACGCCGTTTAGTCGCGCCGCGATCAAGCAGGCATGACCGCCACGCTTTGAGTGCGGAACGTAGCGGTCAGCCGAGCGGTCGCGGCATCCGCCCTATTCTGGTCCAAATGACGCCCTTGTACATTGACGAATCTGGGCACACAGGCGGTGATCTGCTCAATGAAACGCAGCCCTTGCTGATTGTGGCATCCCTCCGGCTTGCGGAAGATCGAGTGTCACAGTTGTACGCGCCCCTACGCGCGGCCACCCAGGCACCAGAAGTGAAGTACGCAAATCTCTCAAAGTACCGAGGGGGACAGACTGCGATCATTGAGTTCATTCGGAAGCTTGACGCCAATCACTCTACCTTCATCTTCCAGTTGATGCACAAACGCTTCGCGCTTCTCGGCAAGCTGTTGGACGCGATCATGGAACCTGTGTGGTACGCGACAGGACGGGATTTCTATCAAGAGGGTCGCAACCTAGGGTTTTTGAACGTGTTGTTCATGACCAGCCGGTCGCTGGCTCCCGCGCAGCTGGACGCGGTGCTGGAAGCGTTGAGACCAGTGTTTGCTAGGGCAGACCCCCAGAGCATTGCGAAGCTGTCCACCGCGCTTCGCGATTTGGCGGCGTGCGACTCCGGACTCGCCAGACTCGTACGTGCTATCGAGGAAGCGATTGCCTTCCGCAACCGAATACCTGGTGGATGGAGCGACCTGTCCAAAACGGATTTACAGATCCAGTTGCCGGCACTCGTGTCAGTCATCAGCGCGTGGAATGAAGACGTACCAGAAGACTTGCTGATTCTGACCGACGAGTCGAAGGAACTGCGTTCCGCGTTTGACGACCTCATGGCGCTGTCCGACCAGACCGAGCCAGCCGTGATTGAACACGGCTCAGGGCGCCGCATGGGTTTTCCGCTCAGGATTCACGATGTGCGATTCTGTGACTCCGCGTCCACACCCGGTATTCAACTGGCCGACGTTGCCGCCGGCGCGGTTAACCACGTGGCAATGGTGATGAACGAACTGATTCCCACCGTGCCGGGATACTCCGATAGCCTCGAGAAGGTGATTAGCCAATGGGAACGCATTCAACAGCTTTTTCCAATGCCTCACTTCACGCCACAGGAGCTGCGCCGAGAGGGGTACAACGGCTCTCGCGTTCTTGACGCTGCCAAGGCCCTCATTGAGAAGGGGCGCAAGCAGAATGATGCCCCAGAGGGCTGATTGCCGCGTTGTAGGTCGAGAGGGGTGATCGATGGACGTAGAGGTGCCCTTCCGACCCGGAGTGATTGCTTGCCGCGTTGATCTCTTCGGTGTTGCAGCCGGCAGCCCGGTTAGCCCTGCCCTCGGTGGCCCGTTTGGCTGCAACCGGGTTTGTTCTCTATCAGGGAACATCAAGCAATGGTCACAGCACGATGCCGATAAGGCGTTCAGCAATTGAAAGCTCTCAACAGCCTGCGAGCCAGGCGTTGATGAAGTCGAAGATGTCCTGTACCGTGAGTCCATCAATGGCGTTGAAATCGGCGCGAGGATCGTTGGAGAGCCACGCATTGAGGAAGTCGAAGATGTCGGCCACGCCGAGGCCATCTACATTGTTGAAATCCACGCGGCAGTGGCTGACTACAGATTCCCCGCAGGCCCAACCCAACGGCACCGGCGCGTTCGCGGCGAGGTGGGGCTGGTACCAGGTTTCGGAACACCCAGCGCCGCTGGACGTGGCCGCAGACTGGACGTGCCACTGGCCGTGCCAGACCTTGCTCACCGGAGGTTCGGCAGTTGAAGGCGAGGACCGGATGTCAACGCCGAGTTCCATCTGCAGCGGCTCGTTTACCTCTAGTAGGGGTGCCGACAGATCGGGGGCCGCTTGGATCCATCCTGTCGCCGGGCCGTCTGTACTCGGGAATTCAATCTGGTACCAACCGCCGTGCTCAGCAAAGGCTGCGAACTGCTGACCAGCGGTCACGCTCGTGATAGCGATTGGGTAGTTGACGGGATCGGGACCCGAGCGCACCGCTTGATTGCTAGGCACCGTTACGGCGAGCGGCGAAGAAAGCGTGTTCACGTCAAGACCCAAATAGGGACGCGGATCGACGTAGCCGGCGAGACTGGCGTCAGTGCATGAATATCCCCAGCGCGGGCCCGAATCGCTGACATTGCCAATAACGCCGACGCGCTTCAATTCGAAGTGAAGATGAACCCCACAGCCAGGGCAGCCTGTCTCGCCCATAGTACCGATAGGATCGCCAGCCTCGACAAAACCGTTACTCGCAGAAATCGGGGACGCAAGGTGAGCGTAAAGCGTATGGAGACGGAGTTCCGGATGGTAAATAATCACTACATTGCCCATGTTGTGATTGTCCGCATCGACCGAGCCCATCGGAACAACTCTCGCGGTTCCCGAAGCGGCTGCTCGGACCGTCAAGTCGGTTCCAGTCGTATCAATGTCCAAGCCAGTGTGATACTGCTGACCACCCGGGCAGGGGTTAATGCCACTGGGTATCACCGTATTGTACGTCCTCAGACCGCTAGTGTCGTGGTTTGCCACGGGCCACATCAAGGTCGGCTCTATCGGCACGATTTGTTCCCTGGTTATCGTGCGTGATGCGTAGTTGCTGGTGCAACCCTGGGTATTGCGCGATCGGACCTCAACGAGGTTCGGGATCGGTTCCAAGTTGGACACCGTGAAGTTCCACGACGAGACGCTCCCCGAGACCGCGGTCCAACTTCCGCTATTCAGTCGCCACTCTACCTCGTCCACGGCGCTCCCGGGGGCCGAGGCCGTCCCAGAAAAGTTGAAGGTAGTCGTCCCGTTTGGAACTGTCTGATCTTCGGATGGTGTGGTGATTGCCACCGAAGGTTCGCTAACTCCAGATTGGTTAATAGAGAAGGTCTGTCCTTGGACGGTGATAGTCCCGCTCCGCGAACTTCCGGTACAGTTCCGCTCGACGTCGTAGTTGACCGTCCCGTTCCCGCGTCCACTAGGCGTGACATTGTCGATCCAACTGCGATTGTCACTGGCGGCCCAATCGCAGCCGCTTCCAGTCGTGACACCAAAGCTACCCGATTCGGCCCCAGGGCCGTGATCGGCGCTCGCAGAGTTTAGTGAGTAAGAGCACGATGACGCGGTTGTAAAGCTTCGCACGCTGGAGTAGAGGCCGTTGGCGATGTAGCCCGAAGGCGTTGTAGTGTCGAACGCCTGCACCTGCCAGTAGTAGGTTGTCCCGACGTTCAGCTGGACCGAAGGTGTATACGTCGTGCCAGAAACCGAAACGCTGATCGCGCAGTTCGGGCAGGAGTCGACATCTCGGTCCGTCGGGAGCGTCGATTGGCTGGTTGCCACCGTGAGCCAATAGCCGCTTGCCCCTGTAACCTGGTTCCATGAGAACATTGGCGTTCTGGAAACGCTCGTCGCTGCATTCGCCGGGGCGCTGAGGCTCACCTGCGGCAGTGGCGTCCGAAAGTGCAGCGGAGTGGTGGTGGTGCTGGTCCCGGTACCGTTCCAGGCGTTCATGTTCCAGCGGTAGACGTTTCCAGGTTGGAGCGTGCCGGAAGGCACGGCGAAGGGGCTCGCTGTGTCTGCGTGGTCCACGTCATAGACCAGGTTACTCAATCCGTACGGATGAATGCTAATGAAGATGCCGTACCCGGAGGCACCGGTGGATGCCGTCCAAGAGAAGCTCGGTGTAGTGCTTGAAAGCGTCGGTCCGGGGGCAGACATCGATCCGGGCGAAGTATTCGTCGGAACGGGGGGCGCTGCGTGTGCGGGTGCGACCGGGAGCGCACTGGTCACCGTAACCGCCATCAGCGACACGAGAAGTGGGGAGATCAACTTGTGACCTGCTGACCTGGCCCCCAACCCCTGATCCAGACAAACCAGTGACGCGAAGAAGTGACGCAGGACCATGCTCGACCTCCATTGATCACGCGGGGTGCGAGCGTTCAGCATACCCGAAAGTCACTTGAGGAATGCGTTTTTGCTTGATTTCTATTAATGTCCAAGACCTATCGATCACAACCCTTTGCAGGCTGAGCATTTAGATAGGATGCGGACATTGTCTGGCGACCCCTCGGGCGACGTAAGTGCCGACGTGGCCAGGCGAATGCGGCTCCACCTCACCACACCATGCGGCTTATCGCAGGCCGCACTCGCTCCACTCCGGCTGTCGCTCGCTTGTCGGACACCACAATGCTGCATCGAGCGGGCTCGATGCGGCCCGGTCTCGAGACGGGTTCCCGCCCTGATCTAGTGTGTGCTACGCCTTTGGGTAAAAGCGTGGCGGTCAGGGCAGCGCGGTCCCCGGCCCGCCGGTCGCGCCCATCTGGAGGCAGCCTTTGGAGCCGGGAACGGTGTTTGGTACAGTGGTGACATGCCCAACCCGCCCCCCGACGCGACCAACGGAACGCTGCCCCCCGCCCAGCCGACGCCCTTTGCGGTGGTGCCGCTGGGAGACTTCGAGCGAGTGCCAATCGTCAACGCCTGGCCGGGCGAGGCAACGCACTTCACCCCCTGGCTGGCCCAGCTGGACAACATCCGGCGGCTCGGCGACGCCATCGACATCGACCTTGAGGTGCAGCACCAGGAACTCCCCGTGGGCGAGTTCCGCGCCGACATTGTCTGCGTCAACACCGCCACCGGGCGCAAGGTGCTGGTCGAGAACCAGTACGGGCGCACCGACCATGGCCACCTTGGACAACTGCTCACGTACGCCGCAGGGGTGGACGCGGAGGCCATTGTGTGGATCGCCGAGGAGTTCCGCGAAGCCCATCGAGCCGCGATGGACTGGCTAAACCGCGTCACCACCGACGACATCAACATCTTTGGCGTGGAGATCGAACTCTGGCGGATCGGCACGTCCAATCCCGCGCCCCGATTCAACATCATCGCCAAACCCAACGAGTGGGCGGAGACGATCAAGGAGAGCAGCGGGGCGCTCACCGAAACCGATGCGTTGTACTTGGAATACTGGACGGCGTTCAAGGAACTGGTGGCGAGCAAGAAGACGCAGGTGCGACTTCCCACGCCCTCGGGGCAAACGTGGATGGTGATCGCGGTCGGTAAGAGCTACCTGTACCTCAGCATCGCCGTCACCCGGACCAAGAAGACCGGCCTGGTGCAACTCGTCCTGACGGGGCCGCATCGGCTTGGCCGTTTCAAGACCCTGGAGGCTGAGCGGGAGGCCATTGAGGCGGTTCTCGGAAGCGATCTGGAGTGGCGGGAACTGCCGGACAAGAAAGAAAGCCACGTTCGCCGGTGCCTCGACGGGCTCGACATCGACCGCAAGGACGACTGGAAGCGGCAGCACGAGGTGCTGTGGAGTCACCTGGACAGGTTCTATCGGTACTTCTCGCAGCGTGTGCAAACCCTGGGTGATGGCGATGGGACAAGTGCTACTAACGAATAGGCAGGACACACTCGTCGTCGGCTTCGCCGGATGGGGATGCATCCGGGCTGTGGTACCCTCCCACCTATGCACTCAGAAAAAATGTCGCCCATCACAAAGCCTCCGCGTCGCCAGGCGGGTCAGTCGCTTCGCGAGAGGTTGACTCTGGATGTTGGCGGTTACATCTTCTACGCCGGCGGCGCACTCGTGGCGACGCTCATGCTCGTCGGGGTGACATGGACGTGCTGGCTGATGGCGCGTCCCGTTACGCCGTGGGCGACAACGGGGGCGGCTGTCCTGATTTTGGGATTGCTCGTGGCGGATCTGGCGCCAAGGCTTCGTCGTGCGCGGAACTACCGACTGGGGCTGCAGGGTGAACTGCACACCGCCGAGTGGCTTGGCGAACTCGCCAGATCGGGATACCGAGTGTTCCACGACCTGCAGGGGGAGCGGGGCAACATCGATCACATCGCCGTCGGCCCCGCGGGCGTGCTGGTCATCGAGACCAAGACCAGATCCAAGTCGAAGGGGGCTAAGGTGCGTTACGACGGGGCGAGGCTTCTGGTTGGAGATTGGGACGCGACCGAACAGTTCCTCGGACAAGCTCGGGCTTGCCGAGACGATGTACGTCGCCGCTTGCGAGAATACTCCGAGATCGCGGCGCAGATCCCTGTCCGTGCGGTGGTCGCAATTCCAGGCTGGAAAGTGGAAGAGCGCCATGCGTCGGGCGCGGAGGTGTGGGTGCTGAATCCCAAGGATCGCATCGCGGCGTGGGCAGTCCAAGAGGAGCGGTGGGCGGGGAGTGTTTCCCAGTTGTCCATCGATGCGGCCTCTGCGATGCTCGATGCGTGGTCGCGAAGATAAAAAGTAGTCATCCGCAGGCGAACGACCCCGCACGAAGCGGGGTCGTTGGTGGGGCCGTGTCGCCGGCGCGTCAGTCGGCCGGGTCACCGGCGGGCTTCTCCCGCAGGGCGTGGTACTCGGTCATGGCGTCCAGGTGGGCCGCTGGGGTGGCGGGGTAGGACCGCTTGGTGTGGCCCCGGTTGCACCGCTCGACGATGCCGCGCTCGCGGAGGAAGGCCACGGCGGTGGCGACCTGG
>CALMPG010000076.1 GCA_937871915.1 uncultured Phycisphaerales bacterium
CCCCCCCGCCCCCCCGCCGCCCTCCCCCGCTCCGGAACCCCCCCAGCCATGCCCCCCCCCCCCCCCCCCCCCCCCCCCGCCCCCCCCGCCCCCCCCCCCCCCGCCCCCCCGCCATGATCACACGCATCATCTCCGTCGTCGCGATCGCCTCGCTCTCGCTGGTGTCGTTCGCACACGCCCAGGAGCACGGCCGGGCCAACGCACAGGAAGTCCAGCCCGGCCCGGGCGTTCTCAGCGGCGGCGGCGGCGACGATCGCCCGGGCGTGGTTCACCCCATGCCCCCGCTGGACCAGATCCCGCCGCTGCCCATGCCCGTCATGGACGCCCTCGCCAGGGGCCCGCTGGGCAACACCATGATCATCTACGACGAGAGCACCGGCGAGTCGCGCACCATCACCGTCCGCGTTGACCCGGGCCTCACCGGCGGCGCCGGCGGCGGCGGCCTTCCGCCCGAGATCCCCGTCGGCAATGAGGGGCTTCTCCCCCGCGGCTTCGGCACCATGAGCGCGATCTCCACCCGCAACGTCTTCCCCTGGAGCGCCAACTGCAAGGTCGCCGAGCGCTTCAACAACGGCGCCGGCGGCGGCGCGTGGTACGTCTGCTCGGGCACCATGATCGATCCCACCACCTGCCTGGTCGCCGGCCACTGCGTGTACAACCACGGCAACGGCATCCCCGATGGATGGGCCACCGACGTCTACGTCTTCCCCGGCTGGGACGGCGCCGGCAACATCATCCCCCCCTCCGGCCCGGGCACCAACACCTCCTACGCCAACTTCGGCTACGCCCACTCCAGGTTTCTCGGCGCCGGCACCGACTGGGTCAACAACTCCAATCGCGACCAGGACTGGGGCGTTGTCGCCCTCGATCGCGCCGTGGGCGGCATCACCGGGTGGTACGGCACAGCCTGGGGCTACGACTGCGCCACCATCCAGGGCCGGACCTACTACAACGCCTCCTATCCCGCCGAGAACCCCTGCGGCATCGCCGGCCTCCACAACGGCCAGACCATGTACTTCTGGTCCGGCGGCGTGGACTCCTGCCCCGGCAACCAGCTCCACCTCAACACCACCGCCGGGTGCTTCACGGCCGTCTGGGGCGGCATGAGCGGCTCGAGCATGTACTACTTCGACGGGAGCACCCGCGTCGCCCACGCCGTCTGCTCCACGTCCAACCGAACCACCTCCGGCAACTACTGCAAGCTCGACCAGGGCGCCTTCAACTACATCAACTCCACCTTCATCCCCTCCGTCCGCGGCACCACCTTCGACCTCCAGGCCCTCAACTGCGTCGTCTTCCCGACCACCATCCAGGCCGGCTCCACCACCGCCACGCAGAACTTCCTCATGTACAACGCCACCAACGGCACGGCCAACGCGACGTGGACCTATCGCGTGTACCTCTCCACCAACGACTCCATCACCACCGCCGACACCCTGCTCTCCACCCAGACGATCTCCTGGAACTTCGGCGCGCTCTCCTCGGTCCGCGTCAACATGGTCCCCGTGACCATCCCCAGCGGCACGCCCACGGGAACGTACTGGATCGGCGTCATCATCGATCCCGCCAGCGACTCCAACTCCGGCAACAACGCGACGAACAACTGGGACGCCGTGCAGATCACCGTCACCCCGGCCGCGCCCTCCAACGACCTCTGCCCCAGCGCCATCCCCGTCTCCGAGGGCGCGTTCTCGGGCAACACCTCCACCTCCAACACCGAGGGCTCCGCCACCTGCGGCCTCTTCGGCGTCTCCACCCAGTCCTCCAAGGACGTCTGGTACCGCTACACGGCCTCGGCCACCGGCACGGTGAACATCAACACCTGCGGCTCGGCGTACGACACCGTCCTCTCGGTCCACGGCGCCTGCACCGGCACCACCGGCAACCAGCTCGCCTGCGACGACGACAACGCCGGCGCCGGCGGCAACAACGCCTGCGGCGGCGGCCTCCAGTCCGGACTCGACCTCGCCGTGACCGCCGGCGCCGTCTACACCATCCGCGTCGCCGGATACAACGGCGCCAGCGGCTCGTACATCCTCAACATCGTCCCCATCCCCGCCGCCAACGACAACTGCGCCGCCGCCATCGCCATCGCCCCGGGGACCTACACCGGCTCCACGGGCTTTGCCAACACCGACGGCGCGGCCTCGTGCGGCTACTCCCTCTCCGCCCCCGACGTGTGGTACTCCATCACCCCGACCACAACCAGCCTCGCGCGTCTCGACACCTGCACCTCCGCCTACGACTCGGTCCTCTCCGTCCACACCGACTGCCCCGGCACCCTCGACAACGAGATCGCCTGCGACGACGACAACTACCTCCCCTTCACGTCCTGCTACGCCACCCTCCAGTCCATGGTCAACGTTCCGGTCCAGGCCGGCAGCACCTACTACGTCCGCGTCGCCGGATACAACGGCCACAACGGCGCCTACACGCTCCACTACAACGTCGGCCTCCTCGGCGACACCTGCGACGCCGCCATCCCCGTCTCCTACGGCGCCACGCCCTTCGACAACACCGGCGCCACCACCGACGGGCCCACCGAGTCCGGATGCACCTTCTGCTGCCTCGACCTCCAGATCAACCAGGACCTCTGGTATTCCATCGTTCCCCCCTGCGGCCGGCTCATCACCATCGACACCATCGGCTCCTCGTTCGACACCAAGCTCGCCGTCTACGCCGGGTGCCCGGTCGGCAACGACACCGCCGTCGTCTGCAACGACGACTTCGCCGGCCTGCAATCTCGCGTCGCCCTCTCCCCCGTCGCGGGAACCACCTACCTCATCCGCGTCGGCGCATACTCGACCAACTTCGGTGCGGGCGTTCTGAACGTCAACACCTGCCTTGCCGACTACGACTGCTCGGGGAATCTCACCGTTGCCGACGTCTTCGCCTTCCTCAACGACTGGTTCGCGGGCAACCCGAACACCGACTTCGACGGCGCCAACGGTCTGCAGGTCGCCGACATCTTCGCCTTCCTCAACGCCTGGTTTGCGGGCTGCCCGTGACCGACGGGCTCGGGATTCCTCCGGGGCCGGGCAATGCCGTTGCCTCTCGCTCGTTGGGCGGGCCGGAGGCTCCATGAACACCCGAACCCTCGTCGCCCCGGCCGCGCTGATCCTCGCCCTCGCCGGGTCCGCCCCCGCTTCGGACTGCACCGGCACCGGTCGCGGGTATGTCCCGATCAACGACCTCGGGCCCGGCCTGTACCTTGGCCGGTTCCAGGGCGGGCTGTATCCCAATGGCTCCAACACCATCCCCTTCGCCCACGCCTTTGTCGGCATGCGAAAGGCCGGGCAGATCACGGCTCGCGACGCGGCAGGCGCTCCGTCCGCGACGGGCAAGGTCGCGTTCCTCTCGATCGGCCTGTCCAACTCCACGCAGGAGTTCTGCGGCGGGAACTTCCCGAACTGCCAGAGTTTCTCCTTCATCGGCCAGGCCGCGGCCAGCCCGGCGGTGAACCACTCGAGCCTCGTCATCGTGGACGGCGCGATCGGGGGCCAGTCCACCGTGACATGGGACTCGCCGACGGACCCGAACTACGACACGATCCGCACCACGCGTCTGGGCGTCGCGGGCGTGACCGAGCGGCAGGTGCAGGCGATCTGGATCAAGCTCGCCGACCCGGGGCCGACGGTCTCGCTTCCCGATGCGGGCGCCAACGCGTACACGCTCGAGCAGGGGCTGGGCAACGTGGTGCGGGCCTGCAAGGTGCGCTACCCGAATCTCCAGATCGTGTACCTCTCCAGCCGCATCTACGCCGGGTACGCCACCAGCTCGCTCAACCCCGAGCCGTACGCCTACGAGTCCGGGTTCTCCGTCAAGTGGCTCATCCAGGCGCAGATCACGCAGAAGACCGGCGGGGGAGTCGATCCGCTCGCCGGCGACCTCGATCCCGACACCGTCGCGCCGTGGCTGGCCTGGGGCGCGTACCCGTGGGCCGACGGCGCCACGCCCCGGAGCGACGGCCTGACGTGGGCCTGCTCCGACTTCAACACCAGCGACGGCACGCACCCGGCCAACCCGGCGCGCCAGAAGGTCGGCACGCTGCTGCTGACGGGCCTGCTCGACTCGCCGCAGACGACGAGCTGGTTCACGACGCGCTGCCGCGCCGATTTCAACGGCGACGGCGGCCTCTCGACGCAGGACATCTTCGATTTTCTCAACGCCTGGTTCGTCGGGCTGCCCCGGGCCGACTTCACGCTCTCGGGCGACCTGAGCGTGCAGGACATCTTCGCGTTCCTCAACGCGTGGTTCGCGGGGTGCTGAATCGAGCCGAGGCCGCCCGGACCGCCCTCGCGAGAAAACAAAAGAACCCCGGGCCACACGCCCGGGGTTCTGTTCTTTGTGCCGTGGCGATCGCACCACACCGGCGCGTCTCAGCACCCGCCAAACCATCCGTTCAGGAAGTCGAAGATGTCCTGGACCTCCAGCAGGCTGTCGCCGTTGTAGTCGGCGCGGGGGTCGCCCGCGAACCAGGCGTTGAGGAACGAGAAGATGTCGGCCGTGCTCAGCGCGCCGTCGGCGTTCATGTCCGCCTCGCACAGGGGGCACCCGCCGCTGGGGCAGAAGAGCCGGAACTGGGCGATGGTTGAGTAGGCCTTCCCGCCCGGCGCGCCCGCGTCGTCAACCTCCCACTGGGCGTACATCGTCTGCCCGGCCGCGAGCGGGTTGCCCGCGCCCGGGGTGAGGTTCCAGTGATTGGTCGCGACGCCGTTGCCGGCGCCCGTGCCGGAGGCGATCTTGGTCTCGAAGGTGCGCGTGGGCGTGATGCGTCCGCCCACCGGCGGGCTCGTCGAGACCAGCAGCCTCGCCGCGGCCCCGCCCAAGGCCCGGTCCATCCCGATGCGGAAGTCCGGGTTGCCCAGCATGGGCGGGCTGACGGCGATGATCTGCGGCTTGAACGCGCCGGTTCCCACCACGCCCACGCCGTTGCCCGTGATGATCACCGGTTGGTCGGCCGCGCGGCTGGAGAACAGCACCGGGTGATCGAACGGGAAGGTCTCGTTGCGGACGCGCGGATCGACCAGGCCGTTGGTGAGGAAGTCGGTGATCACCGCGCCGTCGGGGGGCGGGATGCGGACGGTGGGCATCACCGGGTCCTGGTTGTCGGTGAACTGCACCACGCCGGGGGCGCGATCGTAGAAGCCGAAGACGGCGCCGAGGTTCGCGAACACACCGTTGTGCATGAACGAGGCCCGCAGCGCGACGTTGCGCAGCGACGGCACCCTCATCTTGCCGCGGTCGGCGGCGTTGCCCGTCACCAGTTGCCGGCCCGGGTCCTCGGTCGGCGGGCGCAGGCCGAGGTTGCGGAACGAGTGGTCGGTGAACAGCGGCGGGGTGTGGCAGGCCGTGCAGTTGGTCCCCTGCGGGCCGACGCTCTGGAGTCGATTGAGCCCCTGCTGCTGGTTGGGCGTCAGCGCCGTGGTCTGCCCGGCGAGGAACAGGTCGTAGGGCGTCTGGTCGGCGATGAGCGTGCGCTCGTAGGTCGCGATCGCCCGGGCGACGCGGTCGGCCGTCACCGCCCCGTCGCCGAAGGCCCGCTGGAACAACTCCGGGTACCCGGGCTTGCCCGCCAGCGCGCTGGCCACGTCCGCCGGATAGCCCGTCGCCAGCGCCAGCGGCGTGGCCCGGGCCAGGCGTGCCGTCACCTCCGGCCAGAGGATCCCGTCGTGGCCCATCTCCACCGCGTTGGTCACGGGCCCGACAGCCTGGCTCTCCAGCGCGCCGCCGGCCTGGATGCTCACCTGCCCCGTCTCCGGGTCGATGAACTGCGCCGTGGCCCGCCCGTCCCAGAACAGCGCCGGCGAGTACGCCGCGTTGATCGGCGACGGCGCGTTGCGCCCCGTCACCTGCCTGCCCGTGCCAAACTGGCTGTCGCGGATGAAGTCCTTGATCGAGTCCGAGCGTGTGATCCCCGGCGAGCCGAAGATGTCGTCGGGGGTGTTGAGCGTGCTGTCCGGCCCCGCGACGCGTGTGCGCCGACTCTCGCCCCCGCCCCGGCCGAACGAATGGCACGTGGCGCACGCCACGGTGCCGTCCACCGAGAGCTGTTCATCCCAGAACAGGATCTTGCCGAGCACGCGCTTGCTCTCGGTGATCGGATTCCCGGGAGGAACCGGCACGGGCGGGAGCGCCCGGGCCGCCGTGGCCAGTGCAAGCGAGGCGAGTGTGCACAATCCAAGCAATCGTCCCAACCGCATGTGTCTTCTCCTGAAAAGACGTGAGTCGCCCGTATCGGCCCTCGTCGGTCACTGGCGGGGCTCTGGTTGCGTGCCCTGATCGGGCGCGGCCGGAGCCGGCGGCGGGCCGCCCCGCGGGCCGTCTGGACGCGCCCCACGACCGGCGCGCCGATCGCCCCCGTCGCGATTCATCGGATCGCGCGCCCCGTCCTGCCGCTCATCACCAGGACCCATGCCCCGCGGGCCGTCGCCGCGCCGATCATCCTCGGGACGGTCACCACGCGGCCCCATCGGCCCGCGACGATGACGCATCCGTTCCGGACCCCGCGGCCCGCCCTGTTGATCGTCATCGGGCCCCATGCCCCGCGGTCCATCGCCGCGCCGATCATCCTCGGGGCGGTCACCACGCGGCCCCATCGGCCCGCGACGATGGCGCATTCCTTCCGGGCCCCGCGGGCCCGGACCGAACCCGCCGCGCTGGGCGCGCGGGCCCATCGGGCCATCCCTCATCATCGGGCCACGGCGCATCGGCCCCATGGCCATCGGTCCGTGTGGGGGATGTGGGGGGCGGAAACCCGGGCCCATCGCGCCGGGTCCCTGCGGACCGGGCATGCCGTCGCGCCGCTCGGGACGCGTGAAGTTCTGCTGCGGAGGCCGCCAGTCGGCGCATGGTCCGTGGTTCCAGGCCATCCGTGGCCCGCCACCGTCGCCGGATCCACGTCCATATCCATCGCGCGGCTGCGAGGCGCAGGCACCGAGCGACGCGGCCGCGAGTGTCAGGCACAGAGTTGCGATTGTCTTTGCGAGCATCTGGAAACTCCCCATCTTGCCCCCCCACCACCACGAGCAAGGCCACGGGCCCCGCGTCGGAGAAGATTGTCTCCCGCGGCCCCCGGGGGACAGCCGGGTCCGAAAATTCCGTTCCTGCCGCGCCGGGTGCCCCCGACACTCCGTGGCGGGTCTCCGGGCGCCCCCGACACTCCGTGGCGGGGTCTTCGGGTACACCCATCAACCGACTCCGAGAAACCCCCGCGACGAAGTCGCGGGGTACCCGGGAATCCCATCCTCCGCCGCGGAGTGTCGGGGTACCCGGAATTCCGTCCATCCCTTGTCCCCCCGTCCTCTCCTCCGGACAATGCCCAGTGACCACCCCCGCTATGCGCGAAACCCCCGTCAATCCCCCAAGCGACCCCGCGGCCTCCCGGCCTGCCTGGGACGGGCGCGCCGTCTTCGAGATCCTCGCACGCGAGCACGCCGACATGCTCACGGCCTATCTCCGCAGCCTGATCGGCAACGACTCCTCCATCGACGACCTCTTCCAGCAGTCCATGCTCGTCGCCTGGCGGCGGCTCAACGACTACGACCGCTCTCGCCCCTTCGGCCCGTGGCTGCGCGGCATCGCACAGCGCCTCGTGCTCGAACACCGCCGGCGCACCGCCTCGCGCCCCGCGCCGATGGACCCCGCCGTGCTCGTCGAGCTCGACCGGCGCTTCGACGCGCTCGCCGCCGGTCCGGGCGACACCTTCCGCGAACGGGCCGAGCGCGTCATGGGCTGCCTGGCCAAGCTCCCCGAGGCCATGCGCCACTCCATCGAGATGATCTACGCACGCGGCATGCTCATCGCTGCCGCCGCCGCCGCGCTCGGGGCCACCGAGGAGGCCGTCAAGAAGCGCGTGCAGCGGGCCCGGCAACTCCTGGCCCAATGCCTCGCCGGGAGCGTCCTCGGCGATGAGCGCGCGGCGCGCGTCGAACCCGTCGGAGACGCACTCTCGTGAGCAACTCGATGAACACCCCCCGCCACAACTCCCGCGAAGGCGCGCCCCCCGGCGCGAGCATCGAGCCCGCGCCCGAAGCAACAGCGCAGTCCCAGGCCGACGAGCTCCTCGCCCACGGCCTGCTGACCTATCTCCACAACGATCATCCTTCGGCCCAGAACGCCCGCGTCACCCGCGTCATGTCCGCCATCGCCGCCGAGCCCCTCCCCACCGCGGACGATGCGCCCGCGCCCTTCCGCTTCCGCATGCCCATCCGCAGCGTGCGTGGCTGGGTCGCCCTCGCCGCGTCCATCGGCCTTGTCGCCCTCGCGGGCTTCTTCGGCTTCCCCGGCGAGACCTCGGCCCAGGCCGTGGTGAAGCAGTCCATCGAGGCCATGCGTGCGGGCGTCGGCGGCGGAGATCGCCGCTACGAGGTCCGCCTCACCGTCCGCGCCGAGGACGGCCCCGAGCGCACGCTCGATCCCGCCATCGTGGACATGCGCTCGCCCGACCAGCTGCTCCTGCGCGTCCGCTCGCCCGAGGGCGACGACATCGTCGCCGGTCGCGACGGTATCGGCGACTGGTGCATCCGCCTCCCCCGCGACGGCGGCGGCATCGAGCGCGAGCACCCGCAGATGGCCTGGCCGCGCTGGTCCAGGGTCGGCGAGGAGTCCCTCTTCGCCGACTCGGTCGATCGCCTGCTCGAGGAGATGACCCGCGGCTACACCCTCTCGCGCCGGCCCGACGGCGTGCTCGAAGGCTCCACCAAGCCCTTCCACCACATCATCGCGACCAAGAAGCGACTGCGATCTCCGGGCGGCGACACCGTCGAGATCTGGATCGACCCCGACACCAACGCCGTCGAGCGGATGGTCATGAAGTGGAACGACCAGCCCGACGATCGCCCCATGCGTCCGCGCGCCCCGCGCGCCGGCCCCGAAGGCGGCCCCGATGCCGACGGCGCCCCGGCGCGCCGCCACCGCCCGCGACCGTTCCCGCCCGAGCACGACGCCCCGGGTCCGGACGATGGCCCGCGGGGTGAACGCCCGGACCATCCGCCCGGCGGCCCCGACGGCCCGGTCGGCATCCCCGGCCTGGGCCCCGTGCCGCCCGGCGCATTCGGCCCCAGACCCCAAGGCCCGCAGAGCCAGGGCCCGCAGAGCCAGGGCCTTGAGGGTCCGGGCCGCGCCCCGGGCGACCGGCGCGGCCCGCCGAAGATGATCGTGATCCAGCGCGTCGATGCGCCGGTGTTCCCGGCGAACTGGTTCAGCCCCGAAACACACAACCAGTAGTCATTCCGAGCCCCCGCGGTCACGCGGGAGCCACAGAAGCCGCACGGCGCGCAGCCCGCGCTCGTTCTCCACGGCTCCCCCGCGCCGAATCAACCCTTGGGAATCTCCACCAGCCCGCTGCTCTGGAGCTGTTCCTTGCCGCCCTTGGGCTTCACCTTCACGCCCGCGCCGTTGTACAGGTTCAGCGGGTTCCGCTTCATCGCCTCGCGCAGTCTCGGGCTCACGTAGCTCGGAATCTGCGGATCGAAGTCCTTCTCGTCGAACACCCCCACCGTCACCATGCTCATCGTCGGCCCGTGGTAGTAGAACGCCAGTTCCCCCTCCGAACGCAGCTTCGCCGCGGCCTCCTCCGCCGCGCTGCGAACCTCCTTGAGGTCCTCCTCCGTCGGGCTCCGCAGGTCGCGCCGGCCGTACGCCCCCACCTGCAGCGTGTAGAGCGCGCCGTCGCCGAACTGCTCCTTCGCCTTGGCGAGGTTGAACTTCGGCATCGAGCCGGCCATCTTCCACTCCAGCGGCGGGGAGAGCATCGCCGCGCCGTAGGGCCGCTCTCCCCCGACCTCCATCGCCTGGATCCGCGCCAGCTCGGACTTCGCCTTGTCGTCCTCGGGCCCGCTGAAGTCGCCGACGGCGATGATCACCGAGTCGTTGCGCTTGGCGGCGTACGCCTCCGGCACGCCCCCCTGGGTGCGGATCCACGCCAATCTCGTCGCGGCCCGCTGCTGGTAGTCCTCACCCTTGAACGCGCCCAGGCAGACGGCCCACCCCTTCGCGCCCGACTCGGCCTTGTCGCCGCCGGCGCCCGACGGACCGAAGAGCTTCTCCCCCTCGGCCTTGAGTTTGTCCCTGTCCGTGGCCTTGGTATCGGCGGGCTTGGTCGTCGTCGCCGGCTTGGCCTTCTTCCAGGGGCTGTGGTCGTCGGCCTGGGCCATCGCCAACGGCGCACCCACGATCGTCAACGCCAACGCCGCCACGATCGCGGAGAAAAAACGCCCACTTGGTGAGAAACCCAAGATCATCATAAATGTTTTCCTTGCAGAGAGTTGCGCACCAATACCGGGACGGCGATTCGGGCCTTTGTGCAGCGATTTGGCCCCCGCGGTCGATGACTATAGGGCCGGGCGAGACCATCGCCCGTGCCAGTGCTGCCGGGCAAGGATGGCCGCGCAGTGTCGGCGAAGGATCGCGACGCTCCCCCCCGTATTCCTCCCGTGCCGGCCGCAGAGTGACGCCCAGACGCCTCGCTTCGGTCTGAACGGGAAAGGAGCCCATGCCCATGAACTCGATCACCTCGACCAACTCCATCTCCTCCACCCCCTCCCTCCGCCTGGGCGAAGACTCGTTCTCTCGTCGGGTGGAGCCCAAGCCCCTCGCCCTGAGCCGGGCCCCGGATCGGGTGGAACTCTCCGACGCCGCCCGCCAGGCCGCGTCGCAGGCCCCCGTCCGCCTCGACCTGGTCTCCCGAGTCCGCGAGCAGATCGCCGCGGGGACGTACGACTCGCCCGAGCGGACCGACGCGGCCGTGCTCGACATGACCCGGTCTCTTCGCTCGGGCGGCTGAATCGAAAGTTCAGAGCACACAGTTCAAAGTTCAGAGTTCAAATGGGCGCCGCGTTTCGGCTGTTCATTTGAACTTTGTGCTTTGACGCTTTGAGCTTTCTCAGGTCCTCATCCACGACACGCTCGCGATGGCGATCGGGCACAGGATCACCACCGGCACGAACACGCCGAACCCCGGCGGCAGGCCCGGGTACGCCACCGACGAGAGCAGGATCCCGCCCATGAGCGAGAGGATCCCCACCGGGGCGCACTTGAGCGACTGCACCATCATGTTCTTGGGCTCGCGCGTCAGGAAGAACGGCATCGTGATCACCAGGGCCAGCAGGCTCGAGAGCGTCTGGCTCACGCGCCCCCACCGGATGCGCTGGAGTTTCTCCCGCACCTCCGCCCGGCTGTTGCGCACCAGCTCGGAGATCTGCCCCCACGAGAGCGTCTGGCTGAACGCCTCGAACCGCTTGAGCTTGAGAACCTCCGGCGAGAGGTCCGTCTGGATCTTCGCCGGCGGGGGCGGCGGGACCTCGCCCGTGGCCGTGCCCCCCTCCGAGAGCGCCAGGGGCTGCACCCACGCGCCGCTGAGCACCCATCCATCGGTCTCCCACACGGCCCTGGCCGCGTGGATCGCCCGCTGGCCCCCGGGCGGGGAGATCACCTCCGCCCCCGCCGCGCCGCCGCGGTCGCGCTCCCACACCGTCAGGTTCTCCATCACGCCCGCGACGGGATCGAACGTCTCGGCCAGGAACACCCGCCCGGAGGCGTCGGGGATGAGCGTCACGCGGAACTGGGCCCACGACCGCTTGCCGATGTCGCTCGGATCGCGCGTGAGCAGCGGCGCGATGGCCGGGTTGCTCAGCACCACCTCCGAGTTGATCCACCGCAGGGCCATGACGCCGATCGCCACGAGCAGCACCGGGCGGGCCGCGCGGTGCAGGCTGATCCCGCCCGCGAGCACCGCGACCATCTCCCGGTGGCGCACCAGCTGCGTGAAGGTGAACCCCATCGCGGCCACGAGCACCAGCCCCACCATGTAGTTGAACAGTTGCAGGAGCTTGGGCCACCAGATGTCGATCACGCCCAGCGCGATCAGCGCCGTCCGCCGGATCGCCCCCGCGTCCGGGTCCATCTTCGCCACGGCCTCGATGTACTTGTCGATGTTCAGCGACACATCCACCGCCACCACGAACGAGAACAGCACCACCAGCAACGCGATCACGTTGAAGAGATACTGCCGGGCGATGTAGCGGTCGAGCGTGTTCATGGAATCCGGACTTCACCGCCGAGAGCACCGAGAACACCGAGAGAGCGTTTGGGCTTGTTCTGTACCATCCCCTCTTCCGCCTCTCTCTGTGCCCTCGGTGCACTCGGTGGTGAACGCCTCGTTCAAGCCCCGATGGGCACTCCGCGGTTGTTCCGCCGGTCCCAAGCGTAGAAGAGGTGGAAGGCCCCGAACGCCAGGGCCGCCCCCGCCACCACGTCCGACAGATAGTGCGCCCCCACCGCGACGCGGCCGAGCGCACAGAGCACCGCCGAGCCCCACAGCACCCACCGCCATCGCGGCAAGAGCACCCCCGCCGCCAGCGCGCCCCCGAACGCCACCGCCGCGTGGCTCGACGCCAGCCCCAGCCCCGAGGCGTTCCAGAACCGCTCACTCAACACGCCCGACCCCGGCCACGGCCTGAACTGGTAGTACCCGTCCATCGCCTCCGGCCGCATCCGGCGCGTCAGCAGCTTCATCGCCTCCGCCGCAAGGCCCGCCGCGCCAGGCACGAGCACCACGAACACGCCCCGCCGCAGCCCCGCCTTCACCCTCGCCCCATCCGTCCCGGCCCAGTGCCGGAAGATGAACACCAGCGCCAGAGCAATCCACGGCCACATCCGCCCGTACAGATACAGCGCTCCGTAGCCGATCGCCGCCGCCGCCTCCCCGATCGCCTGCCCCCGCATCCGCAGCGCGCCGCGAAGCAACACGAGCAGCGTCTCCCACGCGAGCGAGTCCTCGAGCCATTGCAGCGTCGGCCTCCCGGCCCGCGTCACCATCAGCCACACCGCCCGGTCCCACCCGCACGCGACCACGAACGCCACCAGCCACCACCCGGCCCGCGCGCCCCGACGGCGTTTCGGACTCGCGGGGGCCTCCACCGGCGCGCCACTCGCCGGAGTCGGCACGGCGTCGGGGCCCACGGGCTTGGTCGGTGGAGGCGAACTCGTCGAAGTCGTCAAGGAGCCTCCGTGCGCGGTGGTGGTGTCGCGGGCGCCTCGGGCGCCCGCGCGCTGGGCCCCCGGTATCCGTACCCAAGATACGCCGACCGATCCGCCTTCCCCTCGCCGCGCAGTTTCCCGCCCGGGATCGGCTCGACGCGCTCGAACATCCGCTCCCACACCGCCAGCGCCTCGGGCCGCATCGACGTCACGATCACCGCGGGGCGCCCCAGCAGCCACGGCTGGTCCAGGCGCGTGTGGGCCCACAGGTCGAACTGCGACCGCCGCCCGCCCGTCTGCACCATGGCGCACACCACGCGCGGCCGGTCGATGCGGCTCACCCCGGGGGCGATCCGCTCCCCCTCCGGCGAGACGCGCGGCGGGGCGGGCGCCTCGCGGGGCTTGAGGTAGTAGGAGAGCTGGCTCGCCCGCCCGTAGTGCTGCGCGACCACGAACGCCTCCACGCCCCGGTCCATCTCCAGCCCGCGCACAAGTTCCTGCACGTGCCGGGCCATCTCCCTGGCCCCGCGCACGCGCCCGGCCAGATCGCGATCCGTCGGCGCGCGACCCGTGACCGACTCGAAGGCCCGCCGGAACCACGTCTGCCGGTTGAGCGCACTCGCCCCGTCGGCCACGACGTCCAACCCGTGGACGGGCACCGCCGCAACCACCGCGTACCAGATGCCGATCCGCCAGAGCACCACGCGGGCCCGCTTGTGATCCTCGGCGCGCCGGCGCGCCGCCACCGCGTCCACGCCCGCCCACGCCGCGAGCGGCACGAGGGTCGCGTACGCGGCCATCGGCCAGTTCCCCTCCGGCTCGGCGATGAGCGCGACGATCGCGTAGAACACCAGGATCGGCGTCGCCGCGCACGAGAGCAGCAACCGCCCCGCGTGCCTCGGATCACCCCGATCCGTGCCGCGCATCGTCCGCCACGCCAGAGCGCACCCGAGCACGATCCACGGCCCCACCATCGCGACCTGCTGAGCGATGAGTTCCGGCAGCCAGACCGGCGACCACGACGACCCGCCCGCGCTCACCGGCACATCCCCGGCGCGCAGGCCCAGATGCCCGAGCAGGTGCGCCAGCGTCGGCCACCCGTTGATCTGGTTCCAATACACCACCGGGGCGAGCCCCGCCAGCGCGATCGCCACGCCCGCCGCCAGCCACGCCCTGGTCGCGCGCGTCGGCAGCAGCGGCCCCCGCTCGCGCCGCGTCAAGATCAGAAACAGCACCAGCCCCGGCACCAGCAGCAGCATGGTGTACTTGAACAGGAACCCGACCGCCACCGCGAGCCCCACCGCCGCCCACCACACGCCGCGCCACCCGGCGTCCACTCCCCACTGAGCGTCTTCCTCCCCCTCCCGCGGCCCCGCGTGCGTCAACGCCTTCGCGAACGCCCAGCACCCCACCGCCCAGCACGCCACATACGGCGCATCGATCGTCATGATGATCCCGGCCCCCTGCAGCACCGGCACGATCGAGTACGCCAGCGCCGCCGCCAGCCCCACCCGCGCCGGCGAGGCCCACCCGCGCACCGCTTCCCCCGCCCGCACCCACGCGTCCACCGCCAGATTCCGCGCCAGCGCCCCCGCCGCCAATGCCCCGATCGCCGAGAAGACCGCCGACGGCAGGCGCACGGCCCACTCCGCCTCCCCGAAGAACTGCCCCGAGAGCCAGATCGCCCACGCCACGCCCGGGCCCTTGGAGTAGTACGACCAGTCCAGATGCTTCGACCACAGCCAGTACTGCGCCTCGTCCTCGATCAGGTCGTACCCGCACAACCAGACCAGGTACACCACCCGGGCCGCGAGGATCGCCAGCACCAGCAGCGCGGCCGGCCAGAGCGAGACCCTCACTTCTCGCTCGGCGTCGGGGCTGGTGGTCTCTTCGTCGCTCATGCCTGTGCCCTGCGCCGCCACCGGCGTGGCGGGCCTCCCCCCATCAGCGCCTGCGAAGCCCCACCAACTCCACCACCGCCAGCGCGCCCAGCGCGGCCACGCCCGCCCAGAGCACCGGCAGCCCCACGATCCCGTTGCCGTGCGTGAGCTGCTGCCCCCCGCTGATGGCCAGCACCGTCGCCAGCGCGGGGAAGAACGCCCACAGATACACCGTCAGCGGGAGCGCATCGCGCAGCCGCATCGCCATCACCGACCCGACGAGCACCATCACCAGGCACGCCACGCTCATCGCGTAGCGCTCGTGCTCCTTGCTGAGCACCTCGTTGAGCAGCCCGCGCACATCCCCGGTGAGCTTCGCCAGGGCGGGCGCGACGACCGGCTCGTCCGACGGCTTCTCCAAGATCCGCCTCTTCGCGTCGCGGATAACCTCGTTCGTCGAGTCCCCCACCACCGAGCGGATCTCCGACCGGGGCAGGCCCACCCGCCCGACCCCCGGGCGGTAGACCACCATCTGCTCCCCCTCGGTCACCACGGCGCCCTTGAACGTCTCGCCCGTGGCGAGCGTGATCGTCGAGAGCGGGCGCGTGGTGTCCTCCACGTCGTAGGTCAGGTCCGCCAGGGCCCGCTGCTCCGCCTGCCCGACCGCCGTGGCCACATCCGGATCGGGCGAGGCCGCCTCGCCGTCGGGGCCGACCTGCACCGCCGCGACGTTGAGGAGCTGGATCGTCATCGTCGGCGGGCCGCGGTCGGGATCGTGGCCGGAGGGCAGCCGCAGGAACGCGCTCTTGGCGATCTGCTTCTGGGCCTTCCCGCCCACCGGCGCCATCTCGACGACGATGTCTCGCCCCGTCGTGGGCGGCAGGATCTGGAAGACCCACGGATCGCGTTCCCGCTTTCCGCTCTCGTTCTCCCTGAACGTCGAGCGCACGCCGGAGGCCCGCAGCGTCACGCCCTGACGGTACGGATCAAGAAACCTCGCCACGCCCGTCGTCTTCAGGGACTGATCGATCGCGTCCACGGCCCGCCGCTGGTCCACCAGCATCGCCAGGGCCCGCTTGTCCTTGTCGATGCGGTCGATCCGCTCGGGCTCGGCCCGCAGCGCGTGGAGCTCGCTGAAGGAGAGGAACTTCACGTTGTCGCTGAACGCGTTGGGGATCAGCAGCGGCTTGACCATCTCATCGCCCGCGGCCCGGAACCCCGGCCCCGCGGCGACCATGTCCGTCGGACGGATGATCACCTGCGTCATCGGCTTGTCGGCCGAGAGCCCCGGACGCGTCACGTTGGTCCGCCGCAGCCACACCCCCGCGTTGCGGGCCAGCCCCTGGCTGATGATCTGCCCCTTCTCGTTGGTCCGCACGACCAGCAGGCCGCCGAGCCACAGCCGGTCGTACGACCCCGAGGCCGGGTCCGGCCCGAGTTGCTTGACCACGTCGGCGTACACGAACGTCCCGTCAACATTGAGCGCCTCGCCCCGCTGCACGGTGTTGACGATCCACTTGGCCGCGTCCTGGGCCACGAGCTCCGACATCCCCTTGAGAAACCGGGGGATGATCGAGTTCGAGAGCGCGAGCAGGATCCCCGCCAGCACGATGCCGCTGAAGGCCGCGGGCACGAGCATCGATCGGTGGCTGATCCCCGCCGCGTGCACCGCCGTGAGCTCGTTGTCAGTCGCCATCCGGTGGTACGCCAGCGTGGCCCCGAAGCACGCGGCGAAGGGCAGCGCATATTGCAGCATCGGCACCATCGCCAGGAACATGAACTTGAGCGTGTCCTCGGGGCCGAGTTTGCCGTCGGCCAGCGGCTTGACGGCCGCGGCGAAGGCGATCACCGTCACCAGCACGCCCGTCGTCAGCAGGACCAGTTTCCACAGGTCCGCGAGGAGGTAGAGCCAGAGGATGAAGGGGGGGCGGCGGTGCATTGGGGCGGGGGAGGATAGGAGTTCACAGTTCACAGTTCAGAGGTCAGATCCGAGCCGATTCCCGGCCCAGGCCGCGGCTGTTCATCCGAACTGTGAACTTTGAACTCTCACCCCAGAACCAGATTCACCATTTTCCCCGGCACGACAATCACCTTCTGCACCGTCTTCCCCGCGATGAGTTCCTTCACCTTGGCATCACCCATCGCGATGGCCTCGATCGTCGCCCTGTCCGCGCCCGTGGGCACCATGATCTTGTGCTTCACCTTTCCCTGGATGGAGATCGGGATCTCCACCTCCGCATCGACGAGCATCTTCGGGTCAGCGACCGGGAATGACTCGTGCGACAGCGATTTCGCGTGGCCAAGCTTTGACCACAACTCCTCGGCCATGTGCGGAGCGAACGGAGCGAGGATCAGCGCGAACTTCTCGAGCTGACCCTTGGTCACGCCCCCGCTGCTGGTCGCGAGGTTCACGAACTCGATCATCGCCGCGATCGCTGTGTTGAACGCCAGGCGCGGGATGTCGTTGTCCACCTTCGCGATCGTCCGGTGCAGGAGTTTCTCCACGTCGGCGTTGGAACTCGCCGCGAGTTTCAACTCCCCCGTCTGCTCATCCACCGCCATCCGCCACGCCCGCTGCAAAAACCGGAAGCACCCGATCGTGTCCTTGGTGTTCCACGGCTTGGTAGCGTCCAGCGGACCCATGTACATCTCGTAGAGCCGGAACGTGTCGGCCCCGAACTGCGCGATGATCTCGTCGGGGTTGATCACGTTTTTGAGGCTCTTGCTCATCTTCGCCACGATCGGCGTGAGCTTCTCCCCCGTGGCCGTCTCCACAAACTCCCCCTCACGCGGCTCGCTCACCTCGTCCACCGGCACCAGCGTCTTGTTGGCCCGCTGGTACGCGTACGAGGTGATCATCCCCTGGTGGAAGAGCCGGTTGAACGGCTCGGGCGTGCAGACCTCGCCCAGATCGAAGAGCACCTTCTGCCAGAACCGCGAGTAGAGCAGGTGCCCGACGGCGTGCTCCGACCCGCCGATGTACAGGTCAACGCCGGCGACGGCTCCGGGTACCCCGCCACTCCGTGGCGGGGCTTCTCCCGTCGCTCGTCCCCCGCCCCCCCCCCCGGGGGGCCGGGCACCCCCTCCACCCCCCCCACGGCCCCCCCCCCCCCGCGTATGACCGGCCCCCCCCGGGGCGGGCCGGGGGCCCCCCCGCCCCTCCGTGGCGGGTTTTCGCTCGTCCCCCGCCCCCCGGCCCCGCCACGGAGTGTCGGGGTACCCGATCCACCCATCCAATACCCATCCGCCTCGCGCGACACCAGCCTCCGGTCGTTCTTGGCATCGCAGTACCGCAGGAAATACCACGACGACCCCGCCGACCCCGGCATCGTGTTCGTCTCCCGCCGCACCCTCGTTCCGGGCGCGAGCACATCCGCCGAGACTCCCGCGGCCTCCGCCGTCGTGCTCACCCACGTCGTCGCCTTCGCCAAGAGCGGCCGCGGCTCATCGCTCTCCACCGGCGAGTAGTCCTCCAGTTCCGGCAGAACCAGCGGCAGGGCCTTCTCGCCCAGCGGGTAGTGGTTCCCGTGCTCATCGAACACGATCGGGATCGGCTCGCCCCAGTAGCGCTGGCGGCTGAAGACCCAGTCGCGCAGGCGATAGTTGATCGTCTTGACGCCGAGGCCCTTCTTCTCCAGCCACGCGATGATGGTCTTCTTCGCCTCGGCGACCGGCAGACCGTTGAGCGACACCTCCGCGTTGGCCGAGTTCACGCCCACACCGTCGCCGCCGAAGCACGCCTCCGGGGTGGCCCGGCTCTCCGAGCCGGGTTTCTGAATGACCTCCACAATCGGCAGCCCAAACGCCCTCGCAAACGCCCAATCCCGCTCGTCGTGCGCCGGCACCGCCATGATCGCGCCCGTGCCATACCCCATGAGCACGTAGTCCGCCGTCCAGATCGGTATCTTCTCCCCGGTCGCGGGATTCTCGCAATACACACCCGTAAAAACGCCCGACTTCTCTTTGGTCTCGGTCATCCGATCCACTTCGGACCGGTTCCGCGAGACCTCAACATACGCCTTGAGCTTCGGATCTCGGCCCATTCCGATGGCCGCCTCCACCAGTTCGTGTTCCGGCGCAACGACCATGTATGTCGCCCCGAAGATCGTGTCCGGGCGCGTCGTAAACACGCGCAGGAACGGCATGCCTGACACGGGCGACGCGACGGGAAAGTCGATCTCAGCCCCTTCCGACTTCCCGATCCACTCCTCCTGCTGCGTCCGCGTGCTCTGCGGCCACTCGATCAGGGCCAAGTCATCCAGCAGCCGCTGCGCGTAACTGGTAATCCGGAACTGCCACTGCTGGAGCGGCTTGCGCAGCACCGGGTGGCTCCCCCGCTCGCTCCGCCCGTCGATCACCTCGTCGTTGGCCAGCACCGTGCCCAGCGCCGGGCACCAGTTCACCGTCATCTGGTCCAGGTACGCCAGCCGCTGGCTGTCGATGACCTGCCGCCGCTGCGTCGCGTCCAGCTCGTGCCATCGGCGCATCCCCGCCATCTCCGCCCCGCCCCCCATCACGGCCACCGGGTTGTCCGCCGCGACGCCGATGTGCGAGAGTTCCCCATCCGGCCCGACGCGCAGGTCCCCCTTCTCGAGTTCCACCATCAACTCCGAGATCGGGCGGGCACACCCGCGCCGGCGCTTCCCATCCGGATACACGGGGCTCTCGGCCTGTGGATCAAACCACGAGTCGTACAACCTCAGGAAGATCCACTGCGTCCACTTGTAATACTCCGGATCGATCGTCCCATACTCGCGCGACCAGTCGTACGAGAACCCGAACCGCTTGAGCTGCCGCCGGAACGTCTCGATCGACTTCTTCGTCGTGATCGCCGGGTGCACGCCCGTGGCGATCGCGTACTGCTCCGCCGGCAGTCCGAACGCGTCCCACCCCATCGGGTGCAGCACGTTGAACCCCTTCATCCGCTTGTACCGGCTCACGATGTCCGTCGCCGTGTACCCCTCCGGGTGCCCCACGTGCAATCCCGCGCCCGAGGGATACGGGAACATGTCCAGGCAGTAGAACTTCGGCCGCGTCGCGTCGAACCCCGCCTCCCCCGGGTTCGGCTGGCGGAACGTCCCCTGCTCGTCCCATGTGCGCTGCCAGCGCGACTCCACCCGATCCGCCAGCGCGGCCGTGTACCTGAACGGCGGGGCATCCTCGCCACCTCCCGATCGCCCGGTCGTGGGCTGGTTGGCATTCGGCGGCACGTTGGTCGGCTGGGAACTCATGGACCCAACCTTATCGGCCTCCGCGCTCCCAAGGCCGGTCCATCATCACCCCCCACAATCGGCTGATCAACACCCAGATCTCTCAGTTTACCCAAACATATACCGAATATATCGGCCATTCGCCTACCCCCACCCCCGCTCTGCTTGTAGTATTCAGGTGGCCCACCCGTCCGATCAGGATGGGCCGATCTCGTGTTGGGAAACGGGTGGCGGGGAGTATCTATGTCCGGGCTCGACCGCGACATCCTGAGTCCGGGTCATGGCGCGCCAACCAGCGCCCCGAGCGCCTCCGTGGACATTCTCGACCCCACCGGCCTCCTCTCCCGCGAGGCCCTGGCCAACCTCCGCCTCGAAGCCGCGGCCGCGCTTTCCCACATCCCCCGCCCCGGCGAGGTCCGCGTCCGCCTTCTGGGCGACGCCGAGATGGCCGAGGCCCACCTGAAATACTCCGACATCCCCGGCACGACCGACGTGCTCACCTTCGACCTTTCCGAGGGCCGCACGGCCACGGGTGGCCCGCTCGACGTGGACATCCTCGTCTGCATCGACGAGGCCCGCCGCCAGGCCGCGACCCACCAGCACGCCCCGGAGCGCGAGGCCCTGCTCTACATCCTCCACGGCGTCCTGCACTGCCTCGGCCACGACGACCACGACGACGACGCCTTCGACCGCATGCACGCCGAGGAAGACCGCATCCTGCGGGCCATCGGCATCGGGCCGCTGTTCGATCCCGGCGCCCCTCCGGTCCCCCCCAGCCCCGTTATCCACCTCGGCACTCGGCACTCGGCGCTCGGCACTCCACCGGGGGTGTCCCTCCCATGAAGGACTACGCCCCCATCTCCATCCTCCTGCTCTGCTGGGCCCTGGGCACACTGCTCAGCGCCCTCCACGCCTGCATCGAGAACTCCACCGGCGCGGCCCTGGAGTCCTACGCCGAGCAGCGACGCGGGCGCGTCGTGGGCGCGCGCCTGGCCGCCATCCGCGGCATCATCGCCGACCTCCCCGGCCACGGCCACGCCGTCGCCCTCGGACGGATCCTCTGCAACCTCGGCGTCGCCGTGGCCAGCGTCTTCGTCGTCGCCTCCACGCACACCGCCCAGAGCGAGCCTCTCAACCCGACGACCCTCGACGCGGCCATCGGCGTGTGCATCAGCGCGGCCGCGCTGTGGATCACCTCCGTCGCCCTCGCCGAGAGCATCGGCCGCCACCTCCCCGAGCGCTTCCTCTTCACCTTCGGCCCGATGGTCCGCGTGGCCTATCTCATCCAGCGCCCGCTGAATCCCTTCGCCGCGCTGCTCGACACGATGGTGCGCAAGATCGCCGGCGCCGAGCACGTCTCGAAGACCGAGGAGGTCTCCGAGGAGATCATCTCCGTCGTCGAGGAGGGCGAGAGAGAGGGCCTCATCGACGAGGGCGAACGGCGCATGATCGAGGCGGTGGTGAACTTCAAGCACCGCACCGTCGAGCAGATCATGACGCCCCGCAACGAGATCGAGGCCCTCGAGTACACCAACAACCTCGGGGCCATCACCGCCTTCGTCCGCAAGGTCCGCCACTCACGCATCCCCGTCTACAAGGCCGACGGCGGCCTCGACGACGTCATCGGCTTCTTCTACGTCAAGGACCTCCTCCGCTGGCTCGCCGGCGACCTGCCCCGCATCGGGCCCGCCACCGGTCCCGCGTCCCAGATCAACAGCGGCGGCGGCCTGGGCAACGCCTCCGGCGGCTTCGACCTCAAGTGCATCCTCCGCCCCGCGCTGCACGTGCCGGATTCCAAGACCATCCGCGAGCTCGCCGACGAGTTCGTCACCAAGAAGGTCCACGTCGCCGTCGTCGTCGACGAGTACGGCGCGCTCACCGGCCTGGTCTCCCTCGAGGACATCATCGAGGACGTCTTCGGCGACATCCAGGACGAGTACGAGAAGACCGAGGACGAGCCCGCACGCATCGAGGTCAAGCCCGATGGCAACGGCGAGGACGGCTCGCCGCGCGGCGGGCTGGCCGACATCGACGCCCGCGTCTACATCACCGCCGCCAACGAGGCCCTCGAGCCCCTCGGCTCCTCCCTCCCCGAGTCCGACGACTACGACACCGTCGGCGGCTTCGTCCTCTCCACCCTCGGCCACATGCCCGAGGTCAACGAGACCTTCAGCCACGGGCGGATGTCGATCACGGTGCTGGAGGCGTCGCCCACGCGCGTGCTCAGGGTCCGCGTCAAGGTCGCGCCCGATGAGCACGAGGCGGACCGGTCCGAAACCGCCGCCGAACGCGCCAAGTAACGCTCGCCCCCTCGGCACTCGGCACTCGGCACTGGGCACTTCGCGCTCTCCCCACTACCCTCTCCACCAATGCCCCTCCGCCTCTACAACACCCTCACCCGCACCGTCGAGCCCCTGCGCCCGATCGACCCCGCCCGCGTCACCTTCTACACCTGCGGCCCCACGGTCTACGACGACGCCCACATTGGCAACTTCCGCTCCTTCCTCGCCGCCGATGTCCTCCGCCGCTTCGTCGAGTCGCCCCTGTGCGAACTCGATGCCCCGGGTACCTCGACACTCCGTGGCGGGTCTTCGGCTTCCGAGTCGCCCCAATCCGCCGCGGAGCGGCGGGCCACCCGAACCGTCGTCCACGTCATGAACATCACCGACGTCGGCCACATGACCGACGACGACGCCCCCGACGGCGGCGGCGAGGACAAGATGGCCGTCGCCGGCAAGCGCATCCTCGAGCAGAAGAAATCCGGCAAACTCCCCGCGGACTCGAAGCTTGACCCGAACAATCCCTACGACGTCGCCGAGTTCTACGCCGCGCGGTTCCTCGAAGACGCCCGCGCCCTCGGCCTCAAGGTCGCCATCGAGGCCGCCAAGGACCCGACGCTCATGCCCCGGGCCACGGCCAACGTCCCCGGCATGGTCCGCGTCATCGACCTGCTCATCCAGCGCGGCCACGCCTACGTCGTCGGCACCCCCGGCTCGCGAGTCGTCTACTTCAACGTCAAGTCCTTCCCCGCCTACGGCACGCTCAGCGGCAACACCCTCGACTCCCTCCGCGAGGGCGCGGGCGGGCGCATCGCCACCGAGAACCAGTCCGGCAAGAAACACCCCGCCGACTTCCTCCTCTGGAAGGAAGACCCCTCGCACCTCATGAAGTGGGATTCGCCGTGGGGCCCCGGGTACCCCGGCTGGCACATCGAGTGCACCGTCATGTCCGCGGCCCGCCTGGGTGGCCCGGCTCTCCGAGCCGGGTCTCCGCTCTCCCCCGACCAACTGGCCGCGCTCGTCATCGACAACGCCAATCCCATCATCGACATCCACTCCGGCGGCGAGGACAACATCTTCCCGCACCACGAGTGCGAGCTCGCCCAGTCCTGCTGCGCCTTCAACGCCTCCCACACCGGCTCCTTCGCCGGCATGTGGTTCCACCCGCGCTTCCTCTTCGTCGAGGGCGCCAAGATGTCCAAGAGTAAGGGGAACTTCTTCACCGCCCGAGACCTCTTTGCCAAGGGCCACGAGGCCGCGGCCGTGCGCCTCGAACTCATCCGCACCCACTACCGCTCCAACGCCAACTTCACCGAGCAGGGCCTGAAAGACTCGCAGCGCATGGTCGACCGCTGGCGCCGCTTCGCCGCCGAGGGCGCCGGCCCCGGTGGCACGGCTCTCCAGAGCCGTGATGCCGACCCCGCCCTCGCCGAGGCCCAGCGCGCCTTCGCCGACGCCCTCCACGACGACCTCAACATCGCCGGCGCCATCGCCGCCGTCAACACCTTCGCATCCACCACGCCCTCCCCCGCCGCGGCCGCGCTCATGCGCACCTTCGACGGCGTCCTCGGCGTTCTCGAACTCAAGCAGACGTCCTCGGCCCAGACCGACATCGGCGTCTTCATCGGCTGCGACCCGGACCCCGTCGTCATCGCCCGCCTGCACGACCGCGTGAACGCCAAGAAGGCCAAGGACTTCGCGACCTCCGACGCCATCCGCGATGAACTCGCCAGGGCGGGCTACGCCATCAAGGACGTTGCGGGCGGCAAGGTCGAGGTTCGACGGGCGTGAGCGGTCTCAGAAGCGAACGTCGTACTCGCGCGACACCCGCATGATCGCCGCCGCGTACTGCACTCGCAACTCCGCCACGTCTTTCCACTCAAAGGGATACGGCGGCTTGTTCGTGGCCTTGAAGGGGAGCAGCACAAACTCATCGAACGCATCGGCGGCCAGCCTCCGCAGGCGGTCTTCCGCGTCCGCCGCCTCTTGGCTCGGGTGCTTGTACCTCTTGCCATCCGTCGGGAACCTCCGGCGGCCCTCGAATGACAGATACTCGTCCGCCCAGTTCACGCCCACGATGCCCACGCAGATCGCCCTCGGATTGCTGGTACGGAAGTGCGTGACCTGCGTTCGCAAGTCGGTGATCACACGATCGATCTGCTTGATCATGGCCTTCGCCAGGATCTTGGTCTCCGCCCCGATCTCGACCGACGCGATCCGCGATCGTGGAACGACGAAGTTCGGAACAACCACCGCCGCCACCCCCGGCACAACCTCGCCGAAGGTTCCATCCCCTCGACGCGCGGCCTTTCCCACCGCCAGGTTCGCCGTGTTCACGGCGACTCGCGCCGAGCGGACACGCTCGCCGAGTTTCTTTGATCGATCGAGTTCGAGAAGGTCCTCGAAGAGGTGTGAGGCGACGAAGTCCCCCAGGTGCGAGCGACGATGCTCGTACTTCACCCCCTCGAACAGCCCCTTGAACGCGCCGAGAAGGCGATACTCCACTCATGCCCTCCTGGCGATCGCCACGCCCTTGCTCGCAACCTGGGTGTGATAGTCGATTGTCGCGGTCAGGGGGGCCTGCTCGAGTCGCTTGCTGATGAGCCGGATGTACTTGGCCTCGAGCTCCACCGAAACAGAACTGCGTCCGCACTCCATGGCGGCCACCGTCGTGGTCCCCGTCCCCGCGAACGGATCGACGACCGTGTCGCCCACGAAACTGAACATCCTGATGAGCCTCCGGGGAACCTCCACCGGATACGGAGCCGGATGTTCCTTCCGGAGCTGCCCCGTCACGTCGGTCCACACGCCCGTGAACCACCTTGCATAGTCGTCGGTCGAGATGAAACTGAGCTTCTCCTGTTGCGCCGTCGGCTTGCGATACCCGCCCGGCTTCCGAAAAAACAGGATGTGCTCCAGATCGTTCTTGACCACCCCGTTGGGCAGGTTCGGCTTGCCGAGAAACCGGCTCGAGTTCGAGGCTTCCAGTCGGATGTTCGACACCTTCATCCATCGAATCGGCGTCAGGTTGTCGAAGCCGATCCGCCTCGCTCTCACCTGGATGTCCGCGGAAAGCGGAAGCACGTGATGCCGCCCCGCGCGCTTGCGGGACAGACACACGTCACCGACCACGCACGCCACCCGACCACCGGGAACCAGTATCCGCAGACACTCTCCCCACACCTTGTCGAGTTGCTCGAGAAACAACTCGTACGACTGGATGTTCCCGAGTTGGTCCGGCCCGTCGGAATAGTGGATCAGCGCCCCATACGGCGGCGAAGTCACCACCAGATGAACGCTCTCCGAAGGAATAAACGAAAGATCGCGGGCGTCGCCGTGATGGATCGCATGATGAGTCAGCGCGGCTCTGGCCATGCGCTGAGGGTATCGAACGCCGACCGACCACGCAACCGCTCGACCAAACAGCCTGTCGCCTCACCCCCGCACCCTCCCCGGCACCCCCACCACCGTCTGCCCGTCGAGCACCGACTTCACCACCACGCTCCCCGCGCCGACCACGCACCCATCCCCCACGCTCAGGCTCGGCAGCACCCGCGCCCCGATCCCCACCAGCGTGTGCGACCCGACCCGCACGCGCCCGGCGAGCACCGCCCCCGGCGCGATGTGCGTGTTGAACCCCACCACGCACTCGTGCTCCACGATCGCCCCCGTGTTCACGATCGCGTGGTCCATCACCATCGCCCGCGCGTTCACGATCGCCCCCGGCCCGATGAACACGCCCGCGCCCAGGCGCGCCGTCGGCGAGACCACCGCCGACGGATGCACGACGGTCTTCGCCCCGCGCCCGAGCTCCATCTGCGCCAGCCGCTCGACCAGCGCCCCGCGAAACCCCACCGCCCCCACACCGAGTATCCACCCGCGATCCGCAACCCGCGCCAGTTCCCCCGTCCCGCCCACCCGGATCGCGTTGTTGGGCAAGCGCCCAAGCGGGGCGTCCGAGTCATCGTCGAGGAACCCCACCACCTCCCACCCCATCGCCGCGGCCGCCTCCGCCACCACCAGCGCATGCCCTCCACCACCCACCACAACAAGGGGATTGCCTTTCCCAACACGCGGCTTGGAGGCTTGTTCGGGCATCACATGGACTATCGGTCCGCTCGCCAAACCCCCTTTGCCCGGCCGATCGGATCGGCCATATCCGAACAAAACCTAAGCCTGTATCCCCTCCACCCATCCCCGCTTGACGAACCGCCCCCGAATCGCGACACTACCGCCCCTCGTCCGGGGCCCCCGGCCCCCATCGCGGCCAAGGGTTTCCGGCGATCCACGCCCCCTCTCGAATTGTGCGTCCGCGCATGAGAGCATCCGGGCAAAGTCGCGGGCGTACAGGTACAGTCTGGGCCCCTCGCGTGGGCCTGTCGGGGCCCGGGGCACGGTTTCACGGACACGGAGAAGTTCCATGGCGGCTCGGACATCCACCAGCGTCGGCGTCGGCGCGACCATCACCATCCTGGCGGTCGCAACCCTCGGCCTGTTCGTCACTTCGATGATCTTCTACGCCAAGGCCCGCGAGGCGACACTCCTCAAGGAAGGCGTCGAGAAGACCACGCGAGACTTCGTCTCCGACATCGACCGCAACGACCCCGTGGTCATCCGCATCAAGGAGGTCGCCAAGCCCGGCACCCCCGCGGGCAAGACCGTTCTCGGCTACGTCATGAACGAGCGCAAGGACCTCATGCAGAAGGTCACCGGCTCGGACCGCGACACCATCGAGGCCGTCAACCGCATCCTCGACGCGGCCAAGGGCACCAACCTCGTCGGCGTCATCCGCGACCGCGACAACACCATCTCCAACCTCACCAAGCGCGTCGAGGACGCCGAGGCCGACCGCACCCGCGCCCTGCAGGACAAGGAGACCGAGTCCAAGCGCGTCAAGTCCATCGAGGAGAACCAGCGGGCCACCGTCGCCGCGCTCCAGGCCGAGGTCGACAAGACCAAGGCCGAGACCGACGCCCTCCGCGAGGGCATCGCCGTCCTCAAGGCCCAGATGGACACCCGCGTGGACGACATCTCCGCCGGCTGCGAGAGCCGCGTCGCCGCCCTCAAGTCCGACATCGACAAGCTCCAGGCCGAGCGGGCCGTGAACCAGGGTCGGCTCCGGCAGTTCGAGGAGCAGCAGCGCGGCTCGCGCTTCGTGGGCCAGAGCGAGTACGCCCTCATCGACGGCCAGGTCGTCGTCACCAACGGCTCCGAGGGCACCGTCACCCTCAACATCGGCCGCAAGCAGCACGTCGTTCTCGGCCTCCCCTTCACCGTCTACTCCCAGGGCACCGTCATCCGCCTCGACGACAAGACCAACGACTACCCCGCCGGCAAGGCCACCCTCGAGGTCATCCGCGTCGAGGAGAACTCCTCCATCGCCCGCATCATCCGCGAGCAGAAGGGCAACCCCGTCGTCAAGGGCGACGTGGTCGCCAACCCCATGTACGACCCCGCCAAGCAGTACAAGTTCCTCGTCTACGGCAACTTCGACCCGCAGCGCACCGGCAACGCCTCCGCCTTCGGCGCCAACGAGGTCAAGGCCTGGATCCAGGATTGGGGCGGCGAGACCGTGGACAAGCTCTCCGGCGACGTGGACTTCATCGTCCTGGGCGAGCGCCCCCAGATCCCCCCGCAGCCCTCCAGCAGCGCCCCCATCGAGGTCATCAACTTCAACCTCGACCAGCAGCGGGCCGCGCAGCGCTACGACGACCTGCTCAAGCAGGCCACCGACACCGCCATCCCGGTCCTGAATGAGAACCGTCTGCGCACCTTGCTGGGGAGGTAATCCGTCGGCATGGGAGCAAGGGAGCAGAGGGAGCATGGGAGCAAGACCCCTGCGCTCCGCCCGCTCCCTCTGCTCCCTTTGCTCCCTTGCTCCCCCTGCTCCCATGCTCTGAACCCCAGGGGTGAGCGAGCCCCTCGATTGGCCAAGACCAAGCGCCGCATCCCCCCCTGGCTCCACCGGCCCGTGTACTACGCCGTCCGGGGCATGCTCGCGACCATGCTCGTGGGCGACATGGCCGCCAACCTGCGCACCGCCCGCGCCGTCGCCCGCCTCTACGCCTCCTTCGAGCCCGCACGCGTCCGGCGCGCTGTGGACACCATCGCCGTCGCCTTCCCCGGCATGCCCCTCGACCAGCGCCGCGCCTTCGCGCTGACGGCCTACGAGCACCTCTTCATGCTCGCCGTCGAGATGGCCCACACGCCGCGACTGCTCACCCCGGACACCTGGCCCGAGCACATCCAGCTCGCCGGCCTCACCCCGGGCGCGCGCCTGCTCCTCTCCGGCCGCCCCTGCGTCATGATCACCGGCCACTGCGGCAACTGGGAGCTCCTCGGCTACACCATGGCCCTCCTCGGCTTCCCCATGCACGCCCTCTACAGGCCCCTCGATCTCAAGCCCCTCGACGCCTGGGTCCGCCAGACCCGCCAGAAGCGCGGCCTGTCCCTGCTGGACAAGCACGGCGCCACCGACGTCATGCCCGGCCTGATGAGGCGCGGCGAGCTCGTCGCCTTCATCGCCGACCAGAACGCCGGCGACCGCGGCCTCTTCGTCCCCTTCTTCAACCGCCTCGCGTCCACCTACAAGTCCATCGGCCTCGTCGCCATGCAGTTCGACGCCCCCGTCATCTGCGGCCAGGCCCGCCGCCTCGTTCCATCCCACGATGGGTGGCACGGGCAGCTCGCTGCCCGTGGCGATCCCCCCGCGCGCTCCACGGGCGGCGCCCCGCCGGCGCCACCCCCGATCGAATCGAGCATCGTCGGCGGCTTCGAGACCTACGACCCGACTCGACCCTTCCAATACCGCGTGGACATCACCGACATCATCCACCCCGAAGACTGGCAGGGCCGCCCCGACCCGCTCTTCTACATCAGCGCGCGATACCGGCGCGCCATCGAGAGCATGGTCCGCGCCGCCCCGGAGCAGAACCTCTGGCTCCACCGCTACTGGAAGAGCCGCCCCCGGTTCGAGCATTCCGGCAAGCCCTTCCCCGAGAGCCTCCGCGAGAAGATCCGCGCCCTCCCCTGGACCACCGCCGACGACCTGGCCCGCATCGAGGACTGGTCCGCCAAGGACGCCGCCGAGATAGCACGCAAGGCGCCGAAACCCCCCAACGTTCCCCTCAACGTGCCGTAACCACCGCCCATATCTCGGGGATCGCACCCATTTCGGAACCCACCCGCCCATCGGCGCGGTAGAGTGTTGGGCGGGCCGCGCAAGTATGCAGCCCGACCGTCAGGGAGGGCCCTTCCGAACGGGCTCGCACGGGGCTGGCCGGGGGGCACAGCGAAGGTGAGGCTCACATGGGCGGCAGACTCGAAGACGTTCGCGTGCTCATCGTCGACGACGACCAGGACATCCTCGAGTCCTTCGACGCCGCGCTCCAGGCCGAGGGCGCCATGACCCTCACCGCCCCCGACGGGAACGCGGCCGTCGCCGCCGTCGCCGAGGACCCGCCCGATATCGTCGTGCTCGACATGATGCTCCCCAAGCGCTCCGGCTTCCTCGTCCTCGAGCGCATCAAGGGCTTCGAGGACTCCCCGCTGGTCATCATGGTCACCGCCAACGAGGGCAAACGCCACCAGGCCTACGCCGAGAGCCTCGGCGTGGACGCCTATCTCCAGAAGCCCGTCCCCCTCGAGGCCCTCGTCGCCACGTGCGTCGAACTCCTCGACAAGGAAGAGGCCGAGGACAGCGCGGCGTGAGCAGACGAGCCCCGAACGCAGTGAGGGGTCTGCCGATGAGCAGGTGAGCAGGTGAGCAGGTGAGCAGGTGAGCAGGTGATTGCGCCGCCCTGTTTCCGAGGATTCCAATTTCCAGTCTCAAATCTCAAATTTGAAATTTGAGATTCCTGCTCTTCCCTCTTCCCTCTTCCCTCTTCCCTCTTCGCCTTGCGCCTTGCGCTGTGCGTGCCGCCCCCTCCCCCCTTCTGCCGCTCCCTCCTACCCTCCGCCCGTGGCCCGGAAACGCTCGCTCATCCTTCTCAAGCCCGGCCCGAGCGGCTCCGACGGCATGCCCCCGCTCGGCACCCTCCGCGAGGTCCGCGAGGCCCTTGGCAACTCCAACATCTCCCCCGACGGCTCCGGCCCCCACGGCTACGGCGAGCGCATCGGCACGGGCGTCTTCCACGGCCCCGGCATGGTCCTCGAGGTCGCCCTCGCCGACGACCCCGCCTCCAACCGCGGCTCCGGCCCCGAAGTCCGCCAGGTCCTCGTGAGCGTCACCGACGAGGACTTCGCCTTCCCCGTCCTCATGCGCCTGTGCAAACTCAACCAATGGCAGATGATGGACCCGGACTCCGGCCGCACGTTCGGGTGAGCATCGGACTCACCACAGAGGCACAGAGACACAGAGAAGCAAGCCGAGAGGCGTTGGTCAAACCGGCGTTCTTGTGCATTTGTCAGGCCCGGAGGGCGAACGCCGCGCCGCATACCCTTCCCCCCTGCCTTTCTCTGTGCCTCTGCGCCTCTGTGGTGAGTCCCCCATGCCCCAAGAAACCAAGTCCATGCCCGCCGACCTCCTCGCCCAGCAGCACTCCGTCGCCGGGGTCTCCATCGACCTCACCGACGACGCCTCCGCCTTCGACATGCTCGAGAAGGCCTTCGACTACCGGGGCGACGTCACCCTCACGCTCAAGGACGGGCGCGTCATCGCCGGGTATCTCTTCGATCGCCGCAAGGGCGCCACCCTCGCCGACTCCTCCATCCGCCTCATGGGCCCGGCGAGCGACGAGAAGCTCACCGTCCGCTACGCCGACATCGCCCACATCGCCTTCAGCGACCGCGACCCCGCCGCCGGCAAGAGTTTCGAGACCTGGGTCAAGAAGTACATCGAGAAGAAACTCGCCGGCGAGAAGGCCAGCATCGAGAGCGAAACCCTCGACTGATCGCACGCCCGGGATGAGCGCGGGCTCCGCGAAGCGAATCCCGCGGATTGCTCGGCGCCTCACTTCGCCCCGTCCGCCTTCGCCTCCGCCCCGACCGGCGCGATCCGCCCGCGCAGCTCGCTCGCCCGCGCCACCAGGTCCCCCTCCGCCCCCTCCTTGCTCCCCGACTCCGCGATCGGCGTGAGCGTCCAGTGCCAGAGCACCCTGTTGTGGAATCGCACCGGCGCGGCCTCCGCCAGCAGGTCGATCCCCGGCAACTCCTGCAGCGGCGTGTCCGCCTTCGCGTGCGTCACGATCGGCTCGTACCCCTCCCGCCGCACCCGCACGTCGTAGTCCCCGTAGAACGTGAAGTCCGTCTCCAGCGGCGTCCGCCCGACCTCGATGTCGTTGATCCACACCAACGCGCCCGGCGGCTCGGTCGTCACGCAGATGGTGCGCTCCAGACAGCCGCTGCACAACAAGGCGGTTCCTCCGACCGTTGCGAACCCCAGAAGGCGTCCAACTCGCGCGCCAGTATTCATGACATCTCCCAGACGATCACAAGGTAGAGACCCACAAGTATCGCGCACACGACGAGCAGAGTCCATCGGAAGCGCCTCGTGTATCGCTTGAGCCCGACCCCCGCAACCGACACGGCCATCACGACTCCCATCGCGCCGGCAATGGCACCGAGACTGCAGGGAACACCGCCACTTCCGGCTGTCAGCAACAGGGCCATCGCCCCGATTCCGCAAACCATCACCATGACGATTGCCGGACCCATCGATTGGAAGCGTCGCGGTGTGCATGGCCTCTTGGTATCGAATGCCGGCAGCAAAGACAGGTCATGGATGGGCGGAAACACCTCATCCGTCAACAGCCGGATGCCGCATTCGGGACAGTTTTCGCCGGCTCCTCCACGCAGGTTGTAGCCACACTTCGGACACCCCACATCGATCTCCGCAAGGTCAGCGGCGTCCACCCGCACCGGACGGCACTCCGCCTCAATGTCCAGCAGGTGCCACTGCTCATCCGCCGCTTGTGCGGGAGACAGGTCGGCATCGGGTATGTCGGACTCCCGAGTGTCCACGACGCCAGAATACCTATTCGGGTGCCGCGCTGCGCACGCAAATCACCCTCTATCCTGCTCTTCATCCAACCGATATGCCGCCGCGCACTCCGGGCACTTCCCCCGCCGCCCCAGCCCCCTCAGGTTATACCCACACGAATGGCACACCCCCGGTGCCCGCAAGGCGCGCCGCTTCCGCAGCCACACTTCAAGCCCCACCGCGATCACCGCCAGAAACACAAACCCCACCACACACGGCAGGTAACTGTGGGTCATCATCATGGGCGCAAGCGCCACCGCGACCACCGTCATCAGCAGCCCCACCGCCCAATACGCCAATATCCACTTCAACGGCTTTCGCACTGTCCGCCCGGCCGATCGCAGCGTGATTTTCCCCCGCGGCGGCATTTCTTCGGGCTGCTTCGGTGGCTTTGCTTGCCGCTTGGGCATCGTGTCCCCGCTCACTCCCCATCCACGACTCATTCCGCCGCAAACCCGGGCCATGCCTTCAACCGACAAGCACGTGCGTACACAATAGGGTTCCCGGATCCCGCTCCTCGATCCTCCTCTTCATGAGAGTCACCCGCCACGCCCCCGACCGCCTCGAACTCTCCGGCCTCCCCGGCGGGGCTGCCGCCGTGGTCGTTCCCATCGGCCTCGCCCTCGTCGGCGCCCTGGCCGCCCTCTTCTGGCTCGCCACCGGCGCCCTCATCCCCCTGATCGCCGGGGGAGTAATGCTCCTCATCGCCCTCGCCGCCGCGGCCGTCTCCTGCACCGCCCGCGAGTGGCTCACCCTCGACCTCCCCGCCCGCACCGCCCGCTACCGCCGACGCTCGCTCATCCCCTCGGATCGCACCGACCTCACGGTCCCCTTCGACGCGGCCCACTCGGTCAGCATCGAACGATCCACGCTCCGCTCCCCCGATGGACGCATGGGCCACCCCATCGAGGTCTGGACGGCCCGACTCCGCCTCACCAAACCCCGGCGGGCCATCGAACTCGCCCAGACCCAGGGAGGCCCGGAACAGGCCGTCCGCCCCATCGCCGAGGCCGTCGCCCGCGCCCTCGGCATCCCGCTCGCCGACGAGTCCGGCGATGAGACTGAAACCCGCGCCCCCGGGTCCATCGGTGCGCGCCTCGCCCACGCCCCGGAACTCTCCGCGTCCTCCTTCGGCCCGCGCCCCGAGGGAGCCCGCGTCTCGCTCCACCTCGCCCCCGACGGCCAGTCGGTCGCGATCGAGTGGAAGACCCTCGGCGGCCCCGCCCTCCCCGTCCTCGGCCTTCTCGGAGTCGGCGTGTTCGTCGTGCTCTCGACCGCCATGACCTTGCAGGCTTTCGGCGTCCCCGTCCTCACGTGGATCGCCGGCGGGTCCCCCTCCGCCCCGGTCCGCCCTGCCCCCCTTCCCGCCGCTCCAATCGCGGCCGCGCTCGTCGCCATGTCCACCGCCCTCTGGCTCGCGTGGCTGCTCATCCTCGAACTCTGGCTCTTCTCCCGCCGCCGACTCAGCATCACCCCGGAGCGCATCACCCTCTCCCGCCTGAGCCCCTCGGCCCGCATCCTCGGCACCCTGAGCGGCGGCCTGCTCGCCCGCCGCTGGTCGGCCCCGACCGACGATGTCCGTTCCATCCGCACCCACGAGGACGCCGTCGAGGTGCGGACCTCCACGCGGACCTGCGCGGCCACGATCCACCTCCCCGCGGACGGCGAGGCCGCTTGGGCGGCCAAGATCATCCGCGCCTCGGTCCGCGCCCTCGCGAGCACGACCGACGACGATGAGCCGCAGCCCTGATTCGACTCACTCCCCGTCCACGCCCATCACCGGCTGCCGCCCCGTCGGCGCCGCCCGCCCGTTGCGCGCCGGAGGCACATCGTCGAACTCATCCCCGCGGAAGAGCCCGCCGAGGTAGACCCGCTTGACCATGTCGTCGTTGATCAACTCGCGCGGCGTCCCCTCCGCGAACTTCTTTCCCTCGTCGATGATGTACGCCCGGTCGCAGACCCGAAGCGTCTGCTGCACGTTGTGATCCGTGATCAGGCAGGCGATCCCCTGCCGGCACAGGGCCCGGATCTCGCGCTGCAGGTCCTCCACCGCGATCGGGTCCACGCCGCTGAAGGGCTCGTCGAGCAGGATCAGTTTCGGCTCGGTCACCAGGGCCCGGGCGATCTCGAGTTTGCGGCGCTCGCCGCCCGAGCAGGTCCGGGCCTGCTGCTTGGCCTTGTGGGTGAGGTGGAACTGCTCGAGGAGTTCCGCCGCGCGGGCGGTGCGCTCGGCCCGCGAGATCGGCAGCGTCTCGAGGATGGCCAGCAGGTTCTGCTCGCAGGTCATCCGCGTGAAGACGCTCGGCTCCTGCGACAGGTAGCCCATGCCCAGGCGGGCCCGCTGGTACATCGGCAGGCCCGACACATCCCGCTGGTTGAAGATCACCTTCCCCGCATCCGCCTCGATCATCCCGATCGTCATGCGAAACGAGGTCGTCTTCCCGGCCCCGTTCCGCCCGAGCAGCCCCACGATCTCCGACTCGTCCACATGGAACGAGACCCCGCTGACCACGGTGCGGCCGGCGAAGGACTTCTGGAGATTCTGGGCCTGGAGGAGGTGCACGGGGAGTAGTTTAGTCCTCCGATCCCGCCGGGAATCGGGTAGACTGCCAACGCATGGGGCAGCTCTTCGATCAGATTGTCGCGGCCGCCGCGGCCGATCGCGTCGGGTTCAGCGACCATGCCGACGAGATGCTCCGTGAACGCAAGGTCGAGGCATGGCAGGCAACGTATGGCCTCGCCCACGGGCGGCTCATTCTGGAGCGGCCCGCGGACAAGCCCAATCCCGTCGCCGAAGTGGAACAATCGCTCGCGGACGGGACCCCGGTCAAGGCCGTGTGGGGCTACCAGCGCTCGCGCAATGTCGCCCTCCTGATTACCCTACACTTCTTCGACAGGTGACCACCATGCGGCTTCAAGGCAAACGAGTCAAGATCACCAAGTGGATCCACGGCGCTCGATGCGTCGTTCGCGTGGAGGTCGAGGGCGTTGTTTCGCCCGATCTGGGCGAAGGACCGTTCCTGGAGCCACACACGATCAAGTGGCTCGACGACCTCCAGCGCCTCGCGGATTCCGGCGACGCGGACGCGCTGGCAAAGGCGTCCGGCGCAGACGATGTCTACGTCCGCCGCTCCGCCTGACTCCGCCGGGTACCCCGACACTCCGCGGCGGGTCTTCACCAACGCACCCTTCGCATCCGCCGCGACGGGGCCGCGGCCTACCCCGCCCGAAGATCCATCCCACACTCCGGACAGACCGGACTCTTCAGGTTCTTGAGCGAGTACCCGCACTTCGGGCAGACGTTCTCGCCGCCCGTGCTCACGGGCACCAGCCAGCGCACCAGCGGCCTCTCCGCCAGCAGCACGATTCCCCCGATGGCAAGCTTGCTCGCGACCGGGATGAGCAGGCTGTAGATCCACGCCGCCAACCCGCCCATCATGAACCCATCCAAGTGTTCCAGCACATAGTTCAGCGAACTGACGACCACCCATATCGCCCATGCCAGCACTCCGACGCGCAGCAGGATCGTCACCAGGTGACGCCGCCGCGCGATGCTGGGCAGATCGGGGTTCATGCTCAGTGCCCGAAGAGGTTCTTCTCCCCCAGCATCCCCTTCTCCTCGAAGTACTTCATCGCCTCCTCCACGCTCCGGAAGATCCTCGTCGCCGTCTCGGTGATGAACGGCGACGGGTTCTTCTTGGGCTTCCACACCACGTACACCTCCTTGGTGTGCTCCCACGCGTGCTGGAGTTCCCGCTCCACGCCCGAGCTCAGCCCCGGGATGTCCTTCCCGCCCGCCCCCGGCAGTTCCGGCACGAGGCTCACGATCATGTCGCTCTGGTCGATCAACTTGAAGTCGCGCATGTAGATCTGGCCGTCGATGTCCCCCGCGATGTCCAGCACCTCGCGCACCCGCACGCGGATGGGCCTGGCGTCCGCCCCGCCGACCTTGCTCCCGCCGAAGGTGTGCGGGGCAACCTCGAGCCACTCGTCAACCTTCCCCTCCTGCGCCTTGGCCACCGCCCGGTCCAGCAGCAACTTCTCGTCCACATCGCCCGGATCGAACGTAATAAAATGCTCCGCCAGTTGGGCCCGGAAGTCGTCGATCTCTTTGAGGATGTCCGGCATGTCCACCACGTGGCTCATCGGGAAACTCGGGTACACCTTCTTCATCCCCGGCCGGCAGATAAGCCGGAACGCCGTCCGCGTCGTCGGCGTGTGCCGGCCCCTGCTCACGATGTAGAACTTGCTCCCCGGCACGGCCTGCGACAAAATCTCCGTCGCGAGGATCTCCTCCTCGCGCCACACCATGCAGTCCTTGAGCGTCGCGTCCAGGTCGAAGTCCTGGTGCAGCCGGTGGTGCACCACCTCGATGTTGTCCACCAGACATATGAACAGGTCCGGCTTCATCGCCGTGATCTGGTCGAAGTCGAACGCCGAGAACAGCCCGTGCCGCCACCGGAACGTGGCGTGCGTGTTCACGATGATGTTCTTCTGCCCCTCGCTGCTGGAGATCACGTCCTTGAACGCGGCCCGGCGCAGCGAGTTCAGGCGGCTGATGGGCAGGTCCAGGATCCGCCCCGGGCGCACGTCCTTGGCCTCGTTGTACATCATGTCGCCGATGTTGTACAGCGCGCACCCGCCCTGCTCGCCCGTCTGCCCCGCAAGGTCGCAGACCGCCTTGAGGTAGGGCTTCTTGTCCATCCCGATCTGGCCGGTCACGATCGCTCGCATGGCAGGCTCCAAGTCTGGCGTTCGCCAGGGGGCCAATCGTACGCCGCGGCGGCGAATCTCCTATCATTCCACATGGCCTCCACCAACGACAAGAAGAAGACCCCCGCCGCCGCCCCATCAGCCCCCGCCGCCAAGCCGCCCACGCAGATGCAGCTCATCCTCGCCGCGCAGGCGAAGAAGAAGGCGGAAAAAGAGGCCAAGGCCAAGAGCCGCCCCGCCCCGAGCTCACGCGGCCTCGGCTCTCCGCTCTACGGCAGCCCCGGCTCCGTGGCCCACGGCAACACCCACGCCAAGGGCGGAGCCACCGGCGTCACCCGCCGCACGGCTCCCGGCGGCTGATCCGCTCGGAGTCGCGCGAGCGCACCCCGCTCACGGACACCCGGCAAACCACATCGACAGGAACCCGAAGATGTCGGGCACCGTCACACGCCGATCGTCATCGACGTCCGCCGCCGGGTGGCCCGCCATCCACGCGTTGATGAAGTCGAACACGTCCTGCACCGTCACGCCGCCAACGCCGTTGAAGTCGGCGCGGCAGGCGGGCGGCCCGTTCACGGCCAGGAACGCCACGTCGAGCCCGTTGAGGCGACCGTCCATGTTCAGGTCCCCGCGGGCGATATCCCAATCCCCGCGGGCGATCAGGTCCGCGACCGAGATGTCCGCGACGGGCCCATCCCCGGCCAGCGGCGCGCACGCGTCCGGCTCGCCGGCGGCCAGGAAGTTGCTCTGGATGAACGTGAAGTCCTCCGCGCCGATCGATCCGTTGCCGCTGAAGTCGGCGTGCAGCGCCGGCGTCGCGCACGCCGTGTCGGCGCCCGGGCTCTGGCCCAGCCTGCCGATGTAGCCGCCGAAGTCGAGGATGTCGATGAAGCCGTCGTCGTTGATGTTGCCGCCCCGCAGCGCGGCGCCGCTCGCCGAGGTGAATGTCGCGACGAGGTTGCCCGGGTCCGTGCCGTCGAACACCGGCATCGACGTGCCGACGCGCCGGAGCGTGTGCAGCCGATCCCGCGCCCCCATCGCCGTGTACGTGCCGCAGGGCACCGCGCCGAACGTCGCCGAGCCGACCCCGCCCGAGAACGCCACCGCCATATCGACCGAGTACGCGGGGCTCGCGCACGACGCGCCGGTGTAGAAATCGAACGTGATGCAGCGAACGAACGCCCCGGGGCTCACCGACTCGAGCTCGACGGTCGCGCTGGCCGAGACGCACGCCGTGCACACCGCCGAGCCCGGCGGCGAGAACGACCCGGACGGGCACGCCGTGCACGCGGACGATCCGACGCTCGAAGCGCTCGTGTTGGCCGGGCAGAGCGTGCACGCCGCCGAGCCCGCCGCGCCGGCGAACGATCCCGCCGGGCACGGCGTCGCGCCCGCCGATCCCGACGGGCAGTAGTACCCCGCCGGGCACACAAGCGCCTCGACCGGCGTCGGGCAGTAGCTCCCCGACGGGCACGGCGGGCACGTCGCGTTCCCCGTTCCCGGCGCGTACGTGCCCGCCCCGCACGGTGTCGGCGACTCCGAGGCCGGCGGGCAGTAGTGCCCCGGCGGGCACGGCGTTCCCGCCGCCGATGCCGACGGGCAGTAGTACCCCGCCGGGCAGGCGATCGCCTCCACCGGCGTCGGGCAATAGCTCCCCGCCGGGCACGGCGCTGGCTCGCTCGACCCCGCCGCGCAATACGACCCCGCCCCGCACGCGGCCGGGCTCCCCGACGCGACCGGGCAGTAGTTCCCCGCCGGACACACCAGGCACGCCGCCGATGATGCCCCGCCCGTGCTCGGGTTGTACGTCCCCGCGGCGCACGGCGTCGCCGCGGACGATCCCGACGGGCAGTAGTTTCCCGCCGGACACACCACCTGGCTCGTCGGCGCCGGGCAGTAGAACCCCGCCGCACAGAGCGGCGGCTCCGTCGCGCCCGTGGCAACGCAGTACATTCCCGGCCCGCACGGCGTCGGACTCTCCGACGACGCCGGGCAGTAGTACCCCGCGGGGCACAGCGTCTGCTGCACCGGGTTGGGGCAGAAGTACCCGGCAGGGCACGATCCCGGCGACGCCGACCCAGCCGGGCAATACGTTCCCGCCCCGCACGGCGTCGGGCTCGCCGACGATCCGGGGCAGTACGACCCCGCGGGGCACAGCGTCTGCTGCGTCGGATCGGGGCAGTAGTACCCCGGCGCGCACGGCGTCGGCGCTGTCAATCCCGTCCCCGGGCAGTACGTTCCCGCCCCGCACGGCGTCGGGCTCGCCGACGATGCCGGGCAGTAGTATCCCGACGGACACGTGTTCTGCTGCGCCGGCGTCGGACAGTAACTCCCCGCGGCGCATGGCGCTGCCGCCACCGATCCCGCCGGGCAATACGTTCCCGCCCCGCACGGCGTCGGGCTCGCCGACGATCCGGGGCAGTACGACCCCGCGGGACACAGCGTCTGCTGCGTCGGATCGGGGCAGTAGTACCCCGGCGGGCACGGCGGGGGCGCCGTCAATCCCGTCGCCGCACAGTACGACCCCGCGCCGCACTGGATCGGGCTCGCCGACGATGCCGGGCAGTAGTACCCCGCCGGGCACGTTGTCTGCTGCGCCGGCGTCGGGCAGTAGCTCCCCGCCGCGCACGGCGTCTGCGCCGCCGATCCCGCCGGGCAGTACGTTCCCGCCGGGCACGGCAGGCACGCGCCCGCCGATGCCGAGCCCGCGCTCGCGTTGTACGTCCCCGCCGAGCAGGCCGTCGGGCCTCCCGCGCCCGCCGGACAATAGTTCCCCGCCGGACACACCAGACACGCCGCCGATGATGCCCCGCCCGTGCTCGGGTTGTACGTCCCCGCCCCGCAGGGCGTCGGCGAGGATGACCCCGCCGGGCAGTAGTTGCCCGAAGGGCACGCCGTCGCCTGGGTCGGCGTCGGGCAGAAACTCCCCGCCGGACAGGGCGTCTCCGTCACCGCTCCCGTTCCCGGGCAATAGGAGCCCAATCCACACGGCGTCGGGCTCTGCGACGACGCGGGGCAGTAGTACCCGGGTGGACAGAAGGTCTGCTGTGCCGGCGTCGGGCAGTAGTATCCCGCCGCGCACGGCGTCGGCGCCGCCGACCCCGCCGGGCAATACGTCCCCACGCCGCACGGCGTCGGGCCCCCCGACGCGCCCGGGCAGTAGCTTCCGGGCGGGCAGAGCACCTGCTGCGTCGGATCGGGGCAGTAGTACCCCGGAGCGCACGGCGTCGGCGCCGCCAATCCCGTCTGCGGGCAATACGTTCCCGGCCCGCACGGCGTCGGGCTTGCCGACGCCATCGGGCAGTAGTATCCGGGCGGGCAGGATGTGGGATTCGCCGCCCCGGTGGGGCAATACGAGCCGCCCGGGCAGGGCGAGCAGGTCGTGTTTCCCGTTCCCGGCGCGAAGGTCCCCGCCACGCACGGCGTGCACGGCGCCAGGCCGGTGGTGCTCCACGTTCCGGGCCCGCATTGTCCGAGCGCCGCCCGCGCCAGCCCCAGCGAAACCACCACCATGAGCCCGTTGAGCACGCTGCGATTCATGGAAAATCTCCATGCCGGCCGGGGGAACCCCCATACAGCAGACCACGAACGGCCGTGAATTGCAACAGCGACGCCGAAAATCGGACCAAATCGCCCCCCTCGCCCCGCCCCACCCCCGCTTTTCAGCACCCCGCGGCCCAGTGATCGAGATACGTCAGCACATCCCCGACGGCCTCGACCCCGTCCCCATTGGCGTCGGCCGATAGATCGCCCGCGAACCACGCATCGACGAACCCGAATATGTCCGCCGGTTCGAGCGCTCCGTTGCCGTCGAAGTCCGCCGGGCAGGTGATCGTGACCTTCGCGGCGCTCGAGCCGACGAATCCGCACGGGTTCATGCACACCGCGTCGTACTCCCCCGCCGCGCCCATCGACGCCGGATCGATGAACAGCGTCCCCGTCTGCGCCCCAAGCCACGGCCCCCCGTCCATCACCGTCACGCCGTTGCGCCGCCAGTAGTACGTCGGCGCGCCAACTCCCGCCGGGCTCACCGCCACCGCCGTGAGCACGATCTGCTCGCGCGAGCGAGCCGCCACGTCCGCCGGCTGCTGCTTGACCATGGGCAGCCCCTCGGGCACGCACGCGCGGCAGAAGCTCGACCCCGGCGCCGCGAAGGTCGTCCGCGGACACGGGATGCAGAACGTCCCGCCCGGCGTGGGGCTGAACGTCCCCTCCGGGCAGACCGAACACGGAGCCACCCCCGAGGCGCTGATCGTCCCCGGGGCGCACGTCTGCCCCGTCGATGGGCCCGACAGTCCCAGGGCCAGGAGCACGCACGCCGCCCGTCTCACGGACACCCCGCCAGCCACGCCTCCAGGTACGCGAAGATGTCCACCACCTCCAGCACGCCGTTGCGGTTGAAGTCCGCGAACATGCTCCCCGACATCCACGCGTTCACGAACGTGTACAACCCCAGAATCCCCGGCAGACAGGCGGGCGTCGCGTCGCCGGGCGGCAACTGCGCACACTCGTCGAATACGAACCCGGCGCCGCGCCCCTGAAACCCCAGTGCGCCCGCCGCGATCAGGTCCGGCGTCATCGCGACCGACCACCCGATCCTCGCTCCCGCCGCGTCGGACCGCGCCAGCGTCGCCCGATGCGTCCACGCCGTCCCCGACCGGGAATACAGGTGCAGTGCGCCCGACATCAGCCCCGTGTAGCTCTGGTTCGGCGCGCCCACGAGCAGCCAGTCGGGCTTCATCGCCAGCGCCCCGCCGAACCCGTCGGTCGTCGTCCCATCGGCGAGCATCAGCGTTTGCTCGAGCGTCCATTGATCCGGCTGCCCCGCCATCGCCACCCGCCGGTACACTCGTACCTCCGCGGGCGGCTGGCCCGCGATATCCGGGGTGTTCGGATCGTGCCCAACGCTGTACGCCAGCGTGTCCCCTTTCACTGCGAGGTCGATGCCGAATGTCACGCCGTCGCGGTACCCCGCCGGGTCCTCCCAGCTCTGCGCAAGCGTCCACACCCCATCGATGTTCTGGAACACCTCCACCCGCGGGCGCGGCGGGTTTCCGCCGCTGGCGCTCGGCGATCCAACCACGAGAATGTCCCCGTCCACCGCCACGCGCGATCCGAAGGTGTCGCCCACGGGCCCCGCCGGATTCAGGACCGACCCCGCGGGAACAAATCGCAGCGGAGCGCCGGCGTCCCGAGTGTACAACTCCACCCGACTGACAAACCCGTGGACCCACGACACCGTGTTGGTCACCGCGAGCGTCGTCCCGTCGAAGTCCATTCCCGACTGGTAGTTCTGCCCGCGATTGGCCGTGTACCGCGGCGTGAGCGCCCCCAATCGCACCCAGTTCGCCGTCCCGTGCGCCGGCGGCTGATTCTCGTACACGAACAATCCCTGCCCGCCCGCCATGTACGGGGCGCGGCCCACCAGCAGCGAGTTCCTCATCCGCAGGTTGAGCCCCGCCTGCGTGTCCCCCGACAGGCTCGCCTCACGCGCCCACGTCCCACCGCTGGTCCTGCGGTAGATGTACACCCACCCCTGCGGCGACAACGCCGACGACGCGTAGTACGGATCGCCCACGGCCACGCGCTCGCCGTCGATCGCGATCGACCATCCCGCCGAATCCTGGATGTACAGCGGCCCCCCGGCCACGAGCGCCACAGGCGGGATGTACGCCGTGCAGTCCGGCTGCGCTATCGCCGCGCCCGTACACACCACACCCGCCAAAGACGCGATCACCGTGCGCATGGGAAGTCCTCACAAGGCCGCCCGGATCTTATGCTCGCGCCCCCGATCGCCTCGGGACCCTACTTCTTATTCTTGTAGAAATCCAGGTTGATCTGCACGTACTTCTTCCACTCCCCCGGCAGGTCCTCTTCCGGGAAGATCGCCTTCACCGGGCACTCGTCCACGCACAGCCCGCAGTCGATGCAGGTGTCCGGGTCGATGTACAGCTGGTCGAAGGCGCCGAACTCCTGCTCGTTCTTGGTCGGGTGGATGCAATCGACCGGGCACACCTCCACGCAGGAGGTGTCCTTGGTTCCAATGCAGGGCTCGGCGATGACGTGGGGCATGGGGGGAGACTCTCCGAACTCGAAGGGGGTGATGATATGCCCCACCCGTCCTCGCCGCCCCCCGGGCCGATGCGCAGGAAAAAGGCCCGGGGGCACGCCCGGGCCTCGAAGCATCACCCGTCCCGGGGCCGGCTCACGAGCAGCCGGCAAACCAGGCGTTGAGGAACGCGAAGATGTCGTTCACCTGCAGCACCGAGTTGCCGTTGAAGTCGGCGTTGGCGCCGTTGCAGGGGGCGCCCGGCTGGCCGGTGCACCCGGCGAACCACGCGTTGAGGAAGGCGAAGATGTCCTGCACGGTCGCCCCGCCCGTGCCGTTGAAGTTCGCCGGGCAGCAGGTGGTGTAGTTGGTCGAGTTCGCCGGCACGGCGCACACCGCGCCCACGCCGTGGAACTGCCCCTGCGGGCAGTTGCCCGCCGTGGTGATCACGCAGTGCGTGCCCGTGGTGTTCCCGTACGCCGAGGTGTTCGGCGGCAGGCAGCACGCGCCCACGCACGGGCTCGGCACGCACGAGGTCTGCCCCGGCAGGAAGACCCGGTGGCCGGTCATGCACTGCGAGGCCATGAGCACCACGCACCCGCCCAGCGGGTCGCAGCACGCGCCCGGGCACGGGCTGGGATTGCACGAGGTGAACGGACCCTGCCACAGCCCCGTGCACGCCAGCGGGCTCGTGTACGAGCAGACCGAGATCGTCCCGCCCGTCGGCGTGACCGCCGTGTGGCAGCACGCCCCGCCGCACGGGTACGGGTTGCACGCGGTGATCGTCGGCATGTAGTAGGCGAACGTCGGGCACTGGCCCGGCGAGGCCACGGTGATGCACTGCGCGTTGGGATAGCAGCACACGCCCGGGTGGCACGCCACGCCCGTGCACGTCGCGCCGTTGCCCAGGTACTGGTTCGGGGCCGCGCACTGCGCCGCCGGCAGCACCGAGCACGCGCCCGTGGCCGGGTTGCAGCACGCGCCGGGGCACGGGTTGGGCGTGCACGTCGCGTTCGGGTTGTAGGTCCCGCCGGCGCACTTCCAGATCATGTCCACGTAGCACCCCAGGAACGGATCGCAGCACGCCCCGTAGCACGGGTTGGGCGTGCACGAGATCGGGCCCCAGATGCCGCCCGACGCGGTGCACGCGGCCTGCGTCGTCGTCGTGCACAGCGGGTGGAGGAAGTGGCAGCACGCCCCGTAGATCGGGCACGGGTTGCCCCCGCCCAGCGGGCCGCACAGCCCCGACGCGGGCGTCCACGGCGCCGGGCACGCCGTCCCCGTCACGCTCGTGCACGCGCCCGTGGGCGTGCAGCAGAAGGTGATCGGGATCGCCACGAAGCAGAACACCTGCCCGCACGTCACGCCCGGGCTGGGCGTCGTGCCCGCCGGGCACGGGCCGCCGAGGTACACCTGGGTGCACGCGCCCGTGGAGTTGTTGCAGCACGCCGTCACGCAGGGATTGTTCGGCACGCACACCCCGCCCTGCGTCCACGAGCCGGCGCACGCCGACGCGATCGAGACCGTGCAGCTCACGGCCCCGAACTGGCAGCACGACCCGATCGGCGGGCACGGCTGCGCACCCCCGACCACGCCCAGGCACGACGAGGCCGTGGACATGATCCACCCCTGCGGGCAGGACTGGCTCAGGAAGATCTGGCACACGCCCGTGGTCACTTTGCAGCACACCGACACCGGCGGCACGCACGGGTTGGCCGGGCATCCGGCCCCGACGCCCAGGAACACCAGCGGCGACGGGCACGCCGCGGCATTGGCCACGATCGTGCACACGCCCGTCGCGTAGTCGCAGCACGCGCCCGCCGTCGTCGGACACATCACCGCCGCGGGCGGCAGGCACGACCCGCCCGCCGTCCACACAAACAGCGGCGCGGGGCAGTTCGCCTGCGTCGTGGTGTTGCACAGCCCCGTGAACAGGTTGCAGCACGCCCCGTTCTGCACGCACGGCGGGATCTGCGCGCACGTCTGGCCCGCGTAGTAGAGCATCGGCGACGGGCACTGCGTCGCCCCGGGCACCGTCGTGCAGTTCCCCGTCGCCGGGTCGCAGCACGACCCGCCGCCCGTGCACGCGAACGGACCGCACACCACGCCGTAGACCGTCGTCCCCGCGCCCAGCAGGCACAGGGCCGGATCGAGGTTGTGGCACGACCCGCAGCAGCAGCACGCCGGCGCGGGGTTCTTGCACTGCGGGATCGCCGCGCACGTCGTGTTGATCCCGGCGAAGGCGCCGTTGATGGTCGCGCACGTCGTCGGCGCGGCCATCGAACAGATATTCGTCGTCGGGTTGCAGCATGCGCCCGAGACCTCCTGCCCGCACACCGCCGGGTCGCACGCCGCGCCCGGGCCATACCACACGCCCTGCTTGGCCAGGCACTCGCACGGGGTCACCTGGGCGCAGGTCTGGAAGATGCAGCAGGTCCCGAAGAGCTGCGTCCCCGCGGGCGGGCACGGATTCGGGTTGCACACCGCGCCCGCGACAAACGCCCCGGCGCTGGGGCACTGGGCCTGCGAGGTCACCGCCGTGCACACGCCCGTGCACGCCGCGCAGCACGCCCCGCCCGTCGGCGGCGGGCACGGCGGCGCATTGGCGCACGTCACGTTGGGCGTGTAGATCGAACTCGTCGGGCACTGCGTCGGCCCCGTCACGCTCGTGCAGATCCCCGTCGCCGGGTCGCAGCACGCCCCGTGGCCGGGGATGCACGGGTCGGGCACGCACGTCGCCGAGGACGTCGGGATGCCGCCCGCCAGCGAGCACAGCGCGCCGTCCACAAGCACGCACGACCCCGCCGTCGGACAGCAGCAGGCGATGTTGTTGCTCGCGCACCCGCCCGCCAGCGGGCAGGTCAGGTTCGGGAAGAACTGCCCGCCCAGCTGCGAACAGATGTTCGCGTTGGTCTGCACGCAGGTGTTGCCCGTGCCCGCGCTGTTGGGGACGCAGCAGGCCCCGAAGAAGTTGCTCGACGCCCCCGTCGGGCAGACCGCCGGGTTGCAGTTGGCCACCCAGATGCCCCCGAACTGGGTCAGGCACTCGCACTGCGTCGGCACGCTCACGCACCCGTTGATGGTGCAGCACTGCCCGCCGGGAAGGCACGGGTTGGGCACGCACGAGGACGGGCTCGTCAGGATCATGCCGTTGCACGGGGTTCCGAGGGCGATGAGCCCGCAGTTGCCCGCCGCGTCGCAGCACACCACCATCGGGCACGGGTTCGGGTTGCACGACGTCGCCGTGCTCGGCACGCCGCCCGGGAACGGGCACGGCACCGCCGTCGAGCACGCGCCCGTCTGCGGATCACAGCAGACCGACAGCGGCGGGCACGGGCTGGGGTTGCACGTCGAGCCGGCGTACGCCACGCTCCCCGTCGGGCAGTTGGTGCTCGCGAAGATCGTCGTGCACAGCCCCGTGGCCGTGTCGCAGCAGGCCGTCACGCACGGATTCGGCGTGCACACGCCGCTGGGGAAGAACACCCCGCCCTGGCAGTTGGCCAGCGTGCTCGTCTGGCACAGGACCGTGCCGGGGATGCAGCACGCCCCGGTGACGGGCATGCCGTTGCACGGATAGGGGGTGCACGTCGTCACGCCCGGGAAGTACGTGCCGCCCGAAAGGGCGCACGCGAGCTGGTCCTGGATGTGGCACGCGCCGCAGCAGCAGCACGCCGAGCCGACCGTGTTGCACTGGATCGGGATCTGGTTGCACGGGGCCCCGGGGAAGAACTGCCCGCCGATCTGTGCGCACGACCCGGAGGTGAGCTGCTGGCAGATCATCGTCGCCGTCACGCAGCACGCGCCCGAGACTTCCTGGGCGCACACGGCCGGGTTGCACACGCCGTTGGGCCCGTACCACGTCCCGCCCTTGTTCACGCAGTCGCAGCTCGACGCCGTCGCGCAGTTGCCGTTCAGGCAGCACTTGCCGAAGAGCACGGTCGAGGCGCACGTGTTGGGCGTGCACGTCCCGCCGGGGAAGTACATCCCCGCGCCCGGGCACTGGGCCGCCGTCGCCGTCACGCACGCGCCCGTGCACGGCGTGCAGCACACCCCGCCCATCGGGCACGTCACGCCCGCGCACGACGCCCCGTACCCCAGCCACGTCCCGTTGCACGCCCCGGGCGACGTGGCGATGAAGCACCCGTACACCCCCGCCGCGTTGGTCCCGCAGCACGCCCCGCGGCACGGATTGGGCTGGCACGTCGTCGAGGTCACCACGATCCCGCCCGGGTACGGGCAGGGCACGGCCGTCGAGCACGCGCCCGTCTGCGGATCGCAGCACACCTGCGACGCCGTCTGGCACGGCTGGATCTGCGAGCACGCCAGCCCGAGCGAGAAGATCAGCGGCGGCTGGCAGTGCGAAACGTCCGGCTGGATCGAGCACAGGCCCGTCGCCGGGTCGCAGCACGCCCCCTGCGTCCCGGGCGGACACGGATTGGGAGTGCACGACACCGCCGTCACCTGCACCGTCCCCGTCGGGCACGCGGCCCCCGGGGGCGCGGTCTGGCACAAGCCGGTGATCGGATCGCAGCAGATGATCGCCTGCGGCGGGCACGTCACGCCCGCGCACGTCGAGCCGTTGCCGAAGTACGTCCCGTTGCACGCCGTCGCCGAGGCGACGATGAAGCACCCGTACACCCCCGCCGAGTTGATCGCGCAGCACGCCCCGTTCACCGGCGGGCACGGGTTGGGCGTGCACGAGGTCCCGGCAAACTGGATCGGGTGCGACGCGGGGCAGACCGTGCCCGGGAACACCACGCACGTCCCGCCCACCGCCTGATCACAGCAGACCACCACGTTCTGCGGCGGGCACGTGATGCCCGCGCACGTCGAGCCGAACCCGTAGAACGTGCCCGTGCATGCCGACGCCGAAGACACCATGAAGCACCCGTACACGCCCGTCGCGTCCAGCCCGCAGCAGGCCCCCTGCTGCGGCGGGCACGCCACGCCCACGCACGTCGAGCCCACGCCCTGGAACGTGCCCGAGCATGCCGTCGCGCTGGACACCATGAAGCACCCGTACACGCCCGCGGCGTTGAGCCCGCAGCAGGCCCCGCACGTCGGCTGGCACGTCGCCGCCGTGCACACCACGCCCAGGGTGAACACCTGCGACGGCCCGACGCACTGCGTCGGCACCGTGATGAAGCAGTTGCCCGTGCACACGTCGCAGCACGCGCCGGAGGTCGGCCCGCACACGATCTGCGCGCACGTCGCCCCCGCCGTGTACACGTTCGGCGCCGGACACGCCGACGCCCCCGCCACGATCGTGCAGAAGCCCGTGGACGGGTCGCAGCACGCCCCGCCGCCGGGGTAGCACGTCAGCGCCGTGCATGCGCTCGTCCCCGCCACCACCGACCCGCCCATCATCGCGCACACCGCCGGGTCCTGCACGCTGCAGGTGTTGCAGCAGCAGCACGCCGACGGGGCGTTGTTGCACGGGGGCGCGCCCGAGCAGACCGTGAAGGGCGTGAAGTTCGTTCCCGAAATCTGCGCGCACGTCCCCGAGGAGACGTACGAGCACACGCTGTTCGCCGGGTTGCAGCACGCCCCCGGCACCTCCGCCGCGCACACGCTCGCCGAGCAGGGGTTCAGCCCCAGCCACGTTCCCGCCTTCTTGATGCAGTCGCAGCTCGTGGCCGCGATGCACGTCCCGTTCATGCAGCACTTGCCGTACACCGGCGCCGTCGGGCAGGTGTTGGGCGTGCACGTGCCGCCCGCCACGTACGTCGAGGCGCCCGTGCACGGCTGGGCCGCCGTCACCACGAAGCAGGCCCCCGTGCACGGCTGGCAGCACACGCCCGTCCCCGGCGGGCACGGATTCGGCGTGCAGGCCGTCGCCGTGACCGCCACCGACCCCGACGGGCAGGGCGTGCCCAGCGGCACCGTCGAGCAAGCGCCCGTGGACGAGTTGCAGCAGACCTGCACCGGCGCCAGGCACGGAGTCACCGCCGCGCACGTGAGCCCCAGCGAGAAGATCCCGGGCGGCACGCACGCCGTCGCCCCGGACACGATCGCGCACAGCCCATTGGTCGGATCGCAGCACGCACCCTGCGTCCCCGGCGGGCACGGATTCGGCGAGCACGAGGTGGCGCTGAAGGCCACACTCGGCGCCGGGCAGACCGTCCCGCTCACGATCGCGCACGCCCCCGTCGTCGGGTTGCAGCACAGCACGCTCGGCGGCACGCACGGGTTCACCGGCGCGCACGTCGAGCCCGTCCCCGCCCACACCCCCGGCGTCGGGCACGCCGCGCTGTTCGCCACGATCGCGCACACGCTCGCCCCCGCCGCGTTCACCGTGCAGCACGCCCCCTGGGTCCCGGGCGGGCAGGGGTTCGGCGAGCAGCTCGTCGCCGTCACCGCGATCGACCCCGCCGGGCACGACACCCCGCCCACGATCTGGCACACGCCCGAGGCCACGTTGCAGCACGTCACGCTCGGGGGCACGCACGGGCTCACCGGCGTGCACGTCGAGCCGACCCCGCCCCACACCCCGTTGCACGCCGTCTGGCCCGGCACGATCGTGCAGACCGACTGCCCCGCCGCGTTCACCGTGCAGCACGCCCCGCTCGTGGGCGGCGGGCACGGGTTGGTCGGCAGGCAGGTCTGCCCGCTCGAGAGCATCGTCCCCGGGCACGGCGTTCCCAGCGGCACCATCGTGCAGTTCCCCGCCGCGTCGCAGCAGGCGTACAGGCTCGCGATCCCCGGGCACGGGTTCGGGTTGCACGCCGTGATCGTCGAGTTGATCGTCCCGTTGCAGCTCGCCGCCGTGTACACCACGAGGCAGTTGTTGTTGATATCGCAGCAGAACCGCGGCGGGCAGGGCGCGGGGCTGCACGTGGCGAAGTTCCCGAACCACCCCGTCGGGCACCCCAGCCCCGTGAAGTTCGCGCACGCCCCCGTCGCCACGTTGCAGCAGTTCGTGTTCGACGGCGGGCACGGATTCGGCGTGCACGTCGTGTTGCTGCTCAGCACCGTCCCGTTGCACGGCGCGCTCGGCGCGATCAGCGTGCAGTTGCCCAGGCTGTCGCAGCACACCACCACCGGGCAGATCCCCGGCGTGCACGCGTTGCCCACGATCGACGACCCCACCAGCGCGCAGAACCGCGGGTTCGTCACGATGCACACCGTCCCGCAGCAGCACGCCACCGTCGGCCCCACGCACGGCGCGCTGGCGCAGCTCGTCTGCCCCGGCTGGAACACCGTCCCGCCGCTGGCCGTGCACAGCGACGCCGTCGTCACCATGCACCCCGCCGGATTGCAGCACACCCCGAACACCGTCGGGTTGCACAGCCCCACCGCGCACGCGCTCCCCGCGCCGTTCCACACGCCCCCCTGCATCTCGCACTCGCACTGGGTGTTCTGCACGCACGCCCCGCTCGGCGGCAGACAGCACGCCCCCGCCTGCGCCCGCGCCCGCGGAGCCAACGCCAGTGCGGAGCACATCGCCGACACCACACACAGCATCCGCACCACGCCCGTGAAGGTCTTCATGGCCTGTCTCCTGCCGGCTTGTGCACGCTCGCCGAATCCACAGCCCCCGCCCCGTCCACGCCCAAAACGGATCGCGCGGGGCCCTCATCGGCCCTGGGTCTTTCCCGAAGGTACCAAACCCCAACTTTCTGTCAAGGACAATCGACTACGCAGACATTGCGCTCCCGGATTGGCCCCGGCTATCCAAGAAAAAACCCGCCCCCCATTGAGGGGCGGGCTCGCGATTCCCAGTGTGACAGTCCGTGACAAATAGACCGCGATCAATCCCGGCCATCGCCCGACGTGCCCACCGGCGCTCCGCTCGGGCCCGTCAGGATCGGGTCCCCGCCGGCGGCGCGGCAGGACGCCGGCGGATGCTGGTAGCAATCCAGGAATGCGTTGAGGTCGGACACGTCGGTGTGCCCGTCCCCGTTGATGTCCGCGTCGCCCGCCAGGAAGTCCGTCAGATACGCGTGCAGGTCCGCCGGCGTGATCGATCCGGAGTGATCCCAGTCGCACACGCACGGCCGGGGGCACGCCGTCACCGAGCACGGCGTCCCGTCGCCGCGATACACGCCGCTCGCCGCCGCGCACTGCGCCTCGGTTCGCACCGTGCAGAACACCCCGTTCGGGCTGGTCACGCAGCAGGCCCCGCGCGCCGGCGGGGGCGGGCAGGCCGTCGCATCGCACGTCACGCCCGGGACCCAGCCGCCCTGGAGCCGGACGCACGCCGCCTGCGTGGTCACCACGCAGTTGGTGTTCGCCGTGGTCACGAACATCGGGTTGCAGCACGCGCCGCGCGGCACGCAGATGTCGTTCGAGCACACCGTGCCGTTGCCGCGATACGACCCGTTCACCGCCGCGCAGTCCGCCTGCGTCAGGATCGAGCAGGCCGCGGCGCCCGCGGCCGTCGTCCGGCAGCAGGCCCCGCGGGGCGTCGGCTGCGGGCACGTGGCGCCGGTGCACACGCTGTTGTCGCCGCGGTAGGCGCCCTGGCGGGCCGTGCAGTCGGCCGGTGTAGTAATGATGCACACCGAGCCCGGCGTCGGGCTGATCGAAACCGCGAGGCAGCACGCCCCACGCACCGGCTGCACGCACGGGAACGGCGAGCACGACGCGGCATCGGGATGCCACACGCCCTGACGCGATGCGCAGTTCGCCTGCGTCAGCACCTGGCACACCACCGCCGTGGTCCCCGCCGAGGCGTAGCAGCACGCCCCGCGGGGAACGCAGGTGTCGTTCGAGCAGACGGTCCCGGGGCCCTTCCAGACGCCCTGGATGTCGGCGCACGAGGCCTGCGTGCGAACCGTGCACCCGGCCGCCGTTCCCAGCGCCGCGGCGCAGCACGCGCCCGTCGGGGCCGGCAGGGGGCAGGGATTGGCCGAGCAGGTCGTGCCCGCGCCCTGCCAGTGGCCCTGGCAGTTGGCCTGGGTCGTCATCGCGCACGTCACCGCGTTGCTCGACGAGAGGCCGCAGCACGCGCCCGTCACGGGCGGGTTGCAGGTATCGTTCCCGCACGTCGTGTTCGGGCCGTGCCAAACGCCCGCGCACGCCGCCTGCGTCGTGATCACGCACAGGCTCGTCGGGCTCGTCGCCGTCGGCCCGCAGCACGCGCCCGTCGGGGCCGTGTGGGGACAGGTATCCGCGTTGCACACCGTCCCGGCGCCGCGCCACGTCCCGTTGCACCCAGACTCCGTCGTGATCGTGCACTGCACAGCCCCGGCGGGGCTGTTGGGCAGGCAGCACGCCCCCGCCACCGGCGGCGGGCCGCACAGAACCGCGGTGCACGCCGAGTTGTCCCCGTGATACACCCCGCCCGTCGTCGCGGCACACTGCGCCGCTGTCGTGATGAAGCACATCGGCCCGGCAAAGCCCGAGGCGCAGCACGCCCCCGTCGGCGTCGGCTGGGGGCAGGCGTCGTTGTTGCACACCGTCCCCGCGCCGCGCCACGCGCCGTTGCACTGCGCCTGCGTCGTGACCGTGCACGTCGCCGCGCCCGGCGGGCTGTTGATCAGGCAGCACGCGCCCGTCGCCGGTGGCGGAGTGCACAGGCTCGCCGTGCACACCGTGTTGTTCCCCTGGTAGTGCCCGTCAACGGCGCTCGCGCACTGCGCCGCCGTGGAGACGAAGCAGACCGGCCCGGCGAAGCCCTGGGCGCAGCACGCCCCCGTCGGCGCCGGCTGCGGGCACGTGTCGTTGCCGCACACCGTCCCCGCGCCGCGCCACACACCCTGGCAGGCCGATGGAGAGGTGATCGTGCACCCGCCGCCCGCCGTCCCCGAGGCCGGCACACAGCACGCCCCCGTCGGGATCGGGCAGAGCGTCGGCGTGCACACCGAGCCCGCCCCGTTCCAGACGTGGTAGGCGAAGTTGTTGCACTGCGCCTCCGTCAACACCTGGCACGGCACGATCGTCAGCACGCCCGGATCGATGCAGCACGCACCCGTCGCCGGCGGGTTGCACAGCGGGCTGGGCGTCGTGTTCCCGCACGAGGATCCCACCCCGTGCCACACCCCGCCCGCCGTGGCGCGGCACTGCGCCTCGCTGGTGATCAGGCACGGCACGAACGGCGCGCCCGACGCCGTCAGGCAGCACGCCCCCATCGGCGCCGTGTTCGCGCACGAGTTGGTCGCGCACACCGTCCCCGCCCCCAGCCACTGCCCGGCGCACGCCGCCTGCGTCGTGGTCGTGCACACCGGCACCCCGTTGGGGTTCGGCGCGCAGCACCCGCCCGTGTCCGTCTGCCCCATCGCCGTCCCCGCGCCAAACATCGCGACCACGCAACACAGCGCGGCGACACACCCTCGGTTCATCGTTCGACGCAGCATGGAAAGACTCCTCGATCGACTGGTTGGTTTGCGACTCGCCCGCCCGCCCGGCACCGGTGCCGCGCACCGCGGGCGCCACCGGCAAGGAACGCTCACGATACCAATAATCTTGCACCAACTCGGACCTTCGGGCCATTAAAGGCGAAAGTCCGTCGCCATGAATGACCCCGCGCTCACTCGCCCCCGCGCGGCTCGGGCCTGTCGGAGCCTTTATTTGGAACTATTCCAGACTGTGGGCCCCCGTGGAACCTACAGGCACCCGCCCGCAAACCACGCGCTCACGTAGTCGAACACACTCTGAGTCGTCGGCGCCCCCGCCCCATTGCCCGTGTAGTCCGCGCTCGGGCTCCCCGCCAGCCACGCATTCAGGAAATCGAAGATATCCAGCACGGTGATCCCATTGGCCTTGTTGAAGTCCGCCCGGCAGCACGGCGCCGTCGAGTTCCCCGGCGCGTTGCAGTTGAGCTGGATCGCCACGTACCGCGTGTTGGGCCCGGTGCACGCCGCGCTGCTGGCCACGATCGCGCAGGTCACGCCGCGGCAGCACGCCCCGGTGGTGATCGGGCACGGCAGCGGCAGGCACGCCACCCCGTTGCCGCGATAGCTATCCGGCGTCACGCACGCCGCCCGCGTCCCGAACGTGCACACCGCCGCCGCCGTGCAGCACGCCCCCATCGGCTGCGGACAGGTGTTCGCCGTGCACGTGGTCGAGGCCCCCTGGAACTCCCCCGGGCAGAGCACCGCCAGCCCCACCGCGCACGTCCCGTCGCCGGCGCAGCACGCCCCGCTGGGCGAGGCCGCGCACCCGCTGGCCGCGCACGCCACGCCCGACTGCCACGACGAGATCCCCGCGCACGCGGAGTAGAGCCCGAAGGTGCACGCCCCGCTGGCGAGGTTGCAGCACGCCCCGAGCACCGGCTGCGGGCACAGGTTCGGCGAGCAGTTCCCGCCCCCGGCCCACACGCTCGGCACCATGCACGCCGCCTGCGCCGTCACCGAGCAGTTCCCCGTGCTCGGCACACAGCACGCCCCCTGCGGCGGCTGCGGGCAGGTGTTCACCGGCGTGCAGCTCCCGCCCACGCTCCAGCTCGTCCCCACCCCGCAGCTCGTCTGGATCCCGAACGAGCACGCCCCCGTCTGCGCGTTGCAGCACGTCCCCATCGGCGGCTGCGGGCACGGGTTCGGCGAGCACGTCGTCGGCCCCTCCGTCCACACCGTCCCGCCCGCGGCGCACTGGAACTGCGCGTTGATCGCGCACAGCCCGCTGAGCGTCACGCAGCAACTCCCCACCGGCGGCACAAAGCACACGTTGGGCGTGCACCCGCCCCCGCTGGTCCACACGCTGGGCACAAAGCAACTCGCCTGGATCGTCGTCGTGCACGCCCCCAGCTGCGTGCAGCAGCTCCCGCTCGCCGGCAGCGGACACACCGCCGTCGAGCACACCACATCCTGTGTCCACACGCTCGGCGCCGCACACTGCACCATGAAGTTGCTCGAGCACGTCCCCAGCCCCAGATTGCAGCACGCCCCCATCGGCGGCACCACGCACGGATTGGGATCGCACACCCCGTCCTGCGTCCAACTCGCCCCGCCCGCGCACGCCCCCTGCGTCCCGATGCTGCACGTTCCCGTCAGCGAGCAGCACGACCCATTGGTCACGCACGGATTCGGCGGCCCGCACGTTCGCCCCGCCGTCCAGAAGTTCGTGATCGCGCACGACGCCTGGAAATACACCACGCACCCACCCGCCGTCGTGCAGCACGTCCCCGTCTGCGGGCAGGGATTGGCGGTGCACACCGCGTTCACGATGAACAGGTTCGGGAACGGGCACTGCGCCGATGCCGTCACGGCGGTGCACGTCCCCGCCGTCATGCAGCACGCCCCGGATTGCGCCCGCGCCAATCCCGCAGGCCACGCCGCGCCCAGCACCATCACCACCCAACAACACAGCACCAGAGTGTGACGACGCATCATGGAACCTCTCATCAAACCAAACACAACCCGGTCCGTTCACCGGACAACCACCCCCCGGGCCGCGCCAGACGCGACCCGCCATGTCGATCCTACGCAAATCACCCCCCCCATTTGACCACACAACCCGCCCCTCCGCCACCTCAATCAGGCCTAACACCCGCTCACGAACCACACGGAAAGGAAATCGAAGATGTCCTGCACGGTCGGAATCCCCGGCGCGGCAAGATGGGTAAACGGGCTCACCGCGAACCACGCGTTCAGAAAGTCGAAAATGTCCTGAACCGTCACGGTCCCCGACTTGTTGAAATCCGCCCGGCAGCACGGCGCGTTGGCGAGAATCGAGGAGTTGCACGGGCTCCCCCCCACCCACAGCGCCCCGACCGGCCCACCCGGCGACGAGCAATCCCCCGGAAGGGTCAACATACACACGGCCCCCACGCAGCACACCCCGGTCGGCTGCGGACACTCCACCCCCGCGCACGTCGTCGAAGCCCCCTGGTGCACGCCCGCGCACTCCGTCAGAGAATCCACGACGCACGTTCCGTCCCCAAGGCAACACGCCCCCGTCGCCCCGCACGCCCCCGCCGCGCACGACGTGTCGTCCCCCGCGTACACCCCCCCCACCCCCGAACACTCGTCCGCGGCCCGGATCTCGCACGCCGGTCCCCCCGTGGCGCCCCCGCAGCACGCCCCCAGCACGATCGCGTTCGGATCGCGCCGCACAAGGACGACCAGACTCCCCACGCGCGGCGCCCCCGACGCGTCGGGGTACCGATACCCGGCCACCCGCACGAAGTACTCCCGCCCCGCTGTCAGCGTGACATACACCAGCGAGTTCAGCGCGTTGCTCGAGCAGAGGCCCCCCGGCCCGTCGTCGTTGCACCCCACCAGGTTGCTCTCGCCCACCGGGCACCCCGAGTGCACCGACACCACCGTGTCGATCGCCGATCCGCACGTCGAAACCGTGTACCCACCCGAGGTCGGCGGCTTGAACCGATAGAAAATGTCCGCGCCCCCGCCCGAGCCTGGAAACCCACCGCACAGCGACGCCGGATCGATCGTGATCGTCGTCGAGGCCCCCTGGTTCCCCGTCGCCACCGGCACATCCAACATCAGCAGCGGGTTGCCCGCCCCGCACTCGTCGTTGGGCGCCCGCGCCGCGAACGTCGCCAGCAGCGAGTACGGCCCCACCACCGACGCGCTCGCGTACGCCCCCACCCGCACGATGTACGTCCGCCCCGCGATGAGCAGCACCGAGCCCACCCGCGACTGCGCCCCGCAAAGGTCGTCGCTGCACGCCTGCGGCAGCTGGTTGGCCACGCTCGCCGGGCACCCCGTGTGCACGCTCAGCACCGTGTCCCACGCCGCCAGCCCGCACGTCTCGAACGTGTAGCTCCCGGTGATCGTCGGCGTGATCGTGTGGTACACATCCGCCCCCGATTGGTTCCCCGGGCAGGTCGTCCCCGTCGCGTCGCGCGTCGCCCCCGCCAGCGTCCCCGCCACCGTCCCTCCGCCCGGCGGAATCGCAAACCCCGCCATCGCCTGCGCACAGTCGTCGTTGGCCGGTTGCCCGCTCGCCTCTCCCCCCGCCGCCGTGAACACCAGCGCGCACCACAGCCACCTCAGCGCGCACACTCGCAGCCTTGCCCGCAGGCGTTTCTCCATGCACTCACCAACCACGGCCGTCCGAGAACCGGCGCGGCCGACCATCCGTTCACCCAGAACCGCCCCACTCCCTCCCCTACGAATCTGTCGGCACCCTTGGTCCCCGCGCCCACAATCAATTTCCTCCCCCACCCTACCACTCTACTTCCAGCGCGCGCCGACGCCGCCCATCCGGCCCTCCCACCGGGTCCGGGGACGACTTTCCCGCATTATTCCGACACTCTCAGAACCGCCGAGCAAGCCCCGACCATCTCAGCCGCTCGCCGATTCCCCCGAGCCCGCATCGGGCGTCGGGCTCGGAGCGGGAGCGCTCTCGCTCGCCGATGGCGGAGGACTCGCCGACTGCGCAATGGCCTGCCGCATCGACCGGGCGCTGCGAACCTTCCCGCCCAGCCGCTTCTCCGGCAGCCGGCTCGGGACAATCCCGCCCGGAAACTTCGACGGGTCCATGACCGGCGGCGGCGCCGCCGCCGGGGCCTCGCCCGGCGCGCCCACCGGCACCGGCGGCGCCGAGAGCGGCCCCGACGCGAACCGGTTGAACGTCTTGGTCCCGCTCGCCCGCTTCTCCGCCGCCTCGCGATCCCGCCGCACATCGTCCGGCAGCGGCCCCGGCTTGAAGTCCGGGTAGTCGAGCTTGGGGATCTCCGCGTTGATGAGCATCTCGATCTCGGTAAGCAGCTCCCCCTGCTCCGGCGTCACCAGCGCCCACGCCACCCCGTCCCGCCCCGCCCTGGCCGTCCGCCCGATCCGGTGCACGTACAGGTCCGGGTCCTCGGGCAGGTCGTAGTTGATCACGTGCGTGATCCCCTCCACGTCCAGCCCCCGGCTGGCCAGGTCCGAGGCGATGAGCACCGACAGCGACCCGGACTTCAACCTCGCCAAAGCGCTGTTCCGCTTGCTCTGCTGCATGTCCCCGTGCATCGCGTGGGCCTCGATCCCCTTGCGGGCCAGGTACTCGGCCAGGTTGTCCACCGTCTTCTTGGTCCGGCAGAACACCAGCGTCAGCGCCGGCGACTCGTGCGTGAGCAGGTGCAGCAGCAGCTGCTTCTTGTCCCATGGCTCCACGGGCAGGTGGTACTGCTTCACCATGGTGGCCGTGAGCGACCCGGAGGTGGCGACGATCTTCTCGGCCTCCCGGGCGAACGTCCGGGCCAAAGTCTCGACCTCGCGCGGCAGCGTCGCCGACACAAACACCGTCTGCCGCTCCCGCGGGCACGAGCCCAGGATCCGCTTGATGTCGTCCCGGAAGCCGATGTCCAGCATCCGGTCCACCTCATCGAGCACCGCGATCTTCACGTTCTCATATCGCACATACCCGCGCTCGCGCATGTCCATGAGCCGCCCCGGCGTGGCCACGATAATCTCCGGCCCCCGCGAGAGCCGATCCGCCTGCGTCGAGATGCTCTGCCCCCCATACACCGGCAAAGCCGTCATCCCGGTAAACCGCCCCAGCTCATTCAAGTCCGTCGCGACTTGTATGGCCAGCTCGCGCGTCGGCACCAGCACGATCCCGCTCATCGCATCCCCGGGCGTCAAGCGAGAGAGCATCGGCAGCCCGAACGCCGCCGTCTTCCCCGTCCCCGTCTTGGCCTGCCCGAGCATGTCCTTGCCCGTGAGCAGGATCGGGATGATCTGCGCCTGGATCGACGTGGGATACTCAAATCCCGCCGCCGTCACGCCGCGCATCACCGGCTCGCTCAACCCCAGATCCGCAAACCGCGATGTCTTGTCGAACACATCCCCGGTGTCCCGGTCCCCGGCCACCTTCTTCGGCGCCGGATGCACGGGCAGCCCCGCCCGCGGCTCGCCCGCAACCGGCGCAGGAGCCGGCGCATGGACCGGCGCAGGAGCGGGCCCGCTCGGCGCCGCCGGGGGCGGAGGCGTCGGCGCCGCGGTTCGCTGCGAAGGCTGATAAAAGTTCTGCGGAGCCGCCTCGCGATTCCCCTGCGTCGGCATCACCGGCATGGGCCGAGGCCCGGGCCCCCTTCCGGGTACCCCGACACTCCGTGGCGGGCTCTGCTGCCGATCACCCTGCGGCTGCGGCCGCTGCTGTTGCTGCACCGGCGGCTGGCCTTGATAAGGCTGCCCCTGCTGCGGTGGACGACCGCCCTGCTGTCGCGGCGGCTGCTCGGGTACCCCGACACTCCGAGGCGGGTGTGGAGGCTGCCGCTGATCCCACCCTTGCCCCTGCTGCGGCTGGCGCGCCTGCTGAAACTGCTGCTGGCTGGGCTGGTGCTGGCCGGGCTGTTGTTGCCCCTGCTGCTGCGGATTCCCCTGCCGGTTCTGCTGACCCTGCTGCTGCTGGGGATACTGCTGCGGCCCGCGCTGCCCCTGCTGCGGCGGCATCGGCGAACGCTGCCCTTGCTGCTGGGGCGGCCGACCCTGCTGCTGCGGATACCCCTGCTGCCCCTGCGGCGGACGCTGGCCCTGCTGCTGAGGCGGACGACCCTGCTGTTGCGAGTACCCCGGCTGTCCCTGCGGCGGACGACCGCCCTGCTGCCCGTACTGCTGCGGAGCCTGCTGTTGCTGGCGCGGCTGTTGATACTGCTGCGGCTGCGGCTGGCCCGGCCGCTGGTGATTCTGCTGCTGCTGCGGATACCCCTGCGGCGGACGCTGTCCCTGCTGCTGGGGCGGACGACCCTGCGGCTGCGTGTACCCCTGCTGCCCCTGCGGCGGACGCCCGCCCTGCTGCTGCCCGGGTGCCCCGACACTCCGTGGCGGGTTCTGGGGTACCCCGACACTCCGTGGCGGGCTCTGCTGCTGGCGCGGCTCTTGATACTGCTGCGACTGCTGCGGCGGACGCCCGCTCATCGGCGTCTGCGGGCGCGGCCCCATCGGCGGGCGACCCTGCGGTCCCAGCGGCACGCGCCCCGCCGCCCCCGGCTCCGGTGAGTATTCAATCCGCTGCTGCTGCACCGGACGCTGCCCACCACCACCCTGCTGCCCCGATCGCGGAGACTGCGCAGGAGCCTGCGGCCCAGCCGGGCGCGCCGGCGGCGCGCTCCGAGCCGGCGCACTCCCCTGCCCACGCGCCGGCGCCGGCACCGAAGCCTGCTCCCCACCCCGTCCACCTCCACCCCCACCGCCCCGGCGCGTCGTCTTCGGCGCGCTCGGCTTCTTCTCCGCCGCCTTCACCGGCGCGGGACGCGTCGTCTTCTTGGGCTTCTCCTCAACCGACGGCGGCCTCGACACGCGCGGCGGGCGCGCAGCCGCCTTCCCCGCCGGCTTTCGACCCGAACGCTTCCCTCCCCCGGTGCTCTTGGAACGAGAAGAATCGGTCGAACTGCGTTGGTCGCGCTTGCCGCGGGGGCGGGAGGTCATCTGTAGCTGCCGTCCTGATTGGTGGGACCGGGTGGGGGCGTCGGAGGTCCGGCCCGCGGCCCAAGCCACGCGGCCGATTCCGCCCTTCCCAAGTCGGGTTTCGGAAGTTGATCGTAGTGGGTGCGCAGGGTCGATACAAGCACCGCAAACACAAGCAAATACACGCCCGTGCCCGCCTTCCTCGGCCCCGGAGGGGCCCTAGGGGCATCAGCCCACGGTGGCCCTGGAAGGGCGACAGACTCCGCGCCCCAGTCTCTCCCCATCCCACGCTCCCCTCCCCCTCCACAACCGACACCACCCCCACAGGCCCCGCCCCACTTCGACGTAATCTTGGAGCTCACGTGGCCAGCAGCCGTCTTGAAATCGATCTCGGCGCCATCGACCGCAACCTCGGCGTCGTCCGGCGCACCATCGGCCCCGCCGAGAACGCCCCCTCCCCCCACCGCCCCGCCGTCTGCGCTGTCCTCAAGCAGGACGGCTACGGCGCGGGCGCCGTCCGCATCGCCAAGCGCCTCGTGGCCTCCGGCGTCGAGATGCTCGCCGTCTACGCCCTCGACGAGGCCCGCGCCCTCGCCGAGGCCATCCCCACCGTCCCCATCCTCATCCTCATGCCCACGCGCGGCCTCGACCGCCACGACCCCCTCTACCGCCACGCCGTCGCCGGTCGCATCCACTTCTCCGTCCACTCCCTCGACCAGTTCGCATCCCTCAACGAAACCGCCGCCCGCCTCGGGGCCGAACTCCCCGTCCATCTCCAGGCCGACACCGGCCTCTCGCGCGGCGGCGCATCCGTGGGTGATTCCAACGAGGCCCTCCTCCTCCTGCAGCGCATCGTCGCCTCGCCGCGCGTCCGCCTCGCGGGCCTCATGACCCACTTCGCCTCCCCCTGCTGCGACGACGAGTTCACCCGCGAGCAGGCCCGCCTCTTCCGCGACTTCATCGAGTCCATCCGCCCCGTCGTCCGAGCCGCCGTCGAGCAGGGCGGGCGGGCGGTCGCACGCATGAACGATCTGGTCGTCCACGCGGCCAACTCCTGCGCCACCTTCCGCTCCCGCTCCTACCACGGCACCATGGTCCGCGTCGGCCAGTGCCTCCTCGGCTACGTCGGCGCCGACGTCCCCCAGCGCGAGCACTTCGAGTTCCGCGATGAGATGGAGTCCCTCGAGCCCAGCATCCGCTGGATCGCCCCCATCGCCCATGTCCAGGAGATCCCCGTCGGCTGGCCCGTCGGCTACGGCTCAACCTGGCGCGCCCCGCAGCGCCTCGACGGGCGCGCCACCCGCATCGCCCTCATCCCCGTCGGCTACGCCGACGGCCTGCCCCGCACACTCGGCGGCCGCAGCAATCTGGCGGGCCGCATCGGCGGCGGCCCCGGCTGCGTCGGCTTCACCGGCCGCCTGTACGACGACACCGCCCAGTCCGGCGGCATGACCATCGCCCCCACCGCGAGCGAAACCATCTACGCCCCCATCGTCGGGCGCGTCAGCATGGACCAGATCACCGTCGATGTCACCGACGTCCCCGAGTCCTTCCTCCGCATCGCCCGCCCCGGCACCGTCGGAGGCTCGGGCAGCGGCGACCCGCGCTCCAGCGAGGTCGAGATCTACTCCCGCGACCCCGCCGCCCGCACCTTCCTCCCCACCACCGCCGACACCGCCGGCACCATCACCCACGACCTCCTCTGCCGCGTCTCGCCAAGGGTCGAACGCGTCTACAAAGTCAGCGCGGCCCTGGAGCCAGTCGCCGAACCCACCCGCGCCCCGCTCCCGATGCCCGTGATCGTGCCGACGCTCGCCGGCAAGGCCGCGGTGGCGTAGTCGCGAAAAGTTCAGAGCTCAAAGTTCATAGTTCAAATCAGGACGGTTTCTTGCGTTGGCCGTCCCTCCCCGTTGATTGTGCCGTGCGCAGCACCATGGCGCCGAGTATTCGCTTCAACTCGACGGCCTCGGCCTCGAGCGGGGCCAGACGCTTCGCCGAAACCCAGGCGTTCTTGGCAGCGCGACGAATCCAGAACCGACTCTCGTTGAGTTCCTTGACCGAGATTGCCAGAGCCTTACAGAAGTCCTTCCGGCTCATGGCCTCGTCGGCTTCAAACACGTTCGCACCCACCGACGTGAAGCATCCGACGGTCTGATCGATGACGCGATTCCAAACGCCCTCATCCTCCATCTTGCGAGCGAATGCGAGCCCCCGATCCGCGAAGGCCTCAACGCGATCCAGCAACGGCGTGCGCAGTCGTCCCATGGTGCCTTTCTCCGTATTTGAACTCTGAACTATGAACTTTGAACTGTCTATCCAATAGTCCGCGCATCACTCGGAAACGCCCGCCGCCCCGCCTGCGTCGGCGCCGGCGTCTCCGCCGCGCTCATCCCGCCGGTCACATAATGCGACGACCCCATCCGCGTCCCGGCCACCGTCGGCGCCTGCGGCACCGGCACCCTGCGCCTCAACTCCGTGAACCAGTTCAACGTCACCGCCAGCCCCGTCACCCGCGCCGCATCCTCCTGCCCGCGCAGCACCACAAAGTCCCCGTTCTCCAGCACGTCATAGTTCCGCGCCGTCGTCGTCGCCGGAATCATCCCGCCCGGCGCGGCCTGAAACAACACCCGCGCCCGCCCCACCATGAACGCCGGCTCCACCGCGATCCGCACCGCGATGATCTGCTCCGCGCTGCGGAAGAACAACTCCCCGCCCGCCCGGGCCCAGATCGGCGCGGTCCCGCCCTCGGTGGACACCTGCCGCTTCGCCCCCGGCCCCGGATACGCCTGCACATACACCTCCGGCCGCCCCGTCTCATCGCTCACGAACGCGATGAACTTGTTGTCCGGGCTCACGCTCGCCCCCCACGCGCTCGTCGGCGATTGCACCAGCGGCTTGGGCTCGCCCGACCTGTCAACCGGCGCGCACCAGATATCCAGCGCACCACCCGCGGCCGCGCCAGCACCGCCCGCTCCCGCCGCCCCGCGCTGCTGCGTGAACACCACCGTCTTCCCCCCATCCGCAAAGCAGCACGGCGTCGGCGACCGGTCCGACGACACGATCACCCCCCGCCCAACCCCGCCCCCCCCCCCCCCCCCCCCCCCCCCCCCCCCAACATCC
>CALMPG010000077.1 GCA_937871915.1 uncultured Phycisphaerales bacterium
GTTTGGGTTGGGGAGGGGGGGGGGGGGGGCGGGGGGGGGGGTGGGGGGGGGGTGGGGGGGGGGGGGGTGGGGGGTGGGGGGGGGGGGGGGGGGGGGGGGGGAGGGGGGAGGGGGGGGGGGGGAGGGGCCGCCGACTTCGTTTGTCATCGCCCATCGGCTCAGCACGATCCGCAATGCCGATCTGATCGTGGTGATCGATCATGGGCGGATCATCGAGCGCGGGACGCACGCGGAGTTGATCGCGCAGCATGGGCGGTATTGGCGGATGCTGGAGCGGCAGATGACGCGCCCGGAGGATCAGGTGGCGGCGGTGAAGGAAGGCATGGGGAGTTGAGGTGGGCGCACCTCTCGCTTACGCGAGAGGCTCTTTTGATCAACCCACGTCGCCCAGGCCGAGCCACTGGCCGTGGAGTTTGAGCATCCGCTTGCGGACGAGGTCTTCGCCGGGGGCGCGCAGTTCGGGGGACTTGGCGATCCAGGCCATGGCGTCGCGTCGGGCCATGGCGAGCAGGTCGCGGTCGCGGGTGAAGTCGGCGACGCGGAAGGGGGGCGCGCCGGCCTGGCGGAGGCCGAAGACCTCGCCGGGGCCGCGCAGTTCGAGGTCTTTTTCGGCGAGGGCGAATCCGTCGGTGGTGGCGGCCATGGCCTCGAGTCGCGCGGCGGCCTCGGGGGTGGTGGGCTCGCCGAGGAGGACGCAGAGGGGCGTGTGGGACTTGTTGACGCCACGGCCGATGCGGCCGCGGAGCTGGTGGAGTTGGGCGAGGCCGAAGCGGTCGGCGTGCTCGATGACCATGGCGTTGGCGTTGGGGACGTCTACGCCGACCTCGATGACGGTGGTGGCGATGAGGGCGTCGATCTGGCCCGATCGGAAGCGGGACATGATGGCCTCGCGGGTGTCGCGCTTGAGGCGGCCGTGCATGGCGGCGAGTCGCTTGCCGGCGAACTCGTGGGCTTCGAGGCGGGCCATGACGGTGCGGAGGGTGTTGAGGTCTTCGGTGGCGCGGTCGCCCGGGTACCCCGCGACTCCGTCGCGGGTTTCGGGGTCGTGGATGTCACCAGACCCGCCACGGAGTGTCGGGGTACCCGGAGAAGGCCCGCCACGGAGTGTCGGGGTACCCGGAGAAGGCCCGCCACGGAGTGTCGGGGTACCCGGGCCGCCGTCGATGAGCGGGACGACGACATACGCCTGTTCGCCCGCGTCGAGTCGGGTGCGGATGTATTGGTAGACCTCGCCGGAGCGATCCGGAGAGACCACGCGGGTGGCGATGGGCGTGCGGCCGGGGGGGAGTTCGTCGATGGTGGAGATATCGAGATCGCCGAGGAGCGTGAGGGCGAGGGTGCGCGGGATGGGGGTGGCGGTCATGACGATGACGTGGGGGGCGAGGGGAAGATCCAGCGGGGGAGCAGGGGAGCGAGGGAGCATGGGAGCGGAAGGCAAAGGGTCGGCGCCCTGTCCTTGCTCCCCTGCTCCCCTGCTCCCATGCTCCCCTGCTGACGGCGTTCCCTTGGACCGCAGCGCCGCCCGCTGGTGCACGCCGAAGCGATGCTGCTCGTCGATGATGGCCACCGCGAGGGACTCGAATCGGACGCCCTCGGTGAGCAGGGCGTGGGTGCCGATGAGGATGTCGATGTCGCCGGAGGCGAGGCGGGTGCGGATGCCGGCTTTCTCGGTGTCGGTGAGGGCGCCGATGAGGAGTTCGACCTTGACGGCCGCGCCTTCGAGCATTTTCGAGATCGAGGCGAAGTGCTGCTCGGCGAGGAGTTCGGTGGGGGCCATGAGCGCGGCCTGCTGCTTGTTGGCGACGGCCATGAGCATGGCGTAGAGGGCGACGACGGTCTTGCCGCTGCCGACGTCGCCCTGGATGAGGCGGTTGCCCGCCTCGTCGCTCGCGAGGTCGGCGATGATCTCCTTGATGACGCGTTCCTGCGCGCCGGTGAGCGTGAAGGGGAAACGCTCGCGGATGCGGCGGTCGATGGCCTCGGACCATTGCAGGCGCGGGGCCCGGACGGTGCGGCGGAGCTGGGCCCGGCGGAGGAAGACGCCGAGTTGGAGCATGAGCAGTTCGTCGTAGGCGAGGCGGCGGGTGGCCTCGCGGGCGTCGGCGAGGGACTCGGGCTGGTGGGCCATGCGGTAGGCCGCGGCGAGCTCGGGGAGGGAGCGCTTGGTGCGGAACTCGGGCGAGAGATGGTCGGGAATCTGCTGGAGCGCGGCGTCGAGCACGACGCCGACGGCCTTCTCGATTTGCGAGGAGTTGATGGCCTCGCTGGCCGGATACACGGGGCGGATGCGGGCCTCGCGGGCTTCGGGCTCTTGGCTTTGGGTACCCCGACGCTCCGCGGCGGGGACTTCCGGCGCGGCACCCTCGCCCGACCCGGGCGCCGGCTCCCCATCGGCGGAGAGAATCTCCATCCGGGGGTTGGCCATCTGCAGGCCCGGACCGTGCTTCCTGGCCGTGCCCTGCACGCGCAGGCGGAGGCCGGGGAAGATCTGGTTCTTCAGGAAGGTCATGTTGAACCAGACGAGGTCGAGGCGGCCGGTGTCGTCCACGAGGACGACCTCGAAACGGGGGCGTTTGCCGCCGCGCACGATGCGCGTGGCGGTGACCTCGCCGCGTGCGGAGGCGATGGTTCCGGGGACGATCTGGGCGATGGTGGCCTCGGCCTCCTGGCGCTCGTAGCGCATGGGGAGGTGGCGGATGAGGTCGGCGACGGTGTGGACGCCGAGGCGGGCGAGGGCCTCGGCGCGGTCGGAGCGGATGCCGCGGATGGCGGGGAGGGGGGTGGTCAGGGGGATGGCTTTGGGCGAGGGCCCTGGCATGTCCGCAGAATAGCGGAGCGGAGCGACGAGCCCCGAACGCAGTGAGGGGGTTGGAGGTCTCACGAGTGCGGACCCCTCACTGCGTTCGGGGCTCGTCTTCGGAGGGCCGCGTTTGTGTTGGATCGATCTCGCGCAGGTACCCCCACGAGTAGATTCCCGTGTCGTGGCCGTCGCTGAAGCGGATGCGGATCGCGTAGTTGCCGACCATCTCTGCGCCGAGGGCGGTGAGGGGGCCCTGGGCGGCCTTGGCGGCGGAGGCGGGGAGGACGGTGAGGGGGTTCTTGGCTTGGGATTCGCGCAGTTGCCGCATCTCGGCGGAGGGGGACATGCGGCGGAGATAGGCGATGGAGTAGTAGGACGTCGTGCCGTCGGACCATTCGACGGTGAGGCCGCGGTCGAGTTTGAGGTCGAGTTTGGCGGGGGAGTCCATGAGGGAGTGCTCAATGCCGAGCGTCGAGTACTGGCGTGCTACGGTATGGCGATGAGCACTTCTGCCCAGTCTGGTTCGTCGCCGACGCCGTTTTCTGACCGTCTGGCCGCCGCGATGGAGGCCAAGGGGACCGTCGCGTGCGTGGGGATTGATCCGGTGGTCGAGAAGTTCCCGGCGGACTTCAAGCCGGCGAACCCGGCGGATCATGGGGCTTCGGGAAACTCGCTCCGACGGTTCTGCGATGGGGTGATTGATGCGGTGGCGCCGCTGGTGCCGATCGTCAAGTTCCAGTCGGCGTGCTTTGAGCGGTATGGGGAGCATGGGCTCTCGGCCCTGCGGCACTCGATCATCCATGCCCATCAGGCTGGGCTGCTGGTGCTGCTGGATGCCAAGCGGGGAGACATCGGGATTTCGGCCGAGCACTACGCCGCGGCTGCGTTTGATGGGTCGGCCGCGGCGGATGCCCTCACGTGCAGCGGGTACCTTGGGCCGGACACCATCGAGCCGCTGATCCGGCCCGGGCGCGGCCTGTTCGTGCTGGTGCGGACATCAAACCCCGGGTCGGATGCGTTCCAGTCGCTTCCGCTGGCGGATGGGCGGACGGTGGCGGGGGCGATGGCGGACATGGTGGCGGGGCTTGGGGCGAGGCATCGCGGGCGGTGCGGGCTCTCCGACATCGGGGCGGTGGTGGGGGCGACCAAGAGCGCGGAGGCCGCGTCGCTGCGGGCGCGGATGCCGGATGCGATGTTTCTCATCCCGGGATACGGGGCGCAGGGGGGAACGCTGGAGGACATCCGGCCGGGGCTGCGGGCTTCGCGGAAGGCTGGTTCGCCCGCGAGTCTGGGCGTGCTGGTGACGGCGAGCCGGTCGGTGATCTATCCGGAGTTGCCCAAGGGTGCGGCGAGTGCGAACTGGCGGATGGCGGTGACGGCGGCGGCGAAAAGGCTAGTGGGGGAGTTGAGGAAACTGGGATAGTCAGTGCCGAGTGCCGAGTGCCGAGTGCAAGAATGAAAACCCCACCGGAGTTACCCGATGGGGTTTCGTTGTTCACGGCGGCCGCCTCACTCTCCCGCACAAGCGGGGCGCAATTTCCTGGCGCGTTCACACATTCACGGCCGTCGTGGTTTGTCTGGAGCGGCGATGCTGTGCTCGCCGGCGGGATGTTTGCTCAAGTGCGATGGGCCTCCGAGATACGCCGCTCTCGCCGAGCGGGCTTCTGTCGCATACACAACCAACGAGACCCGCGGCGAGTCTCGGGAAAATGACAAAGCGGCATCCGGAACGATGTACCCTCTCGGACGGCTCCCTCACCTCTGGAATGTCGTGGTGTTCCGGGCGGAGTGAGATGCTCGCCGGACCAATGCGAATATACCCGATGCCCCCGACGCCGCAAGCGGATTGCGGGAACAACTCGCGTGTTTTCTGCGTATTTGGGCCTCCATTGGCCTTTCCCAGACTGCCTATCTCCGCGAAACGCCCAGAACCGACAGGCGAGGCATCGAGGCAACGGAGGCCACCGGGCATCGAGCGGCGGAGAGGATCAGGCCGAAAAGCCACGAAAAAAGCCCCGGACGCGGGGTCCGGGGCTTGGGACTTCTGTCTCGATGGCGTGGCGTCTCTTCACATCGGCTTCTGCTCGATCGTGATGTCGTAGATGCTCAGGAGTTTTTCTTTATCGAAGATCATCTCCTGGCGCGTCGTGCCGACGATGTCGTACTCGGTGGTGAGTTCGATCGCGTCCACCGGGCAGGCCTCCTCGCACATGCCGCAGAAGATGCAGCGGAGCTCGTCGATCTCGAACTTGGCGGGGTATTTCTCGCGGTCGTCCCAGGGGCTTTCGGCGGCGGTGATGTGGATGCAGTTGGCGGGGCAGAGGGTGGGGCACATCATGCAGGCGACGCACTTGACGCGTCCGCGCTCGTCGCGGTTGAGGCGGTGGAAGCCGCGGAAGTTGCTCGGCTCGAAGCCGCTGATCTCGGGCGGGAAGTCCTCACGACGGACCTCCGGGTACTGCATGGTGCGGTTGGTGCGGCCGGCGCCGAAGGAGGTGACGAAGTGACGCAGGGTGGTGCCGAAGCCCTTGATGACCTCGGGGAGGTAGGTGGCCTCGGCGCGGGTCATCACCGGGGGCTCAATCACGACCAGATCTTCGGGCTTGATCGACATGGCACGAGTATATCGGGCCGTTTTCACGGAGCTGGCCGGTGGTTTGCTTGGGCGCGCCTGCCCTCCCATAATCGTGTCAATGGCCAAGCGGCGCACACCCCCGCTCTTTGAGGTCCTCAGCGGCCCCGCGCGGCGGCCGGGGCCCGGCGGCTATGGAGCGCGCGTGCCGATCGAGGTGCGGATTCCGGGGCGGGGCGGGTCGGCGCGGGGAACGGCGGCGGACGCCGAGGGGTCGATGTGGGGGAACCGGCGGGTGGTCGGGGTGATCGCGACGATCGCGGCGGTGGTGCTGGTGCTGGTGTTCGGGGTGTGGGTCCTCGCATCGGAGATGGCCAAGCGCGACCAGCAGGCGCGCCAGAGGCAGCAGATCAACGACTACCTCGACACGGTGACACCGGCGCCGGCGACGGTGATTCCTACGGTGAGGGTGCCGGGCGTGGCGAATCCGAGCGGCGGCGGGGGGGCTCAGGGGGCGCCGGAGGGATCGACCGTTCCGGGCGAGGCGGTGCCCGCCGATCCGCGTCTGTCGGGGAATAACTACCTGCATGTGGTGACTTTGGTCTGGAAAGACGCCCAGCGGGCCGTGGCATATCTGGAGAAAAACGGGGTTCCGGCGGCGGCCGTGCCCGCAAAGGCGGTTGACCCCTTGGAGGCACGAGCCAAGAATCTGCCCCATTTGGTCTTCGCTCTGGAGGCCATCCCGTCGGAGCAGTATCGAGCAACCGAGCGCAGGCGACAGGAGTTGATCGACCGGGTTCGGCGGATCGGGAAGAAGTGGCAGAGCGAAGAAAGAGGCCCGAGCGATTTCGGGGAGCCCATGTGGGCGAAGTACAAATAGCCCACGGGCAGGAGTTGAAGCGTCATGAGCATGGATCGATCCCTGAAGGTCAGAGCGGGCATGGCGGGCGTTCGGAGCGTGCACACGCGTGCGGAGCGCATTGAGAAGATGAAGGTGGACAAGAAGTTCGACGACAAGAAGTCGAGCCCGATTGGTCTGCCGAAGACTCGCATCATCAAGAAGTAGGTGGCTCGAGAGGGAGCGTGGTGGTTCTTGAGACATGCGGAGTTCGGCCCCGCGAGGCGATGGGGGCTGGGTTTTCCCTCGTGTGCGTGTACACTTGTTCCCGTCGCGCCCGGTTGGTGCGATGTTGGAGGGTGTTGTGCGCGACGGGATCATGAGGTTGCTGCTCGTTTCGGCGTTGGTTGGCATCGCGTCGGCCCCGTCGCGTGCGCAGGTGTGCGCACCCGTACATGTGGGGCCCACGGGTATTCCCAACCTGGGACTGGGGCTGCCGTACACCGCAACGTCTTTCGACGACGGCGTGAACGGTCCGCGTTTCTACGTCGGCGGCAATCTCGCGTCGATGATGGGCAGCGTGGCCGTGCTGACGCCCTCGGGGTGGCAAGGCGTGGGCGTGGGCGTGCTGGGGACGGTCTACGCGCTCGAGTCGCTGGAGGATGGGCTTGGGCCGGGGGGCGGGCCGTCGCTGTACGCGGGCTCGACCGGCGGCCTGCACCGGTGGACCGGAACGCAATGGACATCGATCGGACCGTCGCCCGGCTGGGTGTTCGCGGTGGTGATGTTCGACGACGGGCAGGGGGGCGGGCCGTCGATCCACGTCGTGACGGACAGCAAGTTGTTGCGGCGGAGCCCGGCGGGTTTGTGGGAGCAGCGGGGGACGCTCGCGTTTGCCGATCCGAAGCGACTGGTGCAGCGTGTGGTGGTGTTCGACGAGGACGGTCCCGGACCGCTCCCGCCGAGCCTGTACATCGCTTCGGGCGTCAACAGCGCCTCGCCGAGCGCGACGGGGGGAACGGTCACGCCGGCCTCGGGGCTGGTGCGGTGGGACGGGCAGGCGTTCTTTGCGATGTCCGACTCGTTTGCCGGCGCGACGTCGATGACGCTGCCGTACCAGAAGTGGATCAAGGCGGCGGCGGTGTTCGATGATGGGGCCGGTCCGGCGCTGTACATCTCCGGGCACGCGTCTCCCGGCAACACGATCGCGCGATGGAACAGTCCGGCCCAGCGGTGGGACCCGGTCGGGCAACTCCTGACGACGAGCAGTTGGGGCACGGCGTACGGCCTCGTCGTGCTCAACGACTCGCTCGGACCGGTCGGCCAACGCCTGTACGCGTTCACCGGGAATGGCGAGCTCTTTGCACACCTCCAGCCGGCGGGCACAGCGATGGCCTGGGACGGGGTCTCGTGGACCGCGGTGAGGGGCTTCGCGCATCAGCAGGTCACGTACACGAACTACCACCTGGGCGCGGCCGCGGGGGTCGTTGGGGCGGCGCGGATTCCGGGACTGCTGATCGGCGCAGCGAGTGTGACGGTCGGCTTTGCCGCGTGCCCGCGGTGCCGTGGCGATGTGAACCTCGACGGGGTGATGAACGGGGCCGATCGGGCCGTCATCTCGGCGAACATGGGGATGTTCAGCAAGTTCTGGAGCGGGGGCGACCTGGATGGGAACAACGTGGTGGACGCGGCGGACATGGCGCTGGTGTGCGACGGGGACTTCAACTGCGACGGCGAGCCGACCGTGGGGGATATCTTCGATTTTCTCAACGCGTGGCTTGCGGGTGATCGGCGTGCGGACTTCGACCTGGTCGGCGGGCTGACCGTCGCGGACATCTTCGCGTTCCTCAACGCGTGGTTTGCAGGGTGCCCGTGAGCGAGGCATCCCCTATGGTTGGCGATGGATGTCGCACGTCTGATCTCCGAACGCTCGCGATCGATCGATGCCTCCGGCATCCGGCGCGTGTTTGACCTGGGCGCGAAACTCAAGGACCCGATCAACCTGTCGATCGGGCAGCCGGACTTTCCGGTGCCCGAGCCGATCAAGCGGGCGGCGATCGAGCACATCGAGGGCAACTCCAACGGGTACACCGTGACGCAGGGGATCGCGCCGCTGCGGAACCGTCTGGCTCGCCATCTCTCGGATGACGTCGGGTGGAACATCGATCCGCGCCCGGCGTCTGAGGCGGACCATGATCGGCCGGGGGTGCTGGTGACCTCCGGGACCTCGGGCGGGCTGCTGCTGGCGTTCCTGGCGCTCTTGAATCCGGGGGATGAGGCGATCATTCCGGATCCGTACTTCGTGATGTACCCGCACTTGTGCCGGATGGTCGGCGCGGTGCCGGTGGTGTGCGACACGTATCCGGATTGCCAGATGACCGCGGCGCGGGTGGAGCCGCTGATCACGGCGCGGACGAAGCTGGTGCTGCTCAACACGCCCGGGAATCCGTCGGGGATCGTCGCGGGGCAGGAACAGTGCGAGGAGTTGCTCGGTCTGTGCAAGCGCAAGGGCGTGCTGCTGGTGTCGGATGAGATCTACGACGAGTTCACGTACTCGGATGCGCGGGTGCTCTCGGCGGTGGGGGACAAGACGATGCGGTGTCCGAGCCCGGCCCGGGCGGTGGAGACCGAGCGGGATGTGCTGCTGCTGCGCGGCTTCGGGAAGACGTACGGGATGACGGGGTGGCGGATGGGATACGCGGCCGGGCCGCGCCGGATCATCGAGGAGATGACCAAACTCCAGCAGTACACCTTTGTGTGCGCCCCGAGCGCGCTGCAGTGGGGGGCGGCGGCCGCGCTGGACGTGAATATGTCGGGGCACATTGCGGAGTACCAGAAGCGGCGCGACATGGTGGTGGGTCGGCTGCGCGAGGTGACGGAGGTCGCCACGCCGGGCGGGGCGTTCTATGCGTTCCCCAGGGTGCCCGAGCGGCTGGGCCTGACGGCGAGCAGGTTCATCGAGAAGTGCCTGGAGAAGAGCGTGCTGGTGATCCCCGGCAACGTGTTCTCGCTGCGCGACACGCACTTCAGGCTGTCGTACGCGACGAGCGAGAAGAACCTGGAGCGGGGGTTGGAGGCGCTGGTGGGGTTGATGAAGGCGTGATCAGTTCAGCCCGTCGGGCGGCACGCTCGGCGCGTACGGCATCGCGATCACGCCTCGCACCGGGGTGATGTACACGTGCCCCGGCCTCGATCCCGTCACGCGGCGTTCGCTGGTGTAGCCCATGACCGGCACGCTCCACCCGCCCCACGGGGCGACGAGCATCGTGCCCGTCTGCACGGCGCGGCAGCGGATGACGGCGGCGTCGTCTTTGGGGTAGTTCGGGTCGTAGATGCGAAACTCGATGGTGCCGGCGCTGGCGTTGCGTGTGGCGGCGTAGGCGAGCACCTGATGGTTCTCCCATGACGAGCCGGCGCGGGCGGTGGAGTCGTTGTTGCCGGGGTGGCGTGTGAAGACGAGGCCGATGACGGCGGGGGCTCCGGCGTCGAGGGACGCGTCGAGGGCGTCGATCTCGGCGATGCTCAGGGCGCGGGTTCCGGGGGCGCCGTTGTCGGGGAGGCTCATCCAGCGTCCGAAGGTTCCGGCGAGGGACATGCCGGGGCCGACGGAGTCGATCTGGCGGGTCTGGATGTACTCGAGGAGCGGCTCGGCGCGCGTGGGCTGGGTGGTTTGGGCGGGTGGGGTGCGGCCGGCGAGGAAGAGGTCGGCGGCGGCGAAGGACATTCCGCCGCAGAGGCCGAAGGTGGAGGGTGCGCCGAGTCTCTTGCCGAGGCCCTCGGTGAGGGCGGCGAGGCCGCCGGGGAGGGGGGTGCCGGTGAAGTGGTTGACGAAGGCGAAGCCGTTGGCGGAGGGGCGGAAGGAGCGGATGTCGCGGGGGGCGATGGGCGAGGGTTGGTCGCCGGCGGCGAGCGTGGAGGTCAGGAGCAGGGCGAGGGCGCCGAGAGCGGAGCGCATGGCGGATCATAGGGTGTGGGCGATAGGTCCTATGGGACCCATAGGACCTATCGCAGCGTCTCCGCATATGCTCCGGAATGCCCCTGACAAGAGACCAACTCGCCATCCGTGCGTCGAAGGAACTCCGCGACGGGTACATCGTGAACCTCGGCATCGGCATGCCCACGCTGGTGGCCAACTCCATCCCGGCGGGGATGGATGTGTGGCTGCAATCCGAGAACGGGCTGCTGGGGATCGGGCCGTTCCCGAAGGACGCGGATGTGGATGCGGACCTGATCAACGCGGGCAAGCAGACCATCACGGCCCGGAAGGGGTCGTCGTACTTCTCGTCGAGCGATTCGTTCGCCATGATCCGCGGCGGGCACATCGACATGTGCATCCTCGGGGCCATGCAGGTGTCGCAGAGCGGCGACATCGCCAACTGGATGATCCCGGGGAAGATGGTCAAGGGGATGGGCGGGGCGATGGACCTTGTGGCGGGGGTGAAGAAGGTCGTGGTGGTGATGGAGCACACGGCCAAGGACGGGGGGCACAAGTTCGTGAAGGCGTGCACGCTGCCGCTCACGGGGCAGAAGTGCGTGAACATGCTCATCACCGATCTGGCGGTGTTCGAGTTTGACGAGGGGAAGAGGATGTTCCGGCTGACGGAGCTGGCGCCCGGGGTGACGGCGGAGGAGGTGAAGCAGAAGACGGGGGCGGAGTATGTGGCGGCGGAGAGGGTGGGGACGATCGCGACTTGACCGCGGGGCGTCGCCGGCGGGCGATCGAATCTCAGGCCTGCAGGCTCAGCGCCGGGCGCTCGGCGCTCGGCGCGCCGGGGCCGCCCGCGAGGGCCAGGCCGGGCGTGGCGCGGTCCTGCGTGAGCCTCTGCATGGCCATGCGCCACGTCTCCACCTCGTACTCGAGGAGTTTGGCGGCCTGCTCGGCCTTGTCGGCGTCCTTGTCGAATGAGGCGTCTACGAGGAGCTTGAAGATGAACGTGTACAGGCCCTGGACGTTGGACTTGAGCTCCGTCTCGGTGTCGGGGCGGATGGCGGTCATGAGCTCCACGACGATGTCGCGGGCGCGGCTGAAGCCGGTGTAGATGCCCTCGTGGTCCTTTGCGAGCAGGGCGTCGCGGCCCTGGCGGGCGAATCGCACAGCGCCTTCGAGGAGCATCAGGCGGAGCTGCTCGGGGCTGGAGGTCATCACGCGGGTGCGCAGGTAGGCGTTGGGCGTGGAAGACGACGGGGTCTGTGGGGTGGGTGTGTCCGACATGGCGAAGGGGTCATCGGTCCGAGAAGAACGCGGCTTGAGCGGGGCGCGGCCGGGCGCGGCGTCGGCAGGAATGGCCGTCCGATAACGGGGTGGATCGAGGGTCTGCGAGGAGGGCGGCGCGCTCCGATCGGCGGGATCACCGCCGGGGACCGGCGGGGTGCGCGGCGTGGCTACCTGGCGAGGCTCAGAGCCGCGATCCCGCTGATGGAGGACTGCTGGGACTGGAGCTTGGCCAGCGTGGATTCCATGGCGGCGAACTGGGTCTGCAGGAGCGTGCGCTTGGCGTCCAGGCGCGTGTCGTAGTCGGCGATGCGGTCGTTGCCGGCCTTGATCTGGTCGTCGAGGGTTTTCTTGCGGCTGGTGAGGATGCCGGAGACCGAGTCGATGTAGCGGTCGGCGAGTTGGCCGATGCGCTCGAGGACGCCCAGGCGGGTGAAGGTGGGCGTGGTGGAGGTGTTGTTGACGGTTGCGCCGGGAGCGCCGGGGATGTCCACGGTGGTGGGGGGGGTGGTCTGGTCGAAGGCGCTGAAGACCTCGGCGACGGCCGCGGGATCGGTCTGCAGGGCGGCGCGGAGTTTGGTGTCGTCGATGGCGATGGAGCCGTCGCGGCTGACGCTCAGGCCGACCTGGGCGAGCACACGATAGCGACCGCCGATGCCCAGCCCCGAGCTCTGCACGACGGAGAACAGGTCGCTCTGCAGGCTCAGCGCGGTGGAATCGCCCAGGAGCGTGCCGCCCGTCTGGGTGTCGGCGTTGTAGGCGGTCTGGTCCTTGAGCTTGGAGGAGAGGTTGTTGAAGGCGGTGATGAAGTCCTGGATGGCGGTCACGGTGGATTCGGTGTCGGTGGTGACCGTGAGGGTGACGGGGGTGGAGCTGGCGCTCTGGATATCGGCGCTGAGGCCGTCGATGACGCCGTCGATGGTGTTCGAGGCCCGTTTGACGAGGATGGCCCGGGCGGGGTCGTCGGAGCCGTAGAAGACGCGCGAGTCGCTCCCCTGCGAGATCACGGAGAGGCCGAGATCGATGCCCCCGCTCTGGGCCTGGAACTGGCCGGTGTCGCCGGCGTACTTGGAGGTGAGTTTGAGGCGGAAGGGCGAGCCCGAGGAGCCGTCGGTGATCACGGAGGCCGAGACGCCGGCGTTGGCGGAGTTGATCTTCTGCACGGCCTGGTCGAGGGTGTCGGTCGCGGAGATGGAGACGACCCTGCGGAACGACCCGTCGATGGAGTTGTCGGCGCCGGTTCCGCCGGCGGTCCCGGCGAGGTTGAGGGCCTTGGCGACGGCGCCGATGTTGTCGGTGATGGTGATCTTCTGGTCGGAGCCGGCGAAGTCCGGGTCCTTCTCGACGATGATGCCGTTGCCGGCGTCGTTGATGCGGGCCTTGATGCCCAGGCCGAGGCCGCCGTTGATCTGGGTGAGCAGGTCGCCGACGGTCTTGACCGAGTCGGAGATGCTGACGGTCTTGCTCTGGCCGTCGGCGCCGACGATGGTGAAGGAGCCGACGCCCACGCCGCGTCCGCCGTTGAGGCTCGCGAGGGTGGTGCTCTCGGCGACGTACTGGCGGTTGAGGCGCTGCGAGGTGATGGAGGAGAGGGGGGCGCCGAAGGTGAACACGCCCAGTTCGGCCGAGGCCGCGCCGCCGAGGACGAGGTTGCCGGTGCCGCCGGTGGTGTCGGTGAAGACGATGGAGGTTCCGGCGGAGTCGAGGGACGCGGTGACTTTTCCGCCGGTGGCGGTGTTGATGGAGGCGAGGTAGTCGCTCACCGAGCCGGTGGTGTCGGCGTTGAAGGAGAACGCGCTGCCGTCGCGGGCGGTGATGGCGAAGTCGGCGTAGCGCAGGCCCCGGCCGCCGTTGAGGGTGCTGGAAAGGCGGCTGCCCAGGCTGGCCAGGAGCGTGCGACCGTCGGCGGTCGTGCCGGTGTAGGTGGCGGTTGCTTCGAGGGCGGAGGTCAGGCCGAGGTCCGCGGCGGCGCCGCTGATGTCGCGCACGACGAGGTTCCCGCCGCCCCCGGTGTTGTCGACGAGCTGGATGCCGGAGCCATCGGACTTGATGGCGACGGTGATCTTTCCGCCGGTCTGGGCGGAGACGCGGGCCGTGAGCTGGGCGATGGTGGTGACGGCCGATTCGGTCTTGGTGAGCGTGGGGGTCGTGGCGGGTGGGACCGCGGGCGTGGTGGTGTAGACGTCGCCGAGCAGCACGTCGAGCTCGGTGCCGTCCTTGGCGGTCACGTGGAAGTCGAACGCGCCGGAGCCGGACCGACTTGTGATGCGGATGCCGTTGCCATCGTTGAGCGACTGGACGGTGGTGTTGTCGCCGAGATAGGAGATCGTCGAGCCGGTGAGCGTGTCGGCGGCGACGGACTGTTCGATGCCGAGGCTGGCGGCGGTGGTGTAGCCGGCCGCGCTGCGCACGGCGAGCGATCCGCCGCCGCCGGAGGTGTCGGTGAGGACGATCTTGCCGCCGCTGAGGCTGGCGGTGACCTTGGAGTCCACGGCGTCGTTGAAGGCGCTGAGGACCTCGGCGACGGTCGCGGTGCGGGAGAGGTCGATGGTGGTGGAGGTTCCGGCGCGGTTGGTGACGATGCCCTTGCCGCGGGCGACGCCCGCGCCGCCGTTGAGGGAGCTGAGCTGCACGTCGGCGTCGAGGCGGGCCTGGCTGGACTCGAGCGTGACGGAGGTGAGGCCGAGGCCGGAGGTGTTGCGGTCAACGAAGCCGCGCGAGAGCGACTGGTGGGTGCTGACGGTTCGGTCCACGAGGAACGAGTAGTTTCCCGCGGGGGTTCCCGGGCGGGTGGTGCCGGTGAGGACGTTGGCGTTGGACGAGGCGACGGTGGTGGCGTCGAAGATCCGGTTGAGGCGGAGTTTCTGGGCCGCGGACTTGAGGGCGCCGATGCGGCTGTTGAGGTCGAGGTACGCGGCCTGGCGGGTCTGGAGCTTGAGAACCTGCTGGCGGACGAGCGTCTGCGGGCGGGCCTCGATCTGGAGCAACTGGTCGATGATCTGGCTGGTGTTGATCCCGCTGATCAGCCCGGTGCTCGAGGAGATCCCGCTCATGTGCCGCTCCGATCAAATAGTCGAACCCATCGAACCCGCCGGGCGCCGGCGTTCAGGCGGCCCTGCGTCGTCCCGCCGCGCGGCGGGAGCGCCTGCCGGCCGCCTCCGCCGGACGAGCGGCGCACAGGCGCAAGCAGGGCCGATCCCATCCCCGCCGCCGCAGGCTCAGCACGTCAACCGCCCAGGTGCTGAGAACTCTCTGGAACATAGATCGGGCGTTCATCAGCGATTCTCGGGGGCTTCCGGGGACGGCCGCGTGGGTCGTGCCGACGGTGACGGTCGTGGGTGTGGCGGGCTGGATGGTCATGGTCGTCTCCGACCCGCGCTGTGCAGGTCATCGGCTTTGTGAGGAGCCTGTCTGGAATCCGATGCGGGTGATGTGGGGTGAGTGAGCACCCGCCAGATCGTCGAGAACGGAGGGGCACTTGGGTGGACCCTTGCGGGTGATGCGACGAATCTGTGGGGGCACCACCGAATCTGGTGGGTCGGAGTCGATGAGAGAACCCGGAGCCGCTCGGGGGGCGTATGTCCTGAGCAAGGTTTCGCTCGCCGGGCGAAGACTCGCCGATACTCTGTCTGCCGGTCTTTGCCGCAACACCACCCGGTCCGCACCTCCACATGCCCGATCTGTCCCCCAAGAAGCCCATCGGGCTGGTTCTCGCGATCGTGTGCGGGGCGGTCGCGCTCAGCGCGCTGGCCGGCGCGCCGCTGGCGCTGTTTGCGGCCAAGCCGCTGTATTTTCTGATGGGCTTCGAGGTGGTGATCCTTGTGGCGGGGGTGTTCGGGGTGCTGGCGGCGATGGGCCGGTTTGCCGAGGGGCCGGGCCTGACGCTGTTGTGCGTGGCCGCGATCGTGGCGATCGGGTCGCTGCTGGGAGACCAGACGGCCAAACTGACGAATCCGCTCTCGGGTCCGATCGTGGTCCAGGTGCGCCGCGCGCAGGTCGAGTGGGACGTCACGCTCTTCTTCGCGCTCCGGTTGGTGGCGGCGGGGTTGATCGGGGTCGGCGCGGGGTGGGTCGTGCTGGCCCGGCGTCCGAGAGAGTCCGCGGGAAGCCTGGTGCGCGGGTTGGCGGCGCTCGGCGCGTTCGTGGCGATCGTGGGGGGGGGCTGGGCCCTGCGGGGCGCGATAGGCCGGCTGGGGCCGTTTGTGGCGACGCTGGTGGGGCTGGCCGCGGCGGTGGCGGCCCTGGGCCTGCTCGCGGCGGGGGTTCACTTCATTGTGCGGGCGTTTGAGTTCGGGCGGATCCGCGAGAGCGCGACGGGCAAGGCGGCGAAGTCGGCCTGACGATCATGCGGGCGTGGGGGCGCGGCCCGGCTGGTCGGGCGGCGTCGTCTCGCCGGGCGCGGCCATGGGAAACCGAATGGTGAACACGGCGCCTCCGAGCGGGGCGGGCCGGTTGGCGACCTCGATGCGCCCGCCGTGCAGGTCCACGATGGTCTTGGCGATGTTGAGCCCGAGGCCGGTGCCTCGATAGCCGACGGCGCGGTCGGCCCGCTTGGCGAAGCGATCGAACATGCGATCCACGAAGCCCGGGGGCACGCCCGGGCCGTGGTCGGCGACCTCGACGGAGACGGTGTGGTCGTGGATGGAGACGCCGATGTCCACCGGCCGGCCGCGCTCGGAGACGCCGATGGCGTTGCGGAGGAGGTTGTCGATGGCGACACGGAGGAGGTGGCCGTCGCCGCGCACCATGGGCTCGGCGTGGTGGAGGTGGTGTGTGGGGTGGTCGGCATCGCCGGGGTCGGCGAGTTGCAGGCGGACGGGCACTCCCTGCTGGTCGGCGTAGAGGGAGTTGTGCTTGACGGAGTCGAGGGCGGTGTCGTAGATGGAGACGACGGAGTCGGAGCGTCCGCGCTGGCCCTCGCCGAAGCGGGCCATGGCCAGGAAGGTCTCGACGAGGCTGCCGAGGCGGCGCATCTCCTCCTCGACGCTCCGGGTGAAGGCGAGGAGTTGCTCGGGATCGGCGTGCCGGGCGGGGTCGCGGGCGTCGGTCCGCGGCGTGCCGCTGTCGTTTCGGGCGCGGGCGCCGCGCAAGACCTGGGCCTCGGCCAGGAGGGAGGCGATGGGCGTCTTGAGCTCGTGGGAGACGTTGGAGATGAAGTACTCCTGGCTGCGGAAGGCGCTGGCCAGGCGTTTGAGCATGGCGTCCACGGCGGCGCCCATGCGGCCGATCTCGTCGTCGCCGGTGAGGGGGGTGGGGAGTTCGCGGGGCTCGTCGAGGCGGGTGGGAGAGACGCGCTCGACGGCGCGGGTGACGCGCTCGATGCGGCGGGAGGCGCGTCCGGCGACGATCCAACCGGCGATGCCCGCGCCGCAGATTCCCACGAGCAGTCCCGCGGCGAGGATGCGGCCCATGACGGAGGTGAAGCGGTCGGCGAGTTCGAGGGACGCGCCAAAGTCGAGCTGGTAGGAGATCCCCTCGACGGTGTGGATGGTCATCGAGGCGGAGCGGAAGCGGACGGGGCCGACGGTGTCGTCCTCGTCGGAGGCGGCCTGGAGCAACTGGGTCGCGAAGACCATGCGCTGGGGCGCTTCGGGCGAGAGGGGGGCGGCGATGTCGAGCCAGGGCTCGCGGTCGGGCCAGCGCGCGATCGTCTCGCCCTGCACCGAGCGGGCCCGCATCACCAGCGGGAGCAGCGGGGCGTTGGGCTGGGACTGGAGCTCGAACGAGGCTTGCTCGAGGGCGGGCGGCCAGGTGGGGTCGGCCTCGAGGGTGCGGCGGAGGCGGACGGCCGCGTCGGCGAGCGCGCGGTCGATGCTCTCGACCACGAGGATCTGCCGGCCGAGGACGAACGCGACGGCGACGGCGATCTGGATGCCGGCCGTCCAGAGCAGGAAGGCGAGGGTCAGGCGATACCGGAGGGTTTTGCGGATCGCGAGCACGGGCGGATGGTAGTGGCGGCCTCTCCGGGAGGCCGGGCGGCCGGGCGAGGGGCCGGCGCCCGGACGAGGCCGGGGCGACTACGCCGGGGCCTTGTCGGAGAAGATGTAGCCGGTGCCGACGACGGTGTGGATGAGCGGGGAGGGGAAGCCGCGGTCGATCTTGCGTCGGAGCATCGAGACGTACACGTCGATGACGTTGGAGCTTGGATCGAAGTTCATGTCCCACACCTGCTCGCCGATCTGGGTCCGCGAGAGCACGGCTCCGGCCTTGCGCATGAAGAACTCGAGCAGCGCGAACTCCTTGTTGGTGAGCGTGATGAGCCGGCCGGCGCGAATGGCCGTCCGCTTGGTCAGGTCGAGTTCGAGGTCGGCGTAGCGCAGCGTGGTCGCGTCTCCGCCCGCGCCGCGGCGCATCAGGGCCCGGAGGCGGGAGAGGAGCTCGTCGAGCTCGAAGGGCTTGGTGAGATAGTCGTCGGCGCCCGCGTCGAGGCCCGTGACCTTCTCGCGCGTGGAGGAGAGCGCGCTGAGGATCAGGATCGGGGCCCGCACGCCGGTCTTGCGGAGCGAGCGGCAGACTTCGAGCCCGTCGCGGTCGGGGAGCATGAGGTCGAGGATCACCAGGTCGTAGGCGACGCTGGCGGCCTGCTTCTCGCCGGCGGCGGCGGTGAGGGCGGCGTCCACGGTGTACCCGTGCTCGCGCAGGCCGCGCACGAGGGAGTCCACGAGTTTGGCGTTGTCCTCGACCAGCAGCACCCGGGTGTCGGACTTTTCCGGGCGGGGGCGGCCCGCGGCGACGGGGGCAGTGTCGGAAACAGGCGGGGGCTCGGCCGGGGCACGGACCTTGGGGGTGGCCCGTTGTCCCGAAGGAGGAACTTGTCCAGAAACGGGGTATCCGCTCATGTCCAACTCCGTGTTCACGAGGCGTTGGGGATTCCCGTCGTCCACAGAACGCGAGCGCGGGCCCACTTCATCTTTCGCACCCCACACGCTAGACGGTTCCCGTGCCGGGGGATTGCATGAACATCCGCTTACGGCCTGGGAAGTTCTCGGATCTTGCTCTCTCCATAGAAGGGCCCCGGCGTGCGGCGGGGCTGGAGGAGATTCCCCGTGGGAGAGTGGGCGGCTCGGCAACCGCCGAAGCGGGTGTTCGGGAAGTCGAAGAGGTCGCCGGCGGTCCGACGGTCGCCGTCGAACCGAACCGATCGATCCGGGCATCGATGCGTCGGAGTGGCGATGCGTGCTCGTGTGGCCCGCGGGGCCGTGGGTCGTGCATCGCGCATCGCCCGTTCACGGGCGACGGAAATCTCCCCCACGGGCACGCCGACTCCCCCCCCGCCTTCCTCCCGCGTGCGTTCGAGATCTCGTGCGGATCGCGTCGCCGAAGCGAGAGCTTTCTTCGATCTTTGCGTTGTGGAGCTCGAGCGCGGTGCCCCGGCGCTGCCGGTGGGGGCGCGGGCGTCCGAACCGAATCGTGTGCGATCGTTTGCGAGGCGAGACCGTGGTGCGGGGCGGAGCGATCAGGCGAACCGCTGCGAGTGGCTCTCGACAAACCACAGGTGCTTGTCCACGCCGAGGCTGATCTCGGTGCAGATGTCGGCCGCGTCCTTGTCGCCGGCTTTGTCGGCCGCGTCGATGCCGGCGCGGACACGGGCGCCGAAGGTCGAGAGGGCGACGGCCACGGCCTCGACGTGGTCGCGCGAGCGGACGGCCTTGAGTGGATACTCGTCGAGGCGGGAGTGTTTGGCGGCGATCCGGGCGGTGCCCAGGGCGGTGCCGCCGAGCTGCACGATCCGCTCGGCGATCACGTCGATCCACCCGTTCGCCTCGCCGGCGACGGTGTCGAAGAGCTCGTGGAGGGCGATGAAGGTGGGCCCCTTGACGTTCCAGTGGGCCTGCTTGAGCTGGGTCTGGAGGTCCACGGCGTCGGCGAGCAGATCGCCGAAGAGGTCGCAGACGGCGGATCGGGTCTTGGGGGACAGGTCGTTTCGGGTGGGGTGCATGGGGATGGTCTCCGGCTGACGCTAGCGCGGCCGAACACCGCCCGTCGGCCGCCCGGGGCATTCCCCGACCTTTGCACCCTGTTCGGGTTTGCTTCCGATGAAGCTTTCCTTTACGCTTCGCGTCCATCCGCCCGCAGGCCCCGTCCGACCCGAGGAACCCCTATGGCAGGCCCCACCGTTCCGAACTCTGCGCCAACCTCGGTTCTGCCCGGTGGCGATGTTCCCCCGCTTCCCCCGGACGCGACGCCGGAACAGAAGGACGCGCACTGGTACAAGCACGTCTACGCGGGCGACCGGGTTCCCCAGCTGACCCTTCGCGCGGTGCTGATGGGCGGGTTCATCGGGATGCTCATGTCGGTGTCCAACCTGTACACCACCGTCAAGCTGGGGTGGTCGTTCGGCGTGGCCATCACGGCCTGCGTGCTCTCGTACGTCATCTGGAACGCCGTGCGGGCCCTGACGGGCAAGCGGATGAGCCAGATGTCGATCCTGGAGAACACGTGCATGGCCTCGACGGCCTCGGCCGCGGGATACTCCACCGGCGGCACGGTCGGCACGGCGTTCGGCGCGCTCCTGCTGATCCAGGGCGTGCACATGGACTGGACCATCGTGACGCCGTTTGTGTTCCTGACCGCCGCGCTCGGCGTCTTCCTGGCCATCCCCATGAAGCGTCAGATGATCAACCACGAGCAGTTGCCGTTTCCCTCGGGGATCGCGGCGGCCGAGACTCTCCGCAGCCTCTACAGCGAGGGGCGCGAGGCGGTGGAGAAGGCGTACTCGCTGGTGATCGCGATGTTCGCCGGCATGGTCGTCGCGTTCTTCCGGAGCTACGAGGGGCTGGTGGAGCTGCTCAAGGCCGCCAAGAAGGCTCCGGAGTGGCTCGTCAACGTGTCGCACTGGCTCAAGATCCCCGATCTGATGGACTTTCCGAGCGTCTGGCTCGTGTCGCGCGGCAAGGTCGCGGGGTGGGGATTCGAGCCCAGCGCGCTGCTGGTCGCGGCGGGGATGATCGTCGGTCTGCGGGTGTCGCTCTCGATGCTGGTCGGGTCGCTGATCCTGTACGTGGGCTTCGTGCCGTGGCTGCACGGCATGGACGCGGCCGAGATCGCCGCGGGAACCGCCAACTACCGCGCCTCGTTCACGCTCTCGGCCGCCGGAGATTTCAATCCGATGCGGTGGTCGCTGTGGGCGGGGACGGCGCTGATGGTGTTTTCGAGCCTCACGGTGGTCGCGATCCAGTGGAAGACCGTGCTGCGCGCGTTCAAGGTCGGGCGTGGGACGAAATCGAGCCCGGACGCGGCGGACGCGATCGAGGTTCCCGGCTCGTGGCTGGTCGTCGGCCTGATCCCCATCGGCATCGGCCTGATCATTCTGCAGCACTACGCGTTCCAGATGTCGTGGTGGCTGGGGGCGATCGCGGTGGCGATGTCGTTCCCGCTCGGGCTGGTGGCCTGCCGGGCCACGGGCGAGACCGACACGACGCCGATCGGGGCGATGGGCAAGGTGACGCAGTTGATCTACGCGCTGGTGGCGCGGGGCGACTCGGTGATCAACCTCACGTCGGCGGGGGTGACGGCGGGCGCGGCCGGGGCCTCGGCCGATCTGCTCACCGACCTGAAGTCGGGGTACCTGCTGGGCGCGAATCCCCGGCGGCAGTTCCTGGCGCAGTTCTACGGGTGCTTTTTCGGCACGCTGATGATCGTTCCGGCGTGGTATCTGATGTTCCCGGACAAGGCGACGCTGGACAGTTACAACCCGCCGGCGGCGAACATGTGGCGGGCGGTGGCCGAGGCGCTCACGCAGGGGCTGGACTTTGTGCCCAAGACGGCGCAGATCGGCATCGTCATCGGCGGGCTGCTGGGCATCCTCATGCCGCTCATCGAGGTCCTCGTGCTTCCGGCGAAGTACCGCAAGTATTTCCCCTCGGCGATGGGGCTGGGGCTCGCGTGGGTGGTGCCGTTCCAGAACGCGTTCTCGTTCGCGATCGGCGCCGTGATCACGTACATCTGGACCAGGATCTTCCCGAAGGCGGCGGACAAGTACAACGTGCCGATCGCGTCGGGGCTGGTGGCGGGCGAGTCGCTGCTGGCGGCGTTTATCGCGATCGCCGGAACGCTGGTGGGCATCGCGACCATGCGGCACTGGTGGTAGTGGATCGGATCGGTTGTTGTTCCATCGTCGCGTGTCCGATCAGGACGTTTGTTTCCATCATCCCGGACCACCCATGGCCATCAAGCAACTCAACGAAGAGCAGATCCGCACGTGGACCCGCCAGCAGAAGGACGAGTGGTGGCTGGCCAACATCTACCGCGGCGACATGCCGCAACTCACGCTGCGCTCGGCGGTCACGGGGTTTCTTCTGGGCGGGATTCTCTCGGCGACGAACCTGTACATCGGGGCCAAGACGGGGTGGACCCTCGGCGTTGGACTCACGAGCGTGATCCTTGCGTTCGCCTCGTTCAAGGTCATGGCCACCTTCGGGGCGAAGGACATGACGATTCTTGAGAACAACGCCTCGCAGAGCGTGGCCACGGCGGCGGGGTACATGACCGGGCCGCTGATCTCGGGCCTCGCCGCGTACATGATGGTGACCAACACGGTGATGCCGTGGTGGCAGATGATGCTCTTCAACGTGGTGCTCAGCGTGCTGGGCGTGCTGGTGGCGTTCCCGATGAAGCGGCGCTTCATCAACGACGAGCAGGCGCCGTTTCCGGAGGGCGCGGCGTGCGGGGTGGTGCTCGACACGCTGTATTCCTCGGACGCCCGGGTGGGGGTGTTCAAGGCCGTCGTGCTCGCGGGGGCCGCGCTGTTTGCGGGAACGCTCAAGTTTCTCTCGGGCGAGGCGTACCAGACGCTCATCCAGGCCAAGCTCTTCGGGATGGACAGGGTCCGCTGGCTCAGCGAGAGCCTGGACGGGTGGTACTACCACCTCGTGGCGTCGGGCAGGGCCCCGCTTCCGATGATCAACGGCGTGGATATTCGCAAGCTGGGCCTCTCGCCGACGGTCGATCTGGCGATGTTCGGCGCGGGCGGGCTGATGAATATCCGCTACGCGGTCAACATGTTCCTGGGGATGCTCGTGGCGTACGCCGTGGCCGCGCCGATCGCCACTGGCAACGAGTGGGTGAAGCGCAAGGGCGTGGTGCTCACGCCCGCGGACGCGTTCTCGTTCCGGGATATTCTGACGGGGTGGCTGCTGTGGCCGGGCGTGGCGATGCTGGTGTGCGCGAGCATGACGGCGTTCTTCGCCAAGCCGAAGGTGATCATCTCGGCCTTCGCGGGCCTGTTCAGCAAGAAGCCCACGGGCTCGGATGTGCTCGGCCACATCGAGGTGCCGCTGAAGGTGTCCTGGATCGGCATCCCGATCGTGGGGGCGATCGGCGTGTACATGGCCCACGAGTGGTTCGGCGTGAGGGTGCAGTATGGCGCGCTGGCGGTGTTGCTGACGATCGTGCTGACGCTCATCGCGGCCAACGCCACGGCGGCCACGAGCATCACGCCGACGGGCTCGCTCTCGAAGATCACGCAGTTCACCTTCGGCGTGATGAACCCGAACCACCCGCCGACGAACCTGATGACGGCGACGCTCACCACGGAGGTGGCCTCCAACGCCAGCAACCTTCTCATGGACATCAAGCCGGGGTACATGCTCGGCGGCAAGCCGCGGCACCAGGTGTGGGGGCACATCATCGGCATCATCGCCGGGGCCGCGGCCAGCACGCCGCTGTTCTATCTGCTGTTCATGAACAAGCACGTGAAGGGCGATGACATCCAGTCCACGCTGGTGACCGACAAGTTCACCTTCACGGCCGCGCTGCAGTGGAAGGGGATCAGCGAGTTCATCCAGGGGCTGACGGGGGACGCGAAGCTCTCGTCGATCATCCACGTCAGCGCGCTGCAGATGATGGCCGCGGCGGCCGTGATCGGGGTGGTGTTCGAGGTCGTTCGCACGATGACCAAGGGGAAGAGCCCGTTCGCGCCGGTGGCCTTCGGGCTGGGGTTCCTGCTCCCGCCGGACTCGACGTTGTGGATGTTCCTCGGGGCCTCGTTCTTCTGGGCCAGCGGGCTGATCTGGGGCAAGAAGGGCGAGGCGCACGGCGAGCCGGTGGTGGTGGGGATGCCCGAGCCGAGTTTGGCCAAGCGTGTGTTCGTGGACACGCACGAGCCGATCTGCGCCGGGCTGATCGCCGGGGCCGCGCTTGTGGGCATCGGCGACATCCTCGTCGGGGCGTTCATGCTGTAGTGTCTTGGAGGGACGCTACTTGGCGAGGGCCGCGGCCTCGATCTTGTCGGGGGCCTCGTAGGCGAGGCCGAAGATCGTCTTGTTGAAGGTCTCGAGCGAGCACTCTTCCTGGCGGACCAGGCCGGTCTGGCGGATCTTGCCCAGGCGGTGGAGGTCCACCATGGCGCAGACGCCGGCGGCGGTGGTGAGCTCGATGGCGGGCCAGACGCGCCCGAACATTTTGGTGGAGTGGATGGACCGGCGGAAGTTGATCTGCTCCCGGCGCCCGTCCTTGACGCCGATGGCGTTGATGAAGACCACGACGACGTCCTGGAGCGTGCGGGCCACGGCGTGGTCGAGCAGATCGATGGCGAGGGCGCGGTCGAAGGTGCGGCCGTTCTTGTTTGCCGGAACATGCTCGACGTTCAGCCGCAGGTCCTGGAGCAGGAACTTCATCAGGTCGCGGTGGCCGGGATAGCGGATGGTCTTGTAGGCGATGCGAGTCTCATCGCAGGTCTTCTTCTCTCCGACGAGCGTTTCGATGAGCGTCCCCACGCCGCCGGAGGTATAGAACGCCTCGTATTCCAGGGCCTCGAAGGAGAAGTGTTCCAGACCCTCGAGCGCGGGCACCTTCACCGTCCGCCCGTCGAGCATCACGTTGCACGGCTCGCAATACTCGTTGACGACCCCCGCGGCCGACCAGGTGATGTTGTACTTGGGCGCGTTGGTGGGGAACTGCGGCAGGGCTCCGACGCGGAGCGTCAGATCGTGGAGCATGGTGAAGTCGCGGGTGATGTCGTAGGCCGCGATGGCCACGTACCCCGGGGCGAGCCCGCACTGGGGGACCAGCGCGACCTTGGCCTTGCCGCCGGCGGCAATCTGTTTGACCTGCTCGGTGGTCTCGACGTCCTCGGTGACGTCGAAGTAGTGCACGCCCATGTCGTTGGCGGCCTCGGCGATGCCGGCGACGAAGTTGTAGGGGAGCATGCAGACGACGTAGTGCTGGCCCTTGAGGGCCTCGCGTACGGCGGCCTTGTCGCTGGCGTCGAGTTTCAGGGTGATGAACTCGGTCGGGTGCGGCACGAGCGACTTGAGGCGTCCGATGTTCTCGGCCGCCTCGCGCAGGTTGGCCTCGTCGCGGTCGGCGAGGGTGACGCGATACTCGCCGCGCCCGCAGGCCAGAAAGAGTTCCGCGACCGACTTGCCGACCTTGCCGCCGCCGAGGACGAGAACGTTCTTCATGGACCGAGGCTCCTTCCGATGTGGGCCGGGATGGTACGTCTCCGAGGCCCCGGAGGGGCCTCGGAGACATGCAACCAAGTCGGCTGTTGCTTTCGACTCGTGCGCCGATCAGTGCCCGCCCTTGGCCGGGCCACGGCGGGCGAAGGGCATCTTCTTGGGATGCGGGGCGGCGTGCCCGCCGCCCTGCTTGGGATGCGATGACGCGTGCGCGGGCCTGGGCGCGTGGTGGCCGGTTGAGGCGGGAGCGCCGCCCGGGCGGGCGCTCGGTCCGGGGCCCATGCGGTGGGGCTTCTTCGAGGACGGATGGGGCGCGGGGCGAGCGCCGTGCGGGTGGGGGACGAACGCCGGATGCTTGGGTGCGGGGGCCGGGCGCGGGGCGGGCGCGTGGGGGGCGTGGGGCGTGCGGGGTGCGGGGGCCGGTTTCGTCGCCGCGGGTGCGAATGCCGGACGGGGAGCGCGGGGAGCGCTCGGGCGCGAGGCGGGGCCGTCGCCGTAGGAATCGCGCTGGGCCTGCGAGGGCCGATCGCCGAAGCCGCCTCGCTGCGGGCGGCCGCGTGCTGGGCCGGATGAGGCGAACTTCGAGGGCCGGCTGTCGCGCCGATCCTGCCACTGCCCGGCGCGTCCCTCGCGCTCTTCGCGCTGGTGGTCGTTGCTGGGCAGGACGGGGGTTTCCATCCGAGGGATCTGCTTGCCGGTGAGCCGCTCGATCTGGCGGAGCTGATCGAACTCGGCCCGGTCGCAGAAGGAGATGGCGATGCCCGTGGCCCCGGCGCGGCCGGTGCGCCCGATGCGGTGAACGTACGCCTCGGGCTCCATGGGGAGGTCGAAGTTGAAGACGTGGGTGATGTTGTCCACGTCGAGGCCGCGTGCGGCGACGTCGGTGGCGACGAGCACGCGGGTCTTGCCGGACTTGAAGGAGTCGAGGGCCCGCGTGCGGTAGTTCTGGGCCTTGTTGCCGTGGATGGCCACGGCCGCGATGCCGTCGCGCTCCAGCCGCATGCAGACGCGATCGGCCCCGTGCTTGGTGCGGGTGAAGACCACGGCGCGGTCCACGCCGGGCTCGTCGAGCAGCACTTCCAGCAGGGCCTGCTTGTTGTGGAAGGGGACCTGGTAGACCGACTGGGTGATGAGCGGCGCGGCGGAGGCCACCGGCGTCACGGACACCTTGACGGGGTTCTTGAGCAGCGAGTCGGCCAGGTGCATGATCTCGCGCGGCATGGTGGCCGAGAAGAGCAGCGTCTGGCGTCCCGCGGGCACGGCCGCGGCGATTTTGCGGATTGGCTGGATGAAGCCCATGTCGAGCATGCGGTCGGCCTCGTCGAGGATGAACACCTTGACGTCCTTGAGCGTGACGATCCGCTGGTCCATGAGGTCCATGAGCCGGCCGGGCGTCGCAACGAGGATGTCCACGCCGCGGTGGATGGCCTTGGCCTGGTGGTACTGGGAGACGCCGCCGTAGATGACGGTGTGGGAGAGTCCCGAGTGCTTGCCGTAGGTGCCGAAGGACTCGCCGATCTGGGCCGCGAGCTCGCGCGTGGGCGAGAGGATCAGGGCGCGGGGATGGGCCGGGCCGCGCCTGGTCTTGTCGACGGGCATCTCGGAGAGGCGCTGGATGATGGGCAGGGCGAACGCGGCGGTCTTGCCGGTGCCGGTCTGGGCGCACCCGAGGACGTCCTTGCCCTCGAGGATCGGGGGGATGGCCTTGGCCTGGATCGGCGTGGGTGTGTGGTATCCCTGCGCGTCGAGGGCCTTGAGGATGGTGGGGTTGAGGTTGAGAGCTTTGAACGCCATGAAACAATGACTCCTGCTCCGCCGCGGCGGCGGCCTTGTGGCCGTTGCCTGGGCGAGAGTGTGACCTCACCGGCGACAGCGCGCACGGATGAAGTCGTGTGTTCGGGCTTCCCTGCACCAGTCCCGTGTTGGGTTGAATGGAGCGCGAGCGGCCGTACTGGGGCGGAACGCCTCTCGCGACGATGCGAGGGCGCTGCCAGCAGATTCCCAGTCTTTTGCCGTCCTTTTGGCCGTGTTTCCACGGAGGACGAGTCTGAGGCCACCGGCGATTGAGGGCAATAGTAGGCATGGTTCCGGGAGAAATCCCGCACATAGGTCTTGCGGCGCGGGGGGCTGGATTGGTAGACTGGCGCTGCCGTGCCGCCTTCCGGCCGGACGAGGAGAGAGATCATGCGTTTTCTGGCCTTTGCGATTGCCGGTGGGATCGGCGCGATGCTCGCGGCGCCGGCTCGCGGGATCATCGTCACGCTCGACATGGGCACTCTGCCCAGCGCGAACGGATTCGCGTTTGTGCCGACCGGATTCGGAGCGAGCCCGCCGACGGAGGCCGGGGTGTTCTCGCTGGCGGGCGGCGGTCTGCTGCACCAGACCACCATCGGGACCGGGTCGCAGGCGGGGGGGAGTTCGATCTACTACACGCGCTCGATCACGCCGGACTGGGCGCAGTCGTATCTCATCGAGGCGCGGCTGCGGCTGGACCAGAGCGAGTTCTTCGGGAGCTATCAGGGGATGCTCTTCGGGACCAGCCAGGTGTGGGTGGGCATCAACGCCGACCGGTTCACGCTGCCGACCACCGGGGGAACGACGACGGGCGCGTTCGATTCCACCGACGGGTTCCACGTGTATCGCTTCGACGTGCAGGTGAACCACTCGTGGACGTTCAGCATCGATGGGGTGCAGCGCGGCACCGGCAACAGCGGGATCGGGAGCGGCTCGACGAATCTCAGGCTCGGCGACGGCAGCGGGGGAAGCAACGCGGCCGGGTATTACGACTATGTGAACTTCACCCAGCCGATTCCCTCGCCGGGGTGCGTGGCGCCGGCCCTTGTGATGCTGGCCGCCGGGTGGCGACGGCGAGGATGAGGGGAGCGTTCACGCTGGCTGGGCGATCCAGCGCTCGTCTGCGCGCAGGACCGCTCGCCGCTGCTCGGCCTGGGTCGCCTGCAACCAGTCGATGGTCTCGACCCGGACCTCGATGACGACGAACCGGTCCCGCTCGCGGGCCGTGAGCTTGTGGGGCAGTTGGCGCTTGTCGCGCGGGAGACGGAGGTCGGGAGGTTCGGGCGCGGCGATGGGGACAGGAGAGTTGTCGGCCGGCCGATCAGTCGCGGAATACAGCCACCGGGCCGCGCTGGAGAGTTGTTCCCAGTGCCGCCGCGAGCACTCGTCGTGCTGGTGGATTGTCACGCGTCCGTGAAGGCGCAGGTGGATGCCGCCGGCGGCGTCCCAGGCGGTGAGGCAGGCGAAGGGGGAGGTGTGGAGTTCGCCGACTTTGGGTGTGTGGCTGTCGGTGTGGAACCACAGGCGTGCGATGGGGCCTGTCTGGTCGGCCCCGCGGTTGGTCATCAGGCGGGCCGAGGGTCGCCCGTCGGGCCCGACTGTGGCCATGGTGAGCAGGTGCATCGGGTGCGTCGGGTCGTCGGCGCCGCGTTTGAGGGCGGCCCACGCGAAGTCGGGGATGTGGTCGAACGGCACGAGCATGGATCGTATTCAGGATATGCGGGTGTTCAATGAGATTCTCCGTGGATCGGCACGTGCTCGGCCGAGGTCCGCTCTGCGTCCTGTATGCTTCCTCCGTGGACGAACGATCCGCACCATCGCCTGTTTCGCGGTCCGAACTCTCCGGTCCGGTGCCACTGGCCATCGTGTCCGCGGCCACGTCCGCCCACATGATCAAGTGCGTGCTCGACGATGCGGGCATCCACGCGGTGGTGGTGGGGGAGCACTCCGCCAGCACCCTGCCGCTGATGGGCGCGATCGTGCCCGTGACCGTTCTGGTGCCGCGCGGCGACTACGACCGGGCTGCTGCCGCGCTGGATGAGGCGGTTCTCGGCGCGGGCGCCCCGATGCGATGCTCGGCGTGCGGCTATGACCTGGGCGGGCTGGAGCAGCAGGAGCGATGCCCGGAATGCGGGGCGAAATACATCGACCTTCGGCGGCGGATCACGCTGGCGCCGAGGCCGGGGGCGGCGGGGGAGACGGGGATGGCCGTCCGCATGGGCGCGATCGTGGGCGTGCTCGTGGTGGTGGGGGTGGTCGGGGGGCTCGTGGCTTTTGTGATCTGGGGCGTGGTCTGAAAACAAAGACAAGCCGTTACCGTGGAGCGACCGCGGGTGACCGAGCGGACCCGGGGATGATCAGGCGGCGGATTCGCCGGACGCTTCGCTTGGAGTGAGGGTGAGCACCATGCTGATGAACAGTTGGTCCTTTTTGTCCAGCACCTGATCGATGATCTTCCAGACCACCGCCTGACGCTCGGTGAAGCGAAGTTTGGCGAACTTGCCCGCGATCACGGTGATTCGATGGAGCTTGGTGCCGCGGATCGGCTCGACCGTCACCTCGGCGGCGATACCGGCCCGGGCCAGGTCTTGCATGAGGGCGTTCCGTACCCGGGCGATGAACGCGGGGGACCTAGTGCGGGTTTTCTTCACAGCCATCGTCTGAGCTCCTCGACCTGTCTGAGAAACTCGTCGGCCTCCGCGGCGTCGACGCGTTTGGGCAGATATCGAACGTGGATCGACCAGCGAGAGCAGGCCGACTTGAGCATTGTATCGAGTCTGGGTGCGCCGAAGACACTGGCGTCCTGCAGGCGGCGCGTCACATCCGGCAACTCGCCCACGATCGCCTCCAGGTCGTGGGTCCGGTAGACCAGGTTCCAACGCGCCCGCTCCCGCTGGGCGAGGTTCTCGGGGAGTGTCGATCTGAGCGCCGGGTGCTTCTCCAGAAGCCGCGCCTTGAGCAGGCAATCCAAGGCCAGGCCGCCAAGGTATACCGCCCCGTTCATGTGCTTGGCCATGCCGCTTTGCCACAGACGGCGGGCATCGTCGAATCGCCACGCGGCAACGGTGCGGGCCTGTCCCGGCGTCAGGTTCGAGCGAGTCGCGAACGACTGTGCCATACCTCAGCCCTTGACCGTCAGCGCCGTCAACTCTCGCACGTTCCCCATGGTCTCCATCCCCAGCACCGCCGCGGCCAGTTTGTCGCACGCGCCCTTGCCGATCACGGCGTCCCCGAGGGCGTGGAACTTCACGCCGATCTCGTCGGCCGTCATCGGGTCGCGGGGGTCGCCCCTGGGGACATCCACGCGCTTGGTGAACGACCTGCCGCCGGTCGTGGTGATCGTCACCTGCGAGGGCTGGAACTTGGGGAAGAGTTTCTCGAACTCGTCGTTGGCCACGACCTTGACCTTGTCCATGACGGGGATGAGCGATTTGTCGAGGACGCGCTCCTCCTTGAACTGGAGCGGCGTGACCATGCCGTCGATGAGGCCGACGGCCATGCAGTAGGGGAGGGAGTGGTCGGCGGTTTCCTTGGAGTCCGGGCGATACTTGTGCGGATCGCCGAGGATGTCGGCCGCGCGGGCGATGACTTCCACCTTGATCTCCGCAACATCGGCGGGCTTGATGGCGTTCTCCTTCACGCACTTCATCATGGCCGTGAGCGGCGCGTGGGAGAGGGCCTCGATGGGGAAGGACTTCATGCCGCAGTCGAGGATGCGGTAGTGGTCGGCCGAGGCCCTGGGCAGGTCCTTCATGAGCATCGCGGAATCGAACCTGGCGGGGGCGCCCTTGTAGTGGACGTGGCCGAAGACCGCGTACAGGCCTTCCTTGCCGTCGATCATGTGTTCCGGGCCGGAAAAGCCGCGCTTGGCCAGCAGCGCGGACTCGACGCCCATGCGCGTGGCCCACGGGTCCACGGTGTTCTTCATGTTCGTGAGCTTGCCCGCCGTGACCGCCCCGGGGGTGAACGTGCGAGACGCCGAGATGCCGATCGCCTGCACCATCTGCTCGGGCGTGAGGTTCAGCACGCGACCGGCCGCGATCGGCGCGGCGAAGGCCGTCAGGGTCGCGTGGTGCCAGCCGTACTCGCGAATCCCGGGGATGCCGAACTCGCACAGCCGCTGCTCGACCTCGTAGGCGATCACCGTCGCGAGGATGAGGTCCTTGCCGGAGAGGCCGAGATACTCGCACAGGGCGAGCGGCCCGGCGATGATGTCCGAGGGATGGCAGGGGTCGGCCTTCCAGTAGATGTCGTTGTAGTCCATGGCGCGGATCATGTGGTTGTTGAGGAACGCCGCGTCTACGGGGTTGGTCTTGAAGCCCGTGACGAAACAGGTGCACGGGCCCGTGCCCTTCTCGCCCGCCTTCAGGCCGGCCATCTCGCGGTAGTGGGCGAGGAGAATGTGGGCGTCTTCCTGCTGGCTTCCGCCCAGCCCGCACCCCATCGAGTCGTACCAGAACAACCTGGCGGCCTCGATGGCCTTCGGGCTCAGGTGCTGGTATTCCAGGCCACAGGCCCAGTCGGCGAGGTCGTGGGAGAGGTAGCGTTTCGCGGCGGTGGGGGCGTGGGAGGCCATGGGGGGTTCCTGAAAGGGGACGGGCGATTCGGGGCGTAGTCTACCCGACCATGCAAACCGCCATTGTCCTTGGTGCGGGGATGGTCGGCTCGGTGATGGCCGCCGATCTCGCCGCCGACTTCCGGGTCTCGATCGCCGACGCCCGCCGGTCCTCGCTCGACGCGGCCGTTGCCCGCTCGGGGAAGCTCGGGCGGAGCGTTGCGCCACTGCTGGCAGACCTCTCCGACGCGGCCGCGCTCAAGCGGACCGTCGCCCCCTTCGACCTTGTCGTTGGCGCCCTCTCCAGCCGGATCGGGTTCAACGCCCTCCGGGCCGTGATCGAGGCCCGCAAGCCGTATTGCGATATCTCGTTCTTCGCGCAGAATGCTCTCGGCCTGGACGGACTGGCCAAGGAGCATGGCGTCACGGCCGTAGTAGATTGCGGCGTTGCCCCGGGCATGTCCAACATGATCTGCGGCGCGGAGGTGGCCGGATTTGAGGGAAGCGGGGGGGCAGCGGAGGCGCTGGCGATCTACGTCGGCGGCCTGCCGCGCCGGCCCGAGCCGCCGTATTTCTACAAGGCCGCGTTCGCGCCGTCGGATGTGATCGAGGAATACACCCGTCCGGTTCGCATCGTCGAGGGCGGGCGGACGGTCGTGAAAGAAGCGCTGACCGAACCGGAGTTTCTGGAGTTCGCGGGCGTGGGCCGCCTCGAGGCCGTGAACACCGACGGCCTGCGCTCGCTCGCCGACACGCTCGACGTTCCGAGCATGAAGGAGAAGACGCTGCGGTACGCGGGGCACTACGACCTTATGCGCGGCCTCAAGGCGGCTGGGCTGTTCTCCGAGGAGGAGGTGGACGTGGGAGGAACCATGATCCGGCCGCGCGACGTCACGGCCGCGCTCATGTTCCCCGAGTGGACCTACGCCCCCGGCGAAGAGGACCTGACCGTGATGCGGATCATCGTCGAGGGCACGCGAGCGGGGAAGCGGGAGCGCGTGACGTGGGACCTCTGCGACGTCTACGACCGGGCGGCGGGCGCCACGAGCATGTCGCGCACCACGGGCCTCGCGTGCACCGGCGTGGCCCGGATGATCGCGGACGGACGCGTCCGCGAGCCGGGCGTGATTCCTCCGGAGCGGCTGGGCCGGACCCCGGGGATTCTCGACTCGGTGGTCGGCATGCTGAGGGCCAAGGGCATCGTCTACGGGCGGACGGTGGGATCGCCCGGGCCGGCGAGCGCGTGACGCCGCGGGTCTACGGGCAGGACACGAACCACGCGTTGAGGTAGTCGAAGATGTCCTGCACGGTAAGCCCTCCGCCGTTGAAGTCGGCACGAGGGTCGCCGGCCAGCCAGGCGTTGAGGAAATCGAAGATGTCCTGGACGGAGATCTGGCCGCTGAGATTGAAGTCGGCCCGCATGTACGAGAACGTCCGGATCGGGGGCGTGGAGAGCGTTGAGCCGCTGGGGCTGTTGGCGACGACGCTCCACTCCACGTGCTCGCAGTCGTGGATGATCGATGGCGGGACGACGAGCGAGGCCGAAGAGGTCTCGAGGATGGTGGTCGGCCCGCCCTGCGGGGTGATGGAGACGGAGTAGTACCGCGCGCCCGGCGAGGGGGTCCATGTCTGCACGGGCTGGGCCGACGCCACGGTGGCGCCGTCGGGCGGGTTGAGCAGCGGGAACGAGCCGGGCGTGGGGACGGCGACGAGGACGAAGGCGGTCTGGCCGTAGTTGTTGATGTGCGATCCGTTGCCGGCGATGAGGACGGGCCACGAGTGCGAGGCCTCGCCCCCGCCGCCGCCGATGGGCGTGATGAGCGCCTGCCATCCCTGCGGCGGAAGGGCGCCGATGACGCGGGACTCGAGCGTCTTCATTCCAGCGGCGATGGACCAGATGAAGGGCGTGGTGATGGTGCCGGTGCCGAGGGCGTTGGGGTAGGTGTACGTGCCGAGGACGGCGCCGTCGGGCGTGAGGGCGAGGGGAGTGATGGACTGTGCCCCGGTGACGCCGGGCAGGCCGTTGATCCGTGTGATGGCCCCGGAAGCGGGATCGAACAGCCATCCGGCGTTGCGAGATGGGCTTACTCCCTGCACGATCGAGCGACCGACCACCTGGCCGGCCGCGTTCATCGCGACGAACCGGTGCTCCTTGCGGGCCTGGGTGTCCGGGGCACCGACGGGCGTTTGGAACTCATCGCCTGTGAGCCCGAGGATGCGAGTGGCGGTGCCGTCGAAGTACCAGGTGTCGGTGCCGATGCTGGCGAGGGAGGCGTCCAGACGGGGGAACTCGCCGACAACATAGCCCTGGGGCGAGAGCCCCTTGACAAAGTTGGAGGGAATGCCCGAAACCGAGGGGCTGAGCGGGTGGACGGCGTCGGTGGGGCTGACGGTCTGGAACGCCCCGTTTGTCCAGAGGAAGGCGGAGAGACCGAGGTAGGTGCCGGTGGCGTCGTAGTGGGCACTTGTGCCGACGACCTGTCCCGCGTTGTTCATGTGCGTGGTCCAGGTGGATCGGCGCACGCCCGTGGCGATGGTGCCCTCGAAGCCGGGGCCGGTGCGAGCCACGAGCGTGGTAGCTCCGTCGTGCCAGACCCACGAGTCGATGCCCAGCCCGCCGCCGGTGGAGGTGTAGCGGCCGGAATACCCGAGGATGTCGCCGGCGTCGTTGATCGCGACGGCGGCGGGTGAACGCCAGACGCCGTTGGCGGTGGTGAACTCGTAGCCGCCGCCGGTGGGGCCGGGGAGGAGCTCGGTGACGCCGGCGTGGTATCGCCAGGTGTCGTTGCCGATGCTCACCCCGTTGGCCCAGCGCGACGTGCTACCGATGGCGTCGCCCTGGTTGTTGATGGCGGTTGCGTAGCTGTTGCGGCGGGTGGTGGGGGAGCCGGGGGTCTGGTCGTAGAGCGTGCCGGCGGGGCCGATGGGCGAGACGTTCGTGCCGTCGTAGTACCAGGCGTCGGAGCCGGCCGCGACATTGCCGGGGGCCGTGCGGGCACTGGTGCCGATGGCGGCGCCCGCCGGGTTGATCGCGACGACCGAGTGCGACTTGCCGAAGGGGGTTCCCGTGAGGCCGAGCGGGCCGGCGGTCTGGCCGTTCCACTCGATCCATGCTTCGGTCACGGTGTTCACCGAGCTCAGGACGTTTGTGCTGGCTCCCGCGACGCGGCCTTCGGGCGTGACGAGCGTGGCGAGGTTGTCCGTGTAGGTTCCGCCGTACAGGCCCACGCGCCGGATGGTGTACACCGGGGGTGTGACGCAGCCGGGGCTGAACGTCGTGAAGACCTGTGAAACGGGCGCGGAGGCCGTGGAGCCGTGCTCGTTGGTGGCGACCACGCTCCATGTGGCCTGCTGGCAGCCTTGCAGGAGTCCGGCGGGGAGCGGCAGGGTGGTGGAGGTCGTCTGGATCGTGGTGGCGCTTCCGCCGTCGGGGGTGATGGTGAGGGTGTAGGACTCCGCGTTGGGCGACGCGCCCCACGAGAGGGTGGGCCGGGTCTCGATCGACACGGCATTGGCGGGGGGATACAGCAGGCCGAAGGTCGCGGGGGGCGGTGTGTTCTCGATCGTTCGGCTCACGATCGCACCGGCGTTGGTTCCGGTGAACACCCACATTGCGAGCCTGCCCTGGGCGCTGAAGCACTTGCCCGGCCAGCCGCCGAAGAGGGGCTGGATGGACTGGACCGTGCGGGGCGAGTTGTCTGGAAGCGTGAACATCTCGCCGGGAGCGAGGACAAGAAATGGTGCGGGACCGCCGGCCCATCCGAAGACGGCCTTGCCGCCCGTGGGGTACTGGGTCGAGGCGGAGAAGTCCGCGATGAACACGACGGCGCCCTGGTCGTTGATGAGAAACTCGCGGATCGTGCCGAGCGTGGTGCCCAGCGGCAAGCCCGGAGCCGCCTGGCCCTGTCGGACGAGAATCTGCGGGGTGGTCGCGGTGCCCTTCATGAGCAGCGTGGACGAGTATCCCCCGGTGCTTCCGTTGGGGTTGTATCCCACCCAGACCACGCGCTCCCCGTTCGGAGCCTGATCGAACCGTAGTTGGTTGACCCGTCCCGCGACTCCGGCGATGACGTCCCGTCCGCTCGTGACGATCGGGGAGAGCGAGCCCGGCATGCCGGCGAAGATCGCCTGCCCGCCGAGGGTCGGGTGCGTGACCTGGGCCTTGAACGCGACCTCGCCGGAGTCGGATATGAAGAGGTAGTCGTATTGATAGCCGTATGGCAGCGAGTACATCGTTGCGCCGGCCATTCCGGGCGCGGGATCACCCGTGCGGGCCATGAGATCCTGGCTCGTTCCAAAGCCGCGAACGATGGCGTTGCGTGTGGGATCGGTGACGTTCCCGGCGAGCGTCCCCACGTAGGCGTAGGTGCCCGAGGCGTTGATGCACCGCATCGAGTTCACGCCGGACACCGTGACGTCGTTGGGCAGGCCCGTTGGGGTCATGCCGGCCTGCAACACGTGGGTGAAGGCGGGCGGACTCACGGACAGGTCTCCCGCCCACAACCCCGACGCGGCCGAACCCTCTCCAAGGATGATCCAGTTGCCCGGCCCCGGCGTGCAGAACGAATCCCCCGGAGGGCGCGTGCCGGCATCGGGCAGGCTCGAGTCGAGCAGGGCGATGGGCGGCCCGGGGGGTGCGTGCATGACCAGGGCGAACGCGTCGGGATAGAACTGCAACGAGGCTCGGGCGTGCACGAAGAGCTTCCCGGCCGCGTTGAAGGCGCTCGCGTTGACATTCCAGCCGTCGGGTCGAGCGGGCGTGAACGTGGACCCGAGCACGGAGCGATACCCGACGAACTCGGGCGTGCCGGCGTTGGTGACGACGCTGAAGTACTGCGCCCCGGTGGTCGGGTGGGCCTCGGTCATCACCCGGCCGGCCGCGTCGATGAGAAAGTATTGGGGATAGTCCACGGTCGCCGACTCGGTCCCCGATGTGAACGTGGTCGGGAACGCGAGCTCCACCGTCAGCGGTGGATACGCCGTCGCGCCCGTCGCCAGCGCCATCGCCGCCCCCGCCGCCAAGCACGCCGCACGCAGAGTTCGCATGTTCGCCTTTTCGTGAGAGACACGGACCCGCCGTCTGGGACGAAACGATTGTTCACCGCGATTCGTGCGCCGACCCATGAAATTGCTGCTCGCTGGTCGGAAGACCGGCGTTCCGGCGGGTGGCGACCGCCTGTTGGCAGGGGTCTTTTCGAGGTCAAACCGCCACCGGCCCCATCCCCATCCCCCGCCGCCACGCCGATAGCTGCCCGAGATGCCCCGACTCGTGCTTGACCATGAGCGTGATGAGCATGTCCCCGACCGTTGGGTGGAGCGTCCGCCAACGGGCCAGCGGGTTGGGGGCGCTCGTCAGGGCCGGCGTCGCCGCCGCCAGCGCGGCCGCGCCCTCGGCGTGGACGGCGCGCCACGTCGCGAGCATCCGCTCCGGCGTCTGGTAGGCGTTCGCCTCGGACAGGGGCTCCGATTTCTGCCCGTACCGGTGCTCCGCGGGGTCGTCGAACGGTTCGGCGCTCGCAAGGCGGACGGCGATGTGGGCGTAGAGGATCAGATGGGCGAAGACCCACGCCGGATGGTTCATCACCCGCCCCGCCACGGGCTGGGCGAGCCACTGTCCCGGCGTCAGGTCCGCGACGAGCCGCGCGCCGTACTCGCCGTTGCGTTTCCACGTGATCAGCGCGGCGGCGGCGAGCGGGCAGGGACCGTGCGTGTTCGCGGGCATGGCTGCTCACCCATTCGAAGGCGCTTCCGGCAACGTGAACCCGATGAGGTACTGCGAGCCGTAGAGGGGATAGTCCACTTCGAGGCGGTACGCGCGGAACGCCCCGGGTTGCCAGCCGAGCGTCGAGCACACATGCCCAAGCATCTTGACGTATGTTGGTGATTCGGGCAGTCCGGCTCCCGCGATGCCGCCGGGGATCGGCCGGATGTGCTCGTAGAGGGTGAGTCTGTCGCGCTCCCGCGTCGGATCGCCGATGCCCTGCGACACCTGGCCGCGGGGCACGAAGTCGTAGGCCTCGAGGGCCGGCGGCCCGCCCGGGAAGAGGTCGCTGTGGACCATCACGTCGATCGTCATGCGCTTGAGCGGGGTATCAACGAGGTTCATCACGCCGGTCATGCTCCGCCCCTCGGGCTGGCGGTAGCGTTTGATGGCCTGGGGGCGGTACTCGCCCATGACGAGGTCCACCGCGGCGCTCAGCCCGACCGCATTTCCCGCGACGAAATAGTCGGTGAACTCGCCGTTTCGGCGGACGTCGAACCGCGGGATCGGCGCGGAGCAGAACTGCGGAAGCAGGATCCCGTGCGGCTCCTCCGGCGGCCGCCCGTCGAGGGTGAGAACGGTTGCGCCCGAGAGGCCGATGGTCGTGAATCCGATGGTGGAGCCGGGGCGCAGCCTGCGAAGGCCCAGGTACGCCGAGAAGGTGGCGCGATCCACGGTCGAACCGTTCGCCGAGGGATGGAGGATGAACGTGCCGACGTGGGCCTCCATGGCGACACCTCGGATCTGGGAGATGCCCTTGAACGCGGTGACGCGGGCCGCGCGATCCCGCTTCTCGCGGATCTCGGGCACGAACTCGGCGATCATCGCGTCGAGTTCGGCGCGGTCGCCGGCCTCCGATTCGACGAGTTGCTCGAACGCGGCGAACGCGCCGGCGACACGCTCGACAACGCCGGCGGGGGCCTTGCGTTTGGTCGCGGACTTGAGGAGCCTTTCCATGGAGACACGGGCGGGAACGTGGGCCCCGGCTTCGAGCGGGTTTCGCACGGTGGCGATGCGGTGGACCTGCCAGCCGAGTTTGTAGTCCACGCCGAAGGCCTTCTCGACGTCCGAGGCCCGCTTGGTCGAGGCCGAGACGGCCCGGACCAGGTCGAGCATGGCCGCCTGCAAGCCTCCGAGCACGGAAGAGGCTCGCTCATGAAAGGAGCCACGCGACGTTGGGGTTGGGGTACGGACGGCAGGCTCACTATTGATTGTGCCGCCCGCCGCGGGCGGCCCCAAGTCATCTGATGCGTGATCCGCGCCCATGGCCGTGAAATCTCCGTGCAGTCCGTCCACAATACGACCCGATCGGGCCTTTCGTGCAATGTTCCGCAAGTCTACCTCAGGGTTTTCCGGAACCAAAATATTCTGAATGAGTTTGAAATACTTGCACTTCTTCGTCTTGCGGGTACTCTCTCACCGAGATCGGACCGGCTTGGATTGAGCCCGTGCCTCGGGCGGCCGGATGCGATGACCCAGCACAAACCTTGGTGGCAAGCGACCCAACCGTGCTCTCCCGATCTGATCCGCATGCCGCGGTTCGGCGCGCCGAGTCGCTCCGAGTCCGCAAACCCCGCAACCCGGGGCCCCCCTGGTCCACGTGGACTCCCGGGCCGCGAGAGCCTGTCGCGCTTCGTTCGATGCCGTCGCGATCGGCGCCGGCGCAACAGCGACCCCCGCCGATCATCTCGCGACCACGAGAGTTTCCGACAGCGGCACGCGATCGTGACGTGAACGTGCGCCCATTCGCCCGTCCACCTACGGGCATTACGACCCGCCCCCCGTCAGGAGGGCGGGTCTTTTTCTTGGCACGGCGGGCCCGCCGTCCGTACGATCGGCCATGACAACCGACGGGAAGGTGAATGTGCTGCTGGTGGGTTCGGGCGGGCGGGAGCACGCCTTGGCGTGGAAGATGGCGCGGTCGCCGCGGATGGGCCGGCTCTGGCTCACCGACAGCTCGAATCCCGGCTTGAATGCGCTGGGCAGGGTTGTGGATGTTCCCGTGGACATCAAGCAGATCTACCGCCTGCGGAGTTTCTGCGAGAAGAACGCCATCGGGCTGGTGGTGATCGGGCCCGAGGAGCCCCTGGCGCAGGGGTACGCCGATGCGCTGATCACTCCCGGGCGCGTGGTCTTCGGGCCCGTGCAGGCCGCGTCGAGGCTCGAGGCCGACAAGGCGTGGTGCAAGCAGCTCATGCGGGCCGCGTCGATCCCGACGGGCGAGGGACGCATCTTCTCCGACCCCGAGGGGGCCCGGGCGTATGTCGAGAGCCGCGTGCACGACGAGGATGCCCTCAAGGCCTTGTACGAGGAGGCTTCGAAGTACCGCGACCCGGCCGACCGGCGGACGTTCATCCGGCGGAAGATCGAGGCCGACAAGACCATGGCCGCGGCGTATCGCAAGCGCCACGACGACCTGCCGGTGATCAAGGCGGCGGGCCTGGCCAAGGGCAAGGGGGTCTTCCTGCCCACGACGCTGCTGGAGGCGATGGACGTGATCGAGCGGATCATGGTCCGCAAGGAGTTCGGCGAGGCGGGCAAGACGGTGGTGATCGAGGAGCGGCTGGAGGGTCGGGAGGTGAGCGTGCTCGCGCTCACCGACGGGCGGTCGATCTACATGCTCGAGACCTGCCAGGACCACAAGCGATTGGGCGACGGCGACACCGGCCCGAACACCGGCGGCATGGGCGTGATCTGTCCGAGCGGGCTGAGCGGCGGCGGGCACGAGAAGGACGAGGAACTCCTCAAGCAGATCGAGAGCGAGATCCTCGTGCCGACGCTCGATGCGCTCCGGCGCGACGGCATCGACTACCGCGGCGTGCTGTACGCGGGGATCATGCTCACGCCAGCGGGGCCGAAGGTGCTCGAGTACAACTGCCGCTTCGGCGATCCGGAGTGCCAGGCGCTGATGGTGCGGCTGGAATCGGACCTGATCGACCTGCTCATGGCCGTGGGGCAGCGGACGCTGGATGAGGCGGAGGTGCGGTGGTCGCAGGGCGAGGGCGCCCAGGCGGCGGCATCGTGCTGCGTGGTGCTCGCGGCGGAGAACTACCCCGCCAAGCCCGTCGCGGGGGCCGTGATCACCGGCATCGAGAAGGCCGAGGCGATGGAGGGCGTGCGAGTCTTCTACGCGGGCGTGAAGAAGAACGAGAAGGGGGAGATCGTCACCGCGGGCGGGCGCGTGCTCAACGTTGTCGGCGTCGGCGAGACCCTCGCCCAGGCCCGCGCGCGGGCGTACGAGGCCGCGAGCGTGATCCGCTTCAAAGGGAAGCAGATGCGCACCGATATCGGCGCGGCGTCGGAAGCAGTTCACCACTGAGAGCACCGAGATCACCGAGAAAAGACCGAGAGGTGGAATGTCCCACTCCCACTTCCCGCATTGCTCGGTGTTCTCGGTGTTCTCTGCGGTGAATCTTCAGGGAGCAACCAGAAACCGCTTGGTCATATTCCCATACGCATCGATGCGCCGATCCCGCAGGAACGGCCAGTGGGTGCGGGCGAACTCGACCTTCGCCAGGTCGGCGTCGTGGAGAAGGACTTCTTCCTTGTCCACCGACGCCTTGGCCGCGATCTGGCCGTCGGGCTGGCAGATGAACGACTGGCCCCAGAACTGGATGCCGTCTTTGTGCACGGGCTTGCCGTCGAGGCCGCGGATGATCTCGTGGCCGATGCGGTTGGGAGCGACGACATAGCACCCGTTGGCGACGGCGTGGGAGCGCTGCATGAGTTCCCACGACTCGTGCTGGGCCTTGCCGTACTCGGCCTTTTCGGCGGGGTGCCAGCCGATGGCCGTCGGGTAGAAGAGGATCTCCGCCCCGCCCATGGCCGTCAGGCGTGCGCCCTCGGGGAACCATTGGTCCCAGCAGATGAGCACGCCGATCTTGGCGTGCCTGGTCTGCCACGTGCGGAAGCCGGTATCGCCGGGCGTGAAGTAGAACTTCTCGTAGTAGTACGGGTCATCGGGAATGTGCATCTTGCGATAGATGCCCAGGAGCGAGCCGTCGGCGTCGATGACGGCCGCGGTGTTGTGGTACAGGCCGCTGGCCCGCTTCTCGAAGAGGCTGGCGATGACGACCATGGAGTAGCGCTTGGCGATCTTCGCGAGGGCATCGGTGGATGGGCCGGGGATGCTCTCGGCCAGCGCGAAGAACCGGTGGTCCTCGGACTGGCAGAAATACTGCGACGCGAACAACTCCTGCGTGCAGAAGATGCGGGCCCCCTTCTTCCCCGCGGCCTCGGCGAGGCGGACCTGGCGGGCCCGATTGGCGCGAACATCCTCGCCGCACGCCATCTGCGAGAGGGCGAGGCGGATGGTGCTCGACGACGCGGCGCGGCGGGTGTTTGTGCTCTTTGCCAACAGTGACCTCGGTTCCAGGTGGTGCGAGGCGGAGTGTAGGAAAGCGGGACATCGCGTGGCGCCGCTCGATCGGAGGTAATGGTTGCGAAGGAACCAAGAAAAAGGCCCCCGCATGGCGGGGGCCTGGGTGATCGCGAGTACCCCGACACTCCGTGGCGGGATTCGGGGACGATTACTTCTTGGCCTTGGACTTGGGCTTGTCCTCGTCCTTCTTCTCGTCCTTCTTCTCGGCCTTGGCCTCCTTCTTGGCCGGGGAGGACGCCTTGGACTTGGACTTCTCGTTCTCTTCGGTCACGGACTTGTTGTACTCCTCGAGCCCCATCTCGCTGATCTTCGCCTTGGCGATGATGGCGTCGAGGGTCTTGTGCTCGCGGATCTGGCCGTAGACGGTGCCGACCTGGTTGCGGCTGATCAGGTCCTGGCGGAGTTTCTCGGGGCGCTCGCCGCGCGAGAGGGCGATCTGGGCGATGCGGCCGTTGAGTTCCGCATCGGAGACCTTGACGTCGAGCTTCTCGGCGGCGCGATCGAGGACGAAGAAGAGCTTCAGATCACGCGCGGCCGACGCCGCGGACGCGGCACGGAGATCCCCGAGCTTCTCCTCAACCTGCTGGGCATCGACGCCGCGATACATGAGTTCGAGACGGGCCCGCTCAAGGTTGCGAGCGGCCTGCGAGGCGGTGAGCCGCTGGGGCAGGTCGATGGTGGTGTTCTCGAGCAGGTGCTTGGCGATCTGCGTGCGGAGGGCCGTCTGCTGATCGACCTGCACGCGCTGGTCGATGCGCTGACGGACGGCCTCGGTGAGGGCCTCGACGGACTCCATGCCGTACCGCGTCGCGATCTCGGGGAGCTCGCCGGGGATGATGCGGTCGGCCCGCTTGGGGTGGAACGTGATGGTCAGTGTCTTGCCGCGGACGCGCTCGTCCTCGTGGTTCTCCGGGCCGGTGGCTTTGATGGTCACGGTCGAGCCGACCGCGGGGGTGCCCAGCTGCGCGCCGAAGTCATCGACGACCACGCCGAGGATCATGCCCTTGCCGTTCTTGTCCGCGGTAGGAATCTGCACGACGGCGTCCTGGATGTCGAGGATGGTCGTCCCCTCGGCGTCCTTCATCACGGCGTGGCCGGTGAGGTAGTCGCCCAGCGCCGCCTTCTCGCGCGACTCGAGCTTGCCCTCGTTGAGCTTGAGGCGGTCGAGCTCCTGGTTGACCATGTCGTCGGTGACGGAGATCGCGGGCTTCTTGATCTCCACGCCCTCGAGGGCGGGAAGCTCGAACTCCGGCACGACCTCGACATCGACCTCGAACGCGAGGGGCTTGCCGTCGATGATCTCGATCTTGTCGAGCGTCTCGCTCGCCGCGTCGCCGATGACGCGCAGTTTCGAGTCCTCGATCGCCTTGGAGAACGCCTGGCCCACGAGCTGGTTCTTGGCCTCCTTGCGGATCGTCGAACCGAACTTCTTCTCGACGAGGCGCTTGGGGGCGTGGCCCTTTCGGAAGCCGGGGAGCGCGGCCTCGGAAATCAGCGTGTCGAGCGAGGAGCCGAGCTGCTCGTTGACGGTCTCGGCCGGGATCTCGATCGAGATCTTCTTCGAGCACGGGCCCGCGTCGGTGATCTTGACTTTGTTCGGACGTTCGGTTGTTGCGGTGTCGGCCATGGTCGTTCTCCGGGGTCCAGGGGCCCGGCCCCGGGTCCACTCCACAAGAGCGACCGTCCGGCACGAGCCCCACCACCCGATGTGCGGGAAGCAAGGGAGAAAGCGTAGGAGCGAAGAGGGGATGAAACACGGAGGGCCAACGGGGGGCCACGGAGAGAAACACGGATGGGGGCGAGGGATCGGATTATGGGCGAGCCGTACAACACTCTCGGCCATTCGATCCACGCTCTACTTCTCCGTGCATTCCTCCGTGGCCCCCCGTGGCCCTCCGTGTTTCAACTCTGCTACTCTCGCGTGCACCAAGGAGTCCGCCGTGGCCAAGCGTCCCGCCGTCAAGCATCTCAAAGGCACACCCCTGCGCGACGGGTTTCGGTTTCCCGCCGAGTGGGAGCGGCAGAGCGGCACGTGGTTTTCCTGGCCGCGTCCGGAGGGGATCAGTTTCCCCGGCAAGTACCACACGATCCCCACGAACATCGCGGCGATCATCCGCGAGATCGGCAAGAGGCAACTCGTCCACATCAACGTGCCCAACGAGAACTACCGCCGGATCGTCCGCGAGCAACTCACCGAGGCGGGCGTTCCCAAAGTGTGGTTTGTGGGCAAGAGGCCGCGGGTGAACTTCCACGACATCCCGACCAACGAATCCTGGTGCCGCGACCATGGCCCCGCGTTCGTCGTCCGCACCCGCAACGGCAAGAAGCAGAAGGCGATCGTGGACTGGGGCTTCAACGCCTGGGGCGGCAAGTATCCGCCGTTCGATGCCGACGACGCCGTGCCGGTGCGCATCGCCGAGGCGTGGGGGAGCAAGATCGTCGGCGTGTACTCGCCCCTGCACCCGCGCGCCGGGGGCGAGGCGGTCGGGAAACTCCGCCGCATCGTGATGGAGGGCGGCGCCGTCGAGTTCAACGGGCGCGGCACGGTGCTCACCACCGAGTCCTGCCTGCTCAACCCCAACCGCAACCCGGGCATGAGCAAGTGGGAGATCGAGAAGGCCCTGAAGGAGTACTACGGCCAGACCCACGTCTGCTGGCTCGGCGACGGCATCGTCGGCGACGACACCGACGGGCACATCGACGACCTGGCCCGATTCCTCGACCCGCGCACCATCGCCGTCGCCGTCGAGAACGACCGGCGCGACGGCAACTACCACATCCTTGGGGAAAATCTGGACCGCACACTCAGGTTGCGCGATCAGGACGGCGAACCCTTCCGCGTGGTGACGCTCCCCATGCCGGGCGTGGTGGAGTTCGACGGCCAGCGGCTGCCCGCGACGTACCTGAACTTCTTGTTCGTGAACGGTGCGTGCTTGGTGCCGACGTTCCGGAACCGAAAGAACGATCGGCTGGCCCTGAAGACGCTGCAGGAACACCTGCCCAAGCACGAAGTCGTAGGGATCGACTGCGTGGAACTGATCTGGGGGCTGGGGGCGATTCACTGTTTGACGCAGCAAGAACCGGCGTGACGGCACGATCCAACGGCACCCTGAGCGTAAGCGAGGGGCGTGCGGCCCTGCTCTTCCCTCGCTTGCGCTCAGGGTGCTGTCACGCCGCCAACCGCAGCGTCTCCTCCGCCGCGTCCGCCAGCCGATTCGCGATCGCCTCGATCCGCTCCTCGGTCGCCAAAAATGCGCCGACGATGTCCGGATCAAAGTGCCGTCCGCTCCCCGCGACGATGGTCTCGCGGGCCTTGGCGTGGGTCTGGGATTCCTTGTACACGCGGGCCGAGCGCAGCGCGTCGTACACATCCGCCACGGCCACGATCCGGGCCGAGAGCGGGATCGCGTCGCCCGAGAGGCCGCGCGGGTAGCCCGAGCCGTCCCACTTCTCGTGGTGGCCCAGCGCGATGTCCCGGGCCATGTGCAGGAACTTGGCCTCGGGAAACTCCCTGAGCGCGGCGTCGAGGGTCTGGGCCCCGATGAGCGTGTGCGACTTCATCACCTCGAACTCGGCGGGCATCAGCCGATCGCTCTTGAGCAGGATCGCGTCCGGGATGCCCACCTTGCCGATGTCGTGGAGCGGGCTGGTGGCGAAGATCAGCCGGACGAACTCGCGATCCACGTTGAACGGCGCCCCGGCGAACCGCTCCTGCGATGCGAGATGCTCGGCGAGAATGTGGCAGTACAGCCGCACGCGCTCGAGATGGGCCCCGGTGTCGCGGTCGCGGCTCTCGGCGAGTTTCGCCATGCCGAAGATCATCAGGTCGCGGGTCTCCAGGCTTGTGATCCGCTCGGCCACGCCCAGACGCACCGAGAGTTCGAGCGGATCGAACGGCTTGGTCAGGAAGTCGTCCGCGCCCGCGCGAAGCCCTTCGACCAGGTCCGCCCGGGCATTGCGCCCCGTGAGCAGGATGATGAACACGTACCGCGAGAGGGCCGAGGCGCGAATCCGCCGGCAGAGCTCCGGCCCGGTCATGCGCGGCATCTCCCAGTCGGAGATGAGCACCCGGGCCTGGCCGCGCTCGATGAGTTCAAGGGCCTCCTCGCCGTTGTCCGCGACCTCGACGTGGTGACCGTCGGCAAGGAGCGACTCGCGGAGGAGTTCCTGCGCGATCGGATCGTCCTCGGCGATCACGATGTTCATGTCCGGGCCTCCGCGGAGGCGGGCGTCGCGGGTGTCGCGGTCGGGCCAGCGAACGAGGGCAGCGCGGCGTCGATGGCCGCGAGGAGTTCGTTCGCCCGCGTGTCCAGCGTGGCCAGCGCGAGGGTCGTGGACTCGGCGTCCGCCGCCTTGGCCGCCTGTTCAACGCCCAGCGCGGCCGCGGCGAGGTCCTTGGCCCCGATGTTCGCCGCCGCGCCCTTGAGGGTGTGGGCGGCCTTGGCGCACGTGGGCAGGTCCGAGTGCTGGGCCGGGTCGCGACAGTCGGCGACGTATCCGCGCAGCAGCGCGTGGAACTTGGAGAGGATCGTCCGCATCAGGTCGTCGCGGGCGCGGCAGCGGTTTTGGAGATCGTTGAGGTCGAGGGTCGATGTGGACGCGGGTTCGGGGTGCGCGGGCGGGGTGTTCGACGCGGTCTGGGCCGCTGGCAGCCCGATGGCTGCGGGCGCGGGGGCTGCGGACGCGCCGGGCATTTGCTCGGGCAGGTGCTTCTGCAGCGCGACGATGAGCGCCTGCGGGTTGAGCGGCTTGGTGAGGTAGTCGTCCATGCCCGCCGCGAGGCAGCGCTCCCGGTCCGGGGGGAGCGCGTTGGCGGTCAGGGCGATGATGGGCACGTGCCCGCCCGGCCCCCGGCGCGAGGTGGTCTTTCCCTCCGCCTCGGCGGCGCGGATCTGTTGGCTCGCCTCGAACCCGTCGAGTTCGGGCATCTGGCAGTCCATCAGGATCAGGTCGTAGCGGCCGGTGAGGGCCTCCTCGACGGCGCGGGCGCCGTTGGGGGCGACGAAGCAGAGGAACCCCGCGTCGGCGAGGAGTTCGGTGGTGATGGTCTGGTTGACCTCGTTGTCCTCGGCGACGAGCACCCGCACCTGGAACATGGGCACGGCGGGCTGGGCGACGGGCTTGGGCATCGGCGCCGGGTGGGTCGGCCGCCGGCAGGCAGCGATCGCCGCCACGATGCCGTCGAGCAGGTCGGAGTCGGGTCCGGGGAACTGCACCCAGGCGGAGATGCCCGCGGCCTTGAGCCGCTGCGGGTCGAGCGTTTCGGACTCGGCCGGGTCTACAAGCAGCAGCACAGAACATCGCACGGAGAGGCTGTCGGTCGTGAGGCGGTGCGAGAACTCGAGCGCGGCCCCGAGGTTGTGGGCACGCAGCACCACCACGTCGAAGGGCGTGCCCGCGCCGGAGGCCGCGCGGGCGATGCGGAGGGCCTCCTCGTCGGGGGCGCCGGCGAAGTTGCGGAACTTCCAACCTTCGAGCAGGGACTGGAGCGACTTGCGCTCCTCGGCGTCGTGGGAGATGCACAGGATGTTGGCCATGTGCAGTGGGCGGTCGGCCGAGCCGGGGACCGCGGGCTGCTCCTCGGGGACCTCGAGCGGGATGGTGAACCAGAAGGTCGAGCCGAGGCCCGGCTCGCTGTCCACGCCGATCTCGCCGCCCATGACGGCGATGAGGCTCTTGCAGATCGCCAGGCCCAGGCCGGTGCCGCCGTAGCGGCGCGTCGTGGAGGCGTCCACCTGCGAGAAGGACTTGAAGAGCCGGTCCACGCGCTCGGGCGGGATGCCGATGCCCGAATCGGTCACGGTGAAGCGGGCGACCACGCGGGCGGGCTTGCCGTCCCTGGCGGGCTCCTCGCGCTCCGGGGTGACGCGGACGGTGACGCCGCCCTCCTTGGTGAACTTGATCGCGTTGGATATCAGGTTGAGCAGCACCTGCCGCAGGCGGGTGGGGTCGCCCCGCACGACGCGCGGCAGGAAGGGGGAGACCTCGCACGAGAGCGAGATGGCCTTCTCCTCGACTTTCCGTGCGAACATGTCGTTGATCTCGGAGCAGACGCCCGCGAGGTGGATGTCGATGGTCTCGAGTTCCACCTTGCCGGCGCCGAGCTTGGAGTAGTCGAGGATGTCGTTGATGAGCGAGAGGAGCGTGACGCTCGAGACCGACGCCATGCGCGAGTAGCGGAGTTGCTTGGCGTCGAGCGAGGTGCGCTCGAGGAGTTCCAGGGCGCCGACGACGCCGTTGAGGGGCGTGCGGATCTCGTGGCTCATGTTGGCGAGGAACTCGCTCTTGGCCGTGGAGGCGGCCTCGGCGGCGGCGGTGGCGCGTTCGAGCTCCACGGCGCGCCGGGCCAGCTCGCCGGCCTGCTCGCCGAGCTTCTCGTTGGCCTCGAGGATGTCCTCGTTGTACCGCTTGAGCCGCTCGTCGGCCTCACGCCGGGCCGTGGCGTCGCGCTGGATGGCGAAGAACTGGACGAGCTCGCCCTTCTCGTCGCGGATCGGCTCGAGGTCGAGCGAGCACCAGTACTTGCGCCCGCTCTTGCTGAAGCCGACGAACTCGTCGCGCAGCCGGTCGCCCTGCCTGAGGGCCCGCTCGAGCTTGCTCAGCTGCGTCCGCTCGGCGCCGGGGCACTGGAGCAGCGCGACGGGCGAGGTGCCCTTCACCTCGTCGAGGGCGAAGCCGGTCAATCGCACGAAGCCGTCGTTGACCCACTCGATGCGTCCGAAGGCGTCGGCGATGAGCACCGAGTTGTCCGTCTTGGACGCCACGAGGGCGAGTTTGCGCAGCTCCGTCTCGCCGCGCCGAATGGCCTCGGTCATCACCGTGGCCAGCGCCACGGCCCGCCGGTGCGTGCGCGAGGCGATGACCACGCAGACGATCCCGGCGATGAACACCGCGCCCACCGAGATGGCCACGAGCATCCACAGCCCGTGGTAGAGCGCCGAGGCGGTCTCGTCGATGTACGCGCCGAGAGCCTTGTGGAGTTTCTCGAGGCCGAAGCCGTACTTGCGCCGCAGGTCGAGATACTCCTCGGAGGCGAGTTCCTTGCGGGCCATGCGGATGTTCCCGCCGCGGGCCTTGTCGAACGCGCGGCGCTCGATGGCCTGCAACCAGTCGCTGGCCTCGTCGATGTCCTTTCCGCCCTGCGAGATGTAGATGTCCGGCGCCATGACCGCGAGGTTCTTGAACGCCTCGCTCAGGAGCCGCTGGTGCTCCCGGTACCGATCTTCCCACACGGGCTCGGCCGTCGCCGCGCCCATCTGGGCCGACATCGTGAGCGCCTCCGTCAGGTTGTGGATCTCAGAGGTCACGTCTTGGAGCCGGGCCTGATCGTCTCGGATGCGAGACAGGTGCTTCTGCACCTCCGTGAGCGTCCAGCCAATGGTCAGCAACAGCGCGGCCGCGCAGACGAGCACGCCCGCGACCACGCCGTAGGGGGGGCGAGCGGTGTGCGCTGGCGGGGCATGGTTCTTGGATGAGGCGGGCATGGGCACCGCACCAATCGGCGAGATCGCGTCCCGGATTGGGGGAGACCCGTCCGGACCGGTCGAGTCCGCACGTTATCGGATGCTCCGATGGGCGGGCGAACGAGGGTGGGTGGGGGCCACGGCGCGGCGTGCCCGGCGGGACGGGGTCAATCTTCCGCCCGTTCGCCCTCGGGGGCCATCTTGACCAGGCGCGGGTCGAACCGGCCGACCACGTCAACAAGGTCTGCCTGGAGGGCCATGACTTTGTGGATGTCCTTGTACACGCCCGGCGCCTCGTCGATCCCTGCGCTCAGGACGCGCACGTTCAGGCTCGACAGGTCCCGCTTCACGTTTCCCCACGCGAACGTCGCGCGGGCCTTGGTCCGTGACATCACCCGCCCCGCCCCGTGGCTCGCCGAGCGCAGCGAGGGGGCGTTGCCGCGCCCGCGCACGACGAAGCCGGGCGCGGCCATCGACCCGGGAATCACGCCGAGCACGTTCGCCCCTGCCGGCGTCGCCCCCTTGCGATGCACGATGAACTCGCGGGGGCCGCGCCCGTCGCCGAGGTCGTGCGACTCCTTCCACGCGAAGTTGTGGTGGTTCTCCACGAACGCGATGGCCCGTGCCCCGAGTTGGCCCGCGATGTGGCGGTGGATGCACTCGTGGTTTGCCGAGGCGTACTCGCCCATGAGGTTCATGGCCGCGAAGTACTCGGCGCCCTCGTGCGAGTCCATGTCGAGCCAGGCGAGGTGCTTGAGGTCCTTGGGGAGTTCGGGGTGGCGCTCGATGGCGATACGCGAGTAGTGGTCGCAGACGGTCGCGCCGGTCCCGCGCGAGCCCGAGTGCGAGAGCAGCGCAAGGTAGGTTCCGGGCGGCGGGTCGAACGACCACCCGGAGCCGTGAAGGTCCGGCGAATCGGGCGCGGGCGCAACCCCCGCGCGGGCCGCGGCCTGCTCCGGGGTGATAGTGAGCACCCCGAACTCCACGAAGTGGTTCCCGGAGCCGGAGGTTCCGAGCTGGTTGCGGGCCTTGTCCTTGCCGGCGCGGGTGATGGGAGAGACCGACCAGTCGGCGTCGAGCACGTGGTGGTCGCGCGGCTTCTGGAACGCAGCACCGATGCCGAAGCGTGTCTGCGTCTGGATGGCACGGGTGAGGCGGCCGAGGCCGTGCTCGGTGTCGAGCGTCTGGATGGGCATGTCGAGGACGCTCAGCCGCATCCGGCAGGCGATGTCCACGCCGACTGCGTAGGGGATGATCGCGTTCTCGCACGCCAGCACGCCGCCGATGGGCAGGCCGTAGCCGACATGGGCGTCGGGCATGGGCGCCCCCGCGGCCGTGATGGGCAGGCGGCAGGCCCGCTCCATCTGGGCGATCGACTCGGCCTCGAGGCCCTCGCCCCAGTTCGCCCACGGGGCGGCGGTCTCGCGTCCGGTGAAGACCGCCGGCCCCGGCGCCCGGGCGAGTTCGGCCGCGAGCCGATCGAAGATCGGATCGGAGAGATAGCCCGCGGGGTTCTCGATCACGCCCTTGATGGCGGCGCGCAGGGCGTCGCGGGAAAGGCCGGCCTGTGCGGCCCGGGCGCAGGAGCGCACGGCGAGGCGGAGGGGCCCACCGGTGGGGATGCCGAGATTCGCGAGTTCGCGGGCCTTCATCACTTGCTCAACTGGTCGATGATCTCTGCTTTGGCGATGTCCAGGTGATCGGCCACGTCACGGATGATCGCGGCGAGGGTGCCGAGTCGAAGGGGCGAGTGGTTCGGAATGGTGATGTGATGCTCGCTGCGTCGCTGGGTGCTCAATCGGATGTGACTCCCGCGTTGTCGGGTGACGGCGTAGTCGAACATTGCAAGAACTCGGATGAGTTCGCCTGGTCCGATGTCGCGGGGTATTCGACTGCCCATGACGCCAGCATATCGCCGATTGCCAGCGATCTAGAAGCGATACGGTCGAGGACGACAGCAAGCGACACCAGGCGCGCGATGCACGGTTCAGGCGGCCAAGCCGTCTACCGGCAGCACTTCATCATGCACGTGGTGCAAACGAATGACCTTGGGGCGAGCCGTCTGACCCTCGAAATGACACTGCACCGCCTCGAGGACGTTGTCGCGGATCTCCTGCATCGTCTCCCCCTCGGTGAAGATCGACGCACCGAGAGCCCGCGCGGTGAATCCGCCCTCGGGAGCCTCTTCGACGATGAAGACGATTTCGTTCATGCTGTTCGAATGATACGAGGGCTCATGCCGATGCGGCGGGGCGCGCCACGGCGGGGTAGATGTCCCCCTCGATAAACCCCGCCAGCTTGCGGATCCGCACCGGATGCTGGAGTTTTCGCAGGGCCTTGGCCTCCACCTGGCGCACACGCTCGCGGGTGACCTTGAAGATGCGCCCGACCTCCTCGAGGGTGTAGGTGTACCCGTCGCCGATGCCGTAGCGGAGCTTGATGATCTCCCGCTCGCGGTAGGTCAGGCTTTTGAGGACCAGTTCGATGCGCTGCTTGAGCATGTCCTGCCCGGCCGTGCCCGCGGGGGACTGGGTCCGCTTGTCCTCGAGGAAGTCGGAGATGGAGCTGTCGGCCTCGTCGCCCACGGGCTTGTCGAGGCTCACGGGGTGCTTGGAGATCTTGAGCACCTTGCGGGTGTCGGGCACGGTCATGCCCGCCCGCTCGGAGAGCTCCTCGATCGTCGGCTCCACGCCGTTTTCCTGGAGCATGAGCTTCTGGATGTTCCGCAGGCGCGTCATCGTCTCGATCATGTGAACGGGGATGCGGATCGTGCGGGCGTGGTCGGCGATGGCGCGGGTGATGGCCTGGCGGATCCACCACGTGGCGTAGGTCGAGAACTTGTACCCGCGCTTGTACTCGTACTTGTCCACCGCCCGCATCAGGCCGGTGTTGCCCTCCTGGATCACATCCAGGAACGACAGGCCGCGGTTGCGGTACTTCTTGGCGATCGACACGACCAGACGAAGGTTCCCGCCCGAGAGGTCGCGCTTGGCCTGCTCGTACTCCCAGAACACCGTCGCAAGGTCCCGCACCCGGCGGGCGAGGTCTTCGGGATCTTCCAGGGCGAGGGCACGCAGGCCCGCGAGCTCCTCTTTCATCACCGCGATGTCCTCGGCCTCGTACTTCTTCGGGGAGCGCTCGGCGCGGCGAAGGTCCCCCGCCAGCTCGTTCATCTTCTTGGCGATCGACCGCAGCTTCTTGAACAGCGGGATGATCTTGCCCGTTCGCAGGCTGAGCTCCTCGGTGAGCGCGGCCATCTTTCTGCGGCGCGTCGCGATGCGCTCCCCCGCGTCCGCGACGGCGTCGGGTTCGCCCGCGGCCTTCGCCCCCTGGAGCGACTCCCAGTCGGCCCGGTTGAGCGAGAGGAGCTTGTCGAGCGTCCCGAGGTTGTACGGGATCCGGCGCGAGATCTTCTCGCGAGCGTTCTCCTCCGCCGTTGAGATGCGCATGGTTCGGTCGAAGGGGAGCGTCCCCGCGTCCACCTGCCGGAGCAGGTTCGCGGCCTGGGCCACGACGTAGTCGCTCTCGAGGCTGCGTCGGCGGAAGATCATCCGCGTGGTCTCGATCTTCTTGGCCAGCCGGACCTCCTCCTCGCGCGTCAGCAGCGGGATCGAGCCCATCTGTGAGAGGTACATCCGCACCGGGTCGTCGATCCGCTTGCTCGCGCTCTCGCGGATCACCTCGTTGAGGTCCTCCTGGAGTTCCGCGTCCTCGGCGTCGGTCGGCTCCGGGTCGTACCGCGCCGCCGCCTCCAGCCCGGAGGCCCTGGCCCACGCGCTCGCCGTCGGAGACTGCCGATCCCCGCCCGCCACGCTCATCGCCCGCACGGGCTGCGACATCCCACGCACCTTGAGCGTCGGGGTGGTCTCCACCGCCGTGCCCGTGTCGCGCCAGCGGCGGGATCGGAACTCCATCTCGTCGATGAGCTCCACGCCGAGGTGGTCGATGTAGACGAGCAGCTCGTGCAGGCGGTCCGGGTCAACCCACTCGTCGGGGAGCGTGTTGTTGAGTTCCTCGTACGAGAGCCAGCCGCGCTTGGTGGCCAGGTCGATCAGGTCCGAGAGGGCGGGGTGCAGATCGAGAATCACGGGTGCCTCCTGCAGCTGCTGCGAATCGAGCGGGTCGTCTGGAAGTTCCGTGCTCGGCGGCCGTCCTGGGCGCCGAGGCGGAACGGTGGAACAAGTTGGACTACACGGGCCGGGGAATGGCCCGCGGGTCGTCGGGGGACTGGGCCCGCTGGGCCCGGATGCGGGCGACGCGATCGGCGAGGCTCTCCTGACCGGGCGCATCGGAAGACGCGGGGGAGTAGGTGGTTTGTGTCGATCGCTTGCGCAGCGACCGGGCATCGGCGAGACGGCTCTGCCACAGGCGGGCGAGCTTGTCGGGCGCGCCGTCGGTCAGCCGCTCGACCTCGGCGGCCAGACGCGTCGCGGCCCGCTGCACGCCCGGCTCTTCGGTCGCGGCGAGCACCTGCGCCAGCGAGGGCGTGTGCTCGTCGATGATCAGGTTGGAGATGGCCGACGCCACGGCCCGGAAGCCCGGATCCTCGAACGTTTCCGGGTCGATCAACTCCGAATCGTCCTCGACCAGGGAGAGGGGCAGCGACGGGTCGTTGAGGATGCACCCGAGCAGGTGCTCGCCCGGCCCGAGGGCGTTCGGCTCGACCTCCGCCGACGGAGTCGCCGCGCCGAACCTCGCCGCCCCGCCGACCCGGGCCCGGCGTGCGGCGATCGCTCCGGAGATCGTCTCCCAATCCACATCCGCGATCTGCGAGAGCCGCTTGACGATCAACTGGTACCGCACCTTGTCCACGCGATCCAGGCCGAGGTCCACCAGGCGAGCCACGAACTCTTCCACGATTCGGGCCCGGGCCGACACGCCGCCTCCGCCCGCGCCGATCTGGGCGCGGATTCGGGAGAAGAGCAGTTCCAGCGGATCGATCGCCCTGGCGATGACCTGATCGAAGATCGCCCGCCCGCCCTCGCGCTTGAGCAGCTCGTCGGGATCCTTCGCGTCGGTCACGGCGGCGAGCGTTGCGATACGCACATCCACCGGCTCGGCGAAGAACACCTCGACGGCCCGCTCCGCGGCCTTCTGTCCCGCCTCATCCCCGTCGAAGAGCAGAACAACGGTGTCGCACAGCCGCCGGAGCACCTTCGCGTTTCCCGCGGTCATCGCCGTGCCCAGCGTCGCCACCGCGTTCCGCACGCCCGCCTGGTGGCAGGCGATGGTGTCCATGTATCCCTCGGTGATGATCGCGATCCTCGTCTGCCGGATCCCCTGCGCCGCCTGGTGCAATCCGTAGAGCGTGCTCGACTTGTCGAAGATCGCCGACTCCGACGAGTTGATGTACTTCGGCTCCTCCTCCTCGTTGATCCGCCGCCCGCCGAAGGCGATCACGCGCCCGATCTGGTCGTGGATCGGGAACATCACCCGGTTGCGGAACATGTCGAAGTATCCGCCCGAGTCGCGGGCCTTGACCAGCCCCGCCGCCCGGAACGGCTCCATCGCCAGGCCCTTGGCGTTGATCGTCAGGAGCAGCCCATCCCACTTGTCCGGCGCGGCCCCGAGCTGGAACAGTTCGGCCATCTCCGGCGAGATCCCGCGCTTCTCGATGATCGCGCGCGCCGCCGCGCCGTGCTCGGGGTGATTCAGGATCGCCCGGAAGAACCCCTGCGCGGTGGCCGAGGCGCCGAGCATGGCCCCGCGCGAGGTCGTCTCGTCCGCCTCGGCGTTGTCCTCGCCGGAGGCGCCGGTGAAGGCCGCGCGTTGCGGCCTCCAGGGCGTCAGTTCGATCCCGGCCCTCTCGGCGAGGTACTTGAGCGCCTCGCCGTAGGACATCTTGTGGTACTCCATCACGAACGTGATGGCGTTGCCGCCCGCCCCGCAGGAGAAGCAGTGGTAGATCTGCTTGTGCGGCACCACGCACATCGAAGGCTTGTGGTCGTCGTGGAACGGGCAGAGCGAGACGAACTCGCGACCCTTGGGCTTGAGCGCGAGGTGGTCGCCGATGAGGCGGACCAGATCCGTCGCGTCGAGGACGCGCTGGCGATCATCCGACCGACCGAAGGTGCGACCCGTTGGGAGCATGCTCACCACGAAAGAGAGTGGACCGCGTGTCCCGAGAGCCGGGGCACGACGATCCGGAAACCAACCCACACACGCTTCGGCGGCCGCGACTGGAAACGCGGACGCCGTCGAGCCGAGCAGATCGAACAAGTTCGGTAGTTGAAGAACATCGCCGGGAAGCGGCCGAATCCGGAACGGAGGAACTCGGAATCGCGCACCATGGCGCGGGGCGACGAGACTCGGGCGGATGTCCGAAAAAGGGTTTGTCCGCGTCGCGCGGGAGACTCCCCGAAGGGGCAAACCCGGGACGAACGGACCAACGAGGAGGCCGCCGTGGTCTGTGCCAACCTTAGCACGTAAGGGATGATGGTCAAACTACTTGGGAGTTTTGGAAAAACCTGTCTATCTGGGTAATCTCGATTCGGGAGAATTCTCGCCGGTTGCCCAGATTGGCATGAGGAAACGCTTAGAATAGAGGTCGCCATGCGCATTCGAGTCCGGTATTCCGGGCGGGTCCAGGGGGTCGGCTTCAGGGCTACGTGCCGCGCCATCGCCGGGCGTGCGCCCGTGTCCGGCTGGGTCCGCAACGAGGACGACGGGTCGGTGCTGCTGGAGGTCCAGGGCGACGCCTCGGCCGTCCGGCGCGTGCTCCACGAGATCGCCCGCGAGATGGAGCGCTTCATCCGCCTTGCCGACGAGACGACGATCGCCGACCTCCCCGACGAGCGCGGCTTCGAGATCGCACGCTGACTGGGACATGCACGCCGCCGCCGGAACCGACAGCGCACGCCCGGGAACACCTCGGATCGCCAAAGTTCCCGCTCGCATCGCTCCGAAGGAAGGACTATGGTGGGTCGAGAGTGAGTTCCATGCGCAGCGAGTACTCTGCCTACGCGGCCGACTTCTACATCAACCAGCGGTTGAACCTCAAGATGGACCTGTCCATGCGCCGCGACACGGTCCTGTCGCTCTTCGACCGGGTCCGGCGCGACATTCCCGAGATGGATCGCTTCAAGCGCTACACGGACGAGCTCGCCCTCGAATCTCGCCCAGCGTCGGACCATGGGCTCACGGCCTCGAGCCACGGGGGCGCGAGCGGGGGGGCCCAGCAGTGGGTCGCCGTCCGCAAGACCAGCGTCCGCTCGGGCAGCGTGAACCCGGAAACCCCCGAAGACGGGTACCGCCTCCACCGCCTCGCGCTGGAGTCCGCCCCGTACTACCTCGACATCAGCCCCCTCGACATCGACCACCTCGAGGTGCTCTACGGCTTCGACATGATGGCCTCGGGCAACCACGACGGCATCGTCTTCAACGCTCTCCACGCCGGCTCGCCCCTGGCCCAGCTTGTGGATGGGCTGCAGGTGAAGTCCGACCACAGCCTGCGTCTGGTCGACTGCCAGCCGCTCATCGGCCTTTCCCTCTCCGACGACTCCGAACTCCAGGCCCATTTCGAGGTCAAGACCCGCTCCGGGAACCGACAGGGGCGTCCCGGCGGAGATTTCCGGGAAGATCCCATCAGCGTCTACCTCATCGTCCGTAAGTACGGCCCCTTCGACAAGGTCAAGGACCTGGAGACGGTGTTCGACCAGCTCACGGCCAAGGGCGAGGATCTGCTCGACTCGGTCGTGCTTCCCCGCTTGCTCAGCCCGATCCGCGACGCCATCGTCACCGGCGGGTAACACTCTCGGGGCGGCGGACGGGCCATCCATGACCAACGCCCCCGACTGGCTCCCGACCATCCTCGCCCAAGCCAAGCCCTCGAACCCGACGCCCGCGCTCATCTGGGCCGGCATCCTCATCGTTTGCGCCATGGTCGGCGGCGTTGTCGTCATGTACCTCCGCCGCAAGATGCTCGAGCAGCAGCGGGGCACGAACTCCAGCGCCTCGCTCATGGAGACCCTGCGCGACATGCACGCACGCGGCGAGATCTCCACCGACGAGTACGAGCAGACCCGACGCTCCATCGCCTCGCGCGTCTCGGTCATGCTCGACACCGAGCGATCCGACGGCCTCTTCGAGCTCCCCGATCCCAAGCGCCGCATCGCCGGCGTGCGCCCGGCCGCGCGTGGCCCGATAGCCCCGCCCCGCGCGGCGCCCGCACCTCCACCCGGAACCCCTCCCGTCCCGGACCTGCCGCCCGGTTATGACGACCCTGGCGCTTCGAACGCCGGGTCCGCAAATCCGGGGGGTCGTCCATAACGCCCGAATCCGATCGTCGTTGCGCGCAAACTCACTTTCCGCGCGGCATTCCATGAGGGCCGGGGTAGAATCTCCTCACGACCGGCCCGGCCGGCCTCGCGCGGCGACGCGGGGCCCCGCGACTCGCCCATTGAGGGGATTCGTTCCAGCCGTTCCGCCCGCTCGCCGATACATTCGTGTTCGCAAACAACCTCCGTGCCGGGCGAGACTCCTTCCCCCGGACCAACCCAAGACCCAGAGGAACGGCTGCATGGCCATGCCCCCGAACCGCAACGACATGAACCAGGGCAACCGCGCCGGACAGTCCGGCGGAGGCGGTGGGGGGGGCGGGGGCGGTGACTCCGGCTTCCGCGGCCGCAAGATCACCACCTGCTCGTTCTGCGGCAAGACCAGCCGCGACGTCGGCCCCATGGTCGAGGGCCCGGGCGACGTCTACATCTGCTCCAACTGCACCGACCTGTGCCAGAACATCTTCAAGCAGGAACGCCGCAAGGTCTCGTCGGCGAGCTCGATGCTCACCACGGTGCCCACGCCGCGCACCATGAAGGAGTTCCTCGACCAGTACGTCATCGGCCAGGACATGGCCAAGAAGGCCCTCTCCGTGGCCGTGCACAACCACTACAAGCGGCTGCTGCACGTCGAGAAGGAAGAGACCGACGTCGAGCTCGACAAGAGCAACATCCTGCTCATGGGCCCCACCGGCTCGGGCAAGACGCTCCTGGCCCGCACCCTCGCCAAGATCCTCAACGTCCCCTTCGCCATCGGCGACGCCACCACCCTCACCGAGGCCGGCTACGTCGGCGAGGACGTGGAGAACCTGCTGCTCAAACTCCTCCAGAGCGCGGACTTCGACGTCGAGGCCTGCCAGCGCGGCATCATCTACATCGACGAGATCGACAAGATCGGCAAGACCAGCCAGAACGTCTCGATCACCCGCGACGTCTCCGGCGAGGGCGTGCAGCAGAGCCTCCTGAAGATGCTCGAGGGCACCGTCGCCAACGTGCCGCCCCAGGGCGGGCGCAAGCACCCCGAGCAGCAGTACATCCAGATCGACACGTCGCACATCCTGTTCATCTGCGGCGGCACGTTCGTAGGCATCGAGGACATCATCCGCCGGCGCATCGGCCGCAAGCGCATCGGGTTCAACGTCGAGGCCGCCACGGCCGGGGCGGTGGAGCGCGACCGCGAGATGGTGCTCTCGCAGGTGACCGCCGACGACCTCATCGAGTTCGGCATGATCCCGGAGTTCGTCGGCCGCCTGCCGGTGCTCGCCCCGCTCATGCCCCTCACCGTCGAGGCGATGATCAACATCCTCACGGAGCCCCGCAACGCGCTGGTGCGCCAGTACCAGCACATGTTCAACCTCGAGCGGGCCAAGCTCCGTTTCACCGACGACGCCCTCCGGGCCATCGCCGAGAAGGCCCTCAAGCGCGACACCGGGGCCCGGGCCCTTCGCGCCGTGCTCGAGGAGGTCATGATCGGGCTGATGTACGACCTGCCGGAGGGCAACCACGCCGGCGTCGAGGTCGTCATCGACGAGGGGGATGTCCTCAAGCCCCGCAGGCTGGCCGAGCTGCGCATCCAGCGCAAGGAGTCGGCCTGATCGGGAGACCGGGTACCCCGACACTCCGTGGCGGAATCGTGCGTCGCTCCTGCTCTCAACGCCCCACCCCCCCGCCGCCAACGGCGGGTTTTTCGTTGCGCAACCACCACCCGTCGCGTCGGTATTCCCGGAATCTGTTGAATCCCCCCTCGCCCCGCCCTACACTCGCCCCATTGATTGCGGGGTAGAGCAGCCTGGTAGCTCGTCGGGCTCATAACCCGGAGGTCGTAGGTTCAAATCCTACCCCCGCTATTGCCGGGCCGGTTGCGAAAGCAGCCGGCCCTTTGGTTTTCAGGGAACGCTGCCGAGAGACTTCGGCGGTGGTTTCGCTTTTGGGCCCACGTTGCGAAGGGTTCGCCGGGCGGGTCGCCCGCGGGGCGGGTCTCTGTCCGACAGCATGGCCATGACCGGTTCTGGCCGGTTCGGGCCTCAAGGGGCGCGATTGTGGTCCAGAGTCGCTTGTCGTACCAGTCTCTTGGCCGGCACGCCTTCCAAGCACCAAGATCGAAACCAAATGGCCCATTCTGTAGCTGTCCTGGTGTTGGGCTGGCGTTCCGTAACGACTTTCGCGACTTCGTGCTCGTTTTGAGGAGCCGCGATGGACCAGCCAAAGGCGACAACCCGGCCCGATGGCTACTCGGCCCTTCTGGACAGATACGCGATCCACCGTTAGAAGTGAACGCCCCGACCGCAAGGCCGGGGCGTTTGCGTTTCCGGGGCGGGTCTTGCCGAATCGCTCGGGATGCCCGCCCGAGGGTTGGATTGGGATGCGTAGCCAGCGGCTCGAGACGCCTGCCGCGAGGGCCGACGGCGGGCGGAGAAGAGGGGAGGAAGGCGGGGTCGATCCGCGGCGCGGGCCAGAGTCACTTCCGCTTCGGCTTGCTCGCGCCGTTGGCGCCCAACGCCTTCTTCTGCATCTCGAACGTGGGGAACGCCGACGCGCCCGGCGTGCGCGTCCCCGCCGGCGTATTCCGCGCATCGTCCCACATCCGGAACCCGCCCTTGAAGGCGTTGGCGTTGTCGCCGGCGCGGCAGCCCTTGGGTAGCGCCCTGAGGTGGTGGATGTTGCCGCCGCCCAGCACCACATCGTCGGGCTGGAGGGCCGCGATGAGGCGGGCGACGGCGTCGTCGACGCAGCGCCGCCATTTCTTCTTCCCGAGGCGATCCAGCCCCCGGAGGCCCACGGAGTGCTCGAACGTCTTCTTCCGGTAGGGAAGGTGGCCCAGCTCCATCGGCGCGACGATGCCGCCCACGATCATGGCCGATCCGAGCCCGGCGCCGAGGCCCAGGAAGAGCATGTTCCCGCCCCCCTTGTAGCTGCCCAGGGCCTGCATCGCCGCATCGTTGATGATCCTGACGGGGCGTCCGAAGCCGGTGGCGAAGTCGAACCCGACCCATCCGGGCGCGAGGTTGTGCGGCTCCGCCGCCGGGCGGCCGCGAAGCACGGGGCCGGGGTAGCCCATCGAGACCACGTCGAACGACCACCCGTTCGCGGCCTTGAGGACCCCGGCGACCATCGCCGCGGCGGTCATCTCGGGCCCCGAGACAAACTCGCGGCGGGAGGTGCGGCCGCTCGCCAGGAGCTTGACGTGCGTGCCGCCCACATCAACGACCAGGACTCGGGGCTTCGTCATCGGGTGGCCCTCGGGGCGGCGGGGTTGTGCCAAGCGCCGTCGTGGGCGATGAGGATGTCGGCCTGCCCGGGTCCCCAGGAGCCGCGGCGGTAGGGGACCGCACGCGCGTGGCGCTTGAGGACGGGATCGACGACGGCCCACGCGGCCTCGACGGCGTCCTCGCGCGTGAAGAGCGCCCCGTCGCCGGCCATGGCATCGCCGAGCAGGCGCTCGTAGGGCATCTCTTCGCCCGGCTCCTCTTCGAGCAGGTACAGCTCCTTCTGTTCGCCGACGAACTCCTTGCCCATGCGCTTCACACGGGCGGCGAGGGCGATCGCGGAGCGCGGCGAGAGGCGGAATCGCAGGTAGTTGGTCCGGCCGCGGCCGGGGGCCGAGTCCGCGAAGAGCGCCTGCGGGGGCGGTTTGAGTTCAACCATGATCTCCGCGGCCGTCTCGGTGAGGCACTTGCCCGAGCGCAGGTACCAGGGGACACCGTTCCAGCGCCAGGTGTCGATGAAGAGGCGCATGGCGCAGAAGGTCTCGACATCTGAGTTTTTCGCGACGCCGGGCTCGGTGCGATAGCCGGCGTACTGGCCACGCACGACGTCGGTCGATCGCACGGGACGCATGGCCTTGAAGACGCGGGCCTTCTCGTTGTGGACGGCCTCGAACCCTCGATAGGAGGGCGGCTCCATCGCCAGCAGCGCGACGACCTCGAAGAGGTGGTTCTCGATGACGTCGCGCAGGCAGCCGGCGGTCTCGTAGAACGCGCCGCGGTTCTGGACGCCGAACTTCTCGGCGAGGGTGATCTGCACGCTGGCGATGTGGTCTCTGTTCCAGATCGGCTCGAGGAACGAGTTGGCGAAGCGGAAGTAGAGGATGTTCATGATCGCTTCCTTGCCGAGGAAGTGATCGATGCGGAAGATCGCCTTTTCCGGGAAGACCTCGTGGGCGACGGCGTTGAGGCTTCGCGCGGAGGCGAGGTCACGCCCGAAGGGCTTCTCGACGATGACCCTGGCGCCGTCGGCCAGGCCCGCGGCGCCGATGCCGCGGATGACGGTCGCGAAGAGGGAGGGCGGGATGGCCAGGTAGTGGGCGGGGCGCCTGGACTTGCCGAGCGCCCGCTTGAGCGCGGCGAAGGTGGCCGCGTCGTTGTAGTCGCCGCTGACGTATTGGAGCCGGGACAGGAAGTCTTTCAGGGCGCGCGTGTCGTCGATCCCGCCGGCGTGGCGGAGGCTGTCCTTCACGCGGGTGTGCAGGCGTTCGATGCTCCACTCGGGGAAGGCGACGCCGATGACGGGGAGCTTGAGCGCGCCCCGCTTGGCCAGGGCGTACAGCGCGGGGAAGATCCGCTTGTGGGCGAGGTCGCCGGTTGCACCGAAGACCACCAGCGCATCGGAGTGGGAGGTAGCCATTTAGTCCCGGCCCTCCGCGGTCGCTTCCCGCTCGTGGTGCCCGCCGAACTCGAAGCGGAGGGCCGAGAGCATCCGGTTGGCGAAGTCGGCCCGGGCGCGAGAACTGAACCGCTCGTAGAGCGCGGCGCTCAGAACGGGAGCCGGGATCGACTCCTCGAGCGCCGCGGCGATCGTCCAGCGCCCCTCGCCGGAGTCCGACACTCTTCCCGCGTACTTGTCGAGCTCGGGATTCTCCAGCAGTGCCGCCGCGGTGAGATCGAGCAGCCACGAGGCGATGACCGTGCCGCGCCGCCAGACCTCGGCGATGTCGGCCAGGTTCAGGTCGTACTGGTAGAACTCGGGGTGACGCAGCGGCGTGGTCTCGGCACTCTCCTCGCGTCGCTGTTTCCCGACGTTGGCGTGGCGGAGGATGTTCATTCCCTCCGCGTACGCGGCCATCAGCCCGTACTCGATCCCGTTGTGCACCATCTTCACGAAGTGGCCCGCCCCGGACGGCCCGCAGTGCAGGTAGCCCTTCTCGGCCGTCCCGCCGACCTCGGCCCTGCCCGGAGTTCGCGCCGCCGACCCCGCGCCGGGCGCGAGCGCGGCAAATATCGGGTCCAGGCGCTCGGCCGCCGCTTTGTCCCCGCCGATCATCAGGCAGTAGCCGCGCTCCATCCCCCACACGCCCCCACTCGTGCCGACATCGAGGTAGTGGATGCCGTTGCCTTTGAGTTCCTTCGCGCGCCGGATGTCGTCGTGGTAGTACGAGTTGCCGCCGTCCACGAGCACATCGTCCTTCTCCAGCAGCGGGACGAACGTCTTGAGCGTCGCGTCCACGGCGGCCGCGGGAACCATCATCCACGCTGCGCGGGGCTTGCTCAGCCGCCTCGCAAAGTCTTCGGGCGAGCTTGCGGCGATGGCGCCCTCCCTGGCAAGCGCCCGCGCCGCCTCGGGTCGGACGTCGTACACGACGCACTGATGGCCGGCCTTCGTTAGGCGACGCACCATGTTCGTGCCCATCCGGCCCAATCCGATCATTCCCAGTTGCATAGACGGCTCCATGAACACTCGTCGGACAGGCACACGCGACCCGCAGCTTCGGCGCGTGGTGCGACACGCGGTTGCGGCACACACCCGTCAGCGTTGCGCGCCGTGTGCGGCCGCGGGTTCCCCCGTCGCCCGAACCCAATCCGCGAGCGAGTTCTCCGGGCCGTCGGTCCGGCGTTGAGAGAGTAGATGGGCACGGAGGCGGAGGCGGCCTACGACGCGACGACCGTTGCGATCAACGGTGCCACCGGGGGTGTGCCGGGGCTCGGTGGACGCGGAGTGCGGCGTGTGACGATTGGGATGTGCCATGGAACGTTCCTGCGCGGGAAGTGACGCGACGGCATACATTATTCATCCTCCGGGGAAGGTCCGAGGGGATGGGCCGAGGAGAGAAAGCCGGAGATGCTCCGTGTCCGTCTCGACTGGTCACATGCTGGCTCGCTGGTTCGCCCACCTCAATGAGCATCGTTCCCCAATCCGCCTCGGGCGTGGGTGCAACCTGTTCTTTTCCACGCCTTGCGCGGCGGCGATCCGCCCGTGGAGTCGCAATCGAGTCGGAACCGTGCGGTCGATTGGGGAAGCGTCCGCATGGAGCGCTCCATCCGCGTCCGCAATGCTCTTCGGATAGCGGCCGAGCCGCCGGCGGGGTGTAGGGGCGTCCACCGGAGTGTACCAATGCCTCGACCACGGCTTCTTTCTCCTCTTGCGGGCGTGCTCGTGAGCTTCATGGTGCTCGTCGCGCTCTTTTCGCTGTTTGTGGACGGGACGACATCGGGGCGCGGCATCCCGATTCTGTACCTCGTGTTTGTGATGATGGCGCTGTTCTTCCTGTTGGGGTCGATGGGCTCCGAGGCCGGGCGGCACTCCGCCTCGATGCCGGGCGGCTCGGCCGGCGTGCCCGTACCTCCGGCCCCGCCGGACATCCAGGTCGCCGATCTGATGACCGATGCGACGCAGCGCCGGGTCGGCCCCGGGCTTGTGGTCGAAGGGCAGTTGCGCGGGTCTCCGGCCGATGCAGCCCGGACGCTGGCGCAGCGGTTCCAGGGCAGTGGGTGGACGCCGCTGCTCACCGAGAGCGAGCGGGGCGGGGGGGGTGGGGGGAGTG